>CAZZIE010000105.1:6504-14806 GCA_964654185.1 uncultured Spirochaetaceae bacterium | reverse complement strand
CCATGACGAAGACGCTGCGCCCGGGTCCGTCGTCGGCGAGCTCCGGTGCTTTCCGATCAGCCCGGACGAGTACGTCCTTACCGAGTTGAGGAAGCGGGACGGTGCGCGGATCACCTACGCAGATCTCACCGCAATGCTGGACCACCTCCTCCCGGCGGTCGACGGCGCCGCGACGGTATACTCCCGCATCGACAAGCCCGCTCTCTTTCCGGACTACGAGCGCGCCCTTGCGGATCACGGCTTCCGCGCCGGCGACGATCGCCTAGAGTTCCGGGATCCCATTGGCGAGTTGCGCCTCGAGGAGCGCGGCGCGTTGGAGTGGCGGGAGTACTCGGCGCATCTCCAAGAGGAGTTCACCCGGGTCTTCGCGCGCGCCTGCGAGGACTCACCGGACGGGTATGACGACCCGGCGAAGGCGTTTGCAGACAACTTCAGCGAGTGCGACGTCGGCGCCCATCCCTCCAGGCTCCAGCTTGCGTATCACGAAGGAGCGCCCGTCGGTCTCTTCTTTGCCCACAAGGTGGGGGCCTGGGGAAGCGTGTCCTTCATGGGTCTGGTCCCGGAGGCCCGGGGAAAGAGCTTTGGTGCCGATGTTCACGCCCGGGCCGTCTCCCAGCTCATGCAGGAGGGAGCAAGCACCTACCACGACGGGACAAGCGCAACCAACCGCGCCATGCTCCGGCTCTTCGAGAAGATGGGCTGCACGGTCCTGAGCGAGATGCGTGAGTATGAGCGGAGGCCCCGGCGTCGCGAGCGCCGGTGACGCAGCGGCACCTACGAGCGTGATCACCGTGCCGAGATTCGCTGCGCGCTGCAGCGGTCGGAAGTCCGTGACGGATCTCCACGAAGTGATCCCGCACGATCCATGCCGAACACCGGGCCGACAAGGGGCGCCGGCCCGGTGATGGCGTTCACTTCCTTACGCTGGGTAGACTTACTCTGCGTAGACGATGTAGCCGTAGTCTCCCGCAGCCTTACCGATTGCGACGAAGAAGATTTCGTCGTCGCTCGGCTCGGAGGAATCGTAGTCGGTCCCATCCTCCAGCTCAACGGCGGAGAAGTCGGCTCTCTCGAGGAACTCGCCCGCCTCGTTGTAGACGATAATAGATCCCAGGTCGGCGGTGTACGGTGGGTCAATGTCCGCCGACTCGTCGAGGAGCTCGATCTCCAGCGTGCTGGTGGACGTCTTCGACGACATGTCCACGACCCACCATTCCGTGCTGTCGGCGTCAATGTTTCCAGCGTCCACAGCCGTATTGGCCTCGGTGGAGAAAGTTGCAGCCTGCGCAGAGCTCGAAAGGTCCGGCACCGTCACCCCAGTCGAGACTTCGGTGGAACGGTTGCCGCTTTCGTCCCTGGCGACGGCAACAACCTCGTAGCTGCCGAAGTCGCTCCACAGCGAGGTTTCTTTCTCTTCCCCGGCCGGGGTCTCGAGGGTCCTCCTGGAGTTCAGGGTGACCTCGATATCCGCCAGGTCCGGATCAACGGGATCGGTCCAGGTAACGGTCACCTCCGCCGTACTTTCGTCGGACACCGTTGCACTCAGATCGCTGACCGGTCCGGGTGGCTCAGTGTCGAAACTGCAGCCGGCAAAAAGCGCAACACCCGCAACGAAGAGCATTGTCAGCTTGTTCATGTTGTTCATGGAAGACCCCGCCATGCGCCCTACAGGTTCATGAAGCTGAGAACCGTGCCGCTCTCCTCGTGCGTGAGGTCCAGAGTCGCGCCCAGCAGACCGGTTTCGCCGGTGAATGCGGAGCTCTCACCCTCCAGGGGCACCACGCCGTCGAGTTCGGCGCGTTCGAGGTTAATCTCGGAGTACGGCATGTCCGTGCTCGCGCTCACGCCCCACTCGGCGCTGTCGCAGGTGAGGGTAAGCGTCCCGCCTTCGCTGGTGAAGGTGCCGCTCGTGGTGAGGTACTTCTGGGTCCCGAGGTCCGCTTTCCAGACGAGCTCATAGGTTTCCGCTACCTCATCGAAGGTAAGCTGCAAGTTCCCGGTTTCGCTCTGGTTCGGGGAGTACACCCCGGTCCCGGCCCAGCCATCCTCAGCGGCCAGATCGGAGGGAGGGAGCGGGTCGCATGCACCCAGAATCAGCAGAACGGCCAGTCCAGCGACTGCAATTGCGATACGTCGTGTCATATCCATCTCCTTGTAGATGTGAATGTGGTAATACGCCGCATCCTGAATGAGCGATCTTAAATGAATCTTAAAAGAGATAATTATTTTTATGATCTTTTTGGAATAATGGGCAGTCAGGATCCAACAGGGTGGGCACGTGAAGTCGGGTCGGACACGTAGCGCCCCGGTGCGCCTCCTTGACAGCGACTCTGAAAGCCTCTTAACTGCCATTACACATGCTTACACACCAAACAGCCTCACTCCGTTGTGAACCCCCTCCGGTGTTCATGAATCAGAGTCGCAACGCAGAAGCCCTGAGAGCCCACCGTGCACCCTCTGGTCGCGCGTCCTTTGTGTTCTGGAGTTCGGGAAGAAGTCTCGGTCCGGACGTTCAGATCGGCGCTCTCGGCGCGATTGGGCATCGGACGGTCTCGAGCAGATGAGTGAAGCGAATTTCGAGCCTCCGGAAGTTCTGGTCATCGAGGACAGCAAGCCCGTGCGAAAGCTCATCTGTCACGCACTCTGGGATGAAGGGTATGCGACTGCAGAGGCCGCCACGCGGGTCGACGCCTTCGAGTTGCTGCGAGAGAGTTGTTTTGATCTCGTGCTCCTGGACCTGACACTTGGCGACGGAAACGGAATGGATGTGCTGGAGGTCATTCGGCGTCAGGACGATGAGATACCGGTAATGATCGTCTCCTCCACCGCCTCGATACACGTCAAGGTCAGCGCCTTCGACTCTGGGTGTGACGATTACGTTACCAAACCCTTCGATCCTGCCGAGCTTCTGGGGCGTGTTAGGCGCCTGCTTCGCAGAAGCACGCCACGACGCACCGCGGGGCCCGACCCACGGCAACCGATCGAACAGGAAATCCACGCCGGACCTTTCCGTCTGGATCTTCGAAGCGGCAAGGTGCGAAAGAACGGCATCCCCCTTTCAATGCGGAAGAAGGTGTTCGACCTCTTTGTCTTCTTTGTGCGCAACGCGGATCAGATCCTCTCGAAGGAGCTTCTGCACGAGCGCATCTGGAACGGATCGACCGAGGCGAACGCGAACTCGATTTACGTGCATATCCACGAGCTGCGTTCCATCATTGAAGACGACCCTTCCCGTCCGGTCTGCCTGCAAACCGTGCGCGGATTGGGATTTGTGTTCAGGTCGGCCTGCAATTGATCCGTCCTGCGGCGGTGTCACCGTTTTTTTTCGGTGTTCGACACAATCCTCGATGAGCTTGCCGGCGCGGGAGAGCCGGGCCGCTTTCGCTCCATTGCTGGGGATGTGCGGTTCACCATTGAATGGGACCGAGTACCAGCGCAGCGAGAAAACTCGGTGACCATTACGGCGACGCACGCGATTCTTCGAAGAGTTCATGCGGTCCATGATTGCCCGGCTCGAAATGCCGGACCTCCGCAGGCCGGGCGCTTGCGTCCCTCTTCGTGCCAGTCGCGTTTTGTGCCAGTCAAGCCGCGTCTCCAGAATTACGCCGGTACGTTTCTCAGCCTCGGCACTTGTTCGGCCCCGATTCAGAGCTGCCGGGAATCGCTAGGCGGAACTGCAAGGTCGGTGTCTGGGGAAGCGTGTCCTTCATGGGGCTGGTCCCGGAGGCCCGGGGAAAGAGCTTTGGTGCCGATGTTCACGCCCGGGCCGTCTCCCAGCTCATGCAGGAGGGAGCAAGCACCTACCACGACGGGACAAGCGCAACCAACCGCGCCATGCTCCGGCTCTTCGAGAAGATGGGCTGCACGGTCCTGAGCGAGATGCGTGAGTATGAGCGGAGGCCCCTTACCGAGTAGCCCCGGTCACACGTGTGTTCCCGCTTCGGGCATGCGTTCACTTCTGGAGAATCGGTAGTTGGAATTGACAGACCGTCCGTTGGTACTGCACAGTGCGGACCGACGGCGCTCGGGCGATCTGCCCGCCGTGCCCGGTAAGGAGCACATCACCAATGATCTCTGCGCGAATCATGCGCAACGAGATTGGCCGCAAGCTCGGCGCCCTGATCGCCGTCTTTGCGTTCATTCTCCTTTCTGCGCTGCTGCTGGCCTCGGGAGCGGGGCTCATTGTCGACTTGAGCGGCTCTCTGGATAGGCTCTTCGAACAGGCGGCCACGCCGCATTTCGTCCAGATGCATACGGGAGAGATCAACCCGGCACGCATTGAGGCATGGGGAGACGCTCACAACCTGGTAACGAATACGCAGGTGGTGACCATGATCTCCGTCGATGGCTCGTCCCTCGTCTTGCCCGGCTCGGAAGCCGGCGAGACAGGGAGTGTCATGGACATAGGGATCGTGACGCAGAGCAGTCACTTCGACTATCTCCTTGATCAGGATGGCGCCGTCGCCCGCGTTGAGTCAGGAACAATCGGCGTGCCGGTCTACTACGCGGCGGCGCGAGGTGTCGACCAGGGCGACGTCGTCACGCTGAGAACCGACGGCTTCTCCCGGGACTTCACGGTGGCCAGCATTATCAGAGACTCGCAGATGAACCCCGCCATTGTTCACTCCAAGCGTTTTCTGGTGCACCCGGACGACTATCGGCAACTGCGCGAGCGCTTTTCCGACACCGAATACCTCATTGAGTTCCGCCTTTCCGATCCCAACAGGATAGACACCTTTGCGGCTGATTACGAGGTTTCGGGTCTTCCGAGTCGAGGGCCGGTAGTCGACCAACAGCTATTTCGACTCATCAACGGGGTCAGTAGCGGCATCGTGGCCATGGTGGTGATCATTCTCAGTCTACTCCTGATGTTAATCGCGATACTGTGCCTTCGCTTCACGATTCTCGCGACCATCGAGGAAGACTATCGGGAAATCGGGGTAATGAAAGCGGTAGGCATGCCCGCAAAGAAGATCAAAGGGATCTATCTCCTGAAGTACCTCGTCATTGGCGGAGTCGCGGCATTTGCCGGCTACGTCGCCTCGCGACCGGTGACCCGACTTCTGAGCGAAAACATTGCGCGCTACATCGGCCAGGCGCCTTCGGGGGCGCTTCAGGTCGTTGTGCCCCTTGCCGCAGCAGGCTTCGTGTTTGTGATGGTCTACCTCTCCGCACGTCTGGTCCTTCGGAGGTTCAACCGAATCAGCGCGGTGGAGGCGCTCCGGGCCGCCGCGCAGAGCGAGGCGCCCCGGCCGGGACGCGCAATCCCCCTTCACCGAGCGAAGCTCCTCAACGTGAATTTCATTCTTGGAGTGCGAGATGCGCTGCTGCGATTCCGACTCTTCGGACTGCTGACCCTCGTGTTCTTCTTCGCCACGGCGTTCACCCTGGTCCCGCTCCACTTTCTTACGACCATGCGCTCTTCGGAGTTCATCTCCTACATGGGGATCGGCAAATCGGACATCCGGATAGATCTGCGGCAGTCCGGAGAATCCGCCGAGCGCTTCCGTGAGGTCGTATCCCGAATTGCGGAGGATGAGCAGGTGGAACGCTTCGCCGTAATGACAACTTCCACCTTCACCCTGCACCACGACAACGGTGAACGGGAAAGCTTCACCGTCGAGACCGGCAACCTGACGCAGTTTCCACTGGATTATCTCCGGGGAGCCGCACCGACTGCGGAGGATGAGATCGCCTTGTCTCATCTCAATGGTCAGGAGCTCGGCAAGGACCTCGGCGACACGCTTACACTTTCGACAGGCTCCGGTGTGCGCCGAGAGCTTGACGTGGTCGGCATCTACCAGGACATAACGGACGGTGGACGAACCGCAAAGGCGACCTTTCCGCATAACAAGGATGGGGTCCTTGCGCGCACGATCAACGTGGATCTGGTTTCCGGGGTCGCGAAAGAGGAGAAAGTGAGAGAGTATGGTGCAGTACTCCAGGACGCCCGCGTAACCGATCTGGAGGGCTATCTCTCTCAAACCCTCGGCAACACGATTTCCCAGCTCGGCACCGTGACCGGCGGGGCGGTGGGCCTTGGTCTCATTGTCTCGATTCTCATTACTTCCCTGTTCTTTCGGATGCTGATTGCCAAGGACGCACAAAGAATCGCCATCATGAGAAGCATTGGGTTCTCTCAGCGCGCGATCAAGCTTCAGTATCTCACCAGCGCGTTGCTTCTGCTGCTCCTCGGTATAGGCAGCGGCGTAGCGTTCTCCAACACCCTTGGCCAGAGACTCGTGAGTCTCATATGGAGTTTCATGGGAGCCGCACGGATCGAGTTCGTCATTGATCCGTTACAGGCGTACATCCTTCTGCCGCTTGCTCTCATGGCCGCCGTCGCGATCACCACGCTGAGTGTTCTGTCGCGAATGCAGGACCGAAGTATTTCAACGCTAATTGCCGGATAAGGAGCATGGAATTGAGCGCACTTCTGAAATCCGAAAGCCTGAGCAAGAGCTACACGCTCGGCAAGAACAACGAGCTGCCCGTACTGAAAGAGGTAGACCTGGAAATCGAGAAGGGCGAGTTCGTTGCGGTCATGGGCCCCTCGGGCTCGGGAAAGTCAACGCTGTTGTACAATATCTGCGGGATGGACCGAATGAGTGCGGGCAGCGTCCTCTTTCAGGGGCGCGAGCTGGCCGGTCTCTCCGAGAAGGAGCTCGCGGCGCTGAGACTCACCGAGATGGGTTTCATCTTTCAGCAGATCCACCTTCTGAAGAATCTTACCATCTTCGACAACATAATCCTCTCGGGCTACCTGACCGCCGGCAAGGAGCGCACGCTCGTGGACCAGCGTGCGCGCGAGCTCATGGAGCTCACCGGCATTGCCCCGCTCGCCGACAACGCGGTCACCCAGGCTTCCGGCGGCCAGCTCCAGCGGGTCGGCATCTGCCGCGCACTGATCAACGAGCCCGACATTCTTTTTGGGGATGAGCCCACCGGCGCGCTCGATTCGAAGTCCGCCGGGGAAATCATGGAGCTGCTGCAGCGCATCAATGACGCGGGAACTACGATCATGCTCGTAACTCACGACATCAAGGTTGCCTCGAGAAGCGAGCGAGTTCTGTTCATGCTTGATGGGCGCCTCACCGCGGAGAAACGGCTCGGAAAGCCTTCCGGCGACGGTCAGGCTGCACGCGCCCGCGAAGAGGACCTGACTGCCTGGCTCATTGAGCAGGGGTTGTAACAGGGCAAGGGCACGAAGGACGCCGGGCGCCGCGGTCCTCAGGAGTGCGTAGGTCTTTACAGTGGAAAAAAATACACTACCCCGAGCGCGATTCGAACGCGCGACCTACTGCTTAGGAGGCAGTTGCTCTATCCTACTGAGCTATCGGGGCAGGTATTCCACAATCTATTCGTCCGGCCAGTTGGTGTCAACGCAGATCAGCGGCCTGATAATGGCCGAGGAGAGGTGCACGGAAACGGCGAGCCGCGTGGCCGCGTGGCCGCGTGGCCGCGTGGCCGGTGGCCGGTGTACGAGTGTTCGGGTTGCGCCGCCCTCGAGTTGTGCCGAAGTGCGTCTGCTCCCCGGCAGCACCACAGCGGTCGTTGCAACCGGCGCCGACATAGCCATTGCCGAAGCCACCAACGTCAGCCACGCCAGATGTGCCCAGGTCAGTTGCCGGTTCAGCCCCTGCATCCGTACGTTAATGATGAGGTAATAATCAGGATCCTTGATATTCTGCACAAATGAAGGCGGGCCAGTGCCGGGACATAATTCCTTCCGGACGTGCTCCCCGCTCAGGGCTACCACGCAGACACTCGTACTCATTCTCTTCCTGCTGCTGGCGCCGGTGGCAGGCAGTCTGAAAGCCGCCGATCAGGAGGAGCGCAGTAAGGATGAGCTCATGACCTGGACCCATGACGCCGTCGACTGGCTCAAGGGACAGCAAGTTCCGAACGAGGTTGTACCGGATCCACATCCGGGCAGGCGTCACCTGCCCCTTGGATATGAGATGCCGGAGAGTGCTCCGGGCTACGCCGCCCTGGGAGCGCGCAGTTTCACCTACGACGCCGCGGTTGCGGCGTGTGCCTTCACCGCGGCGGGAGAGTACCGCCACGCCGAGGATATTCTTCTCACCCTGAACCGGCTCTTCCGCCGGGACGGCACGCTCTGGTTCGCATACAATACGGATAACGCGTGGCCCAATAGGGAGGACTCCGGCGGGGCGCTGGTGCGAACCGGCGCGGTCGCCTGGGCGGGATACGCTGCAACCTTCTATCTCCGCATGACCGGTGCCGATGACTTCGGTCCGGCTGAAGAACGGGTGCGTCGGCAGGTACGCAATCTTGCGGA
>CAZZIE010000105.1:0-6404 GCA_964654185.1 uncultured Spirochaetaceae bacterium | reverse complement strand
CGGTTGTGGAGCTCCGACGCGGGTCAACTCATCCAGGGAATCAAGGGCGATGGTCGACGCGACACCGTCCTGCCTCTCGACACCGCTTCCTGGGCCGCCATGTTCTACCATGCACGCCGGCGGAACCAGCGGGTCGCCGCGCTTCTGGACACAACTGAGGGGCGCTTCGCGGTAACACACGGCGACGTGAGGGGCTACCTTCCCTACGGCGACTTCCCGGTCTACGAGGACGAAGACATCGCGGAGCAGTATCTGGGCGATGCCGACGCGACCTGGACGAGCGCCGGCCCCATCTGGATCGAAGGTTCACTCGGTGTGGCGACCGCGTACGCCAAAGCGGACATCCCGGAGCGCGCCGCGGAGATCCTCCGCGACATGGAGACCTTTCGGCATCCGAACGGCGGATTCCAGTACGCCGACCGGGAGATCCCGCATTGGTTCGCCACCCACCGCAGCGTCGCCGCGACGGGGTGGTACGTGCTGGCGGAGCGCGTCCTGAACAACCAGGCCGTGCGCGAGACTTTCTGGAGCGGAATGCAGTGATCACCACACATGCTCTCATTGTTGGAGCTCTCACAACGACGGTGCCGGTAGACGCCGAGGATGGCCACGTCGTGGTGACTCTGGAGTCGGACGCGGGACCCGTGCCGGCAGGCATCGTCATCCAGGTGGTCAATGGACCCACAAATGCCGAGATTGAACTGAGAGATGCCAACGGGACCCGCCTGGGCCACGAGAGGAGGCAGGGCGAGGGGCCGCTGCAGTCCCTCTATATCGTACCCGAACCGTGATGCATATCCGCGACCTCACCGACCGGATCACCGCCTTGACTGAAGCGCCGGAGCCGGCGCGCGCTCCTCGCTCCATGTACATCGTCGAAACGGGAGATCACCTCACCCTGCTCGATCCCTTTCGGCCCTCCTCCCATGAGGAGGCTCTCGAACAGATGCGGGGCCGCCTTGCCTCTGCACCGGCCATCACCGTGCTGTTTCAGTCCGCCCGCCTCTGTGACAGCCGGAGTGAGGAGCTCCTGTCGTGGTTGCGCGGCGTGAACCGCAATGTTCAGGTGGTCGCCGGGTGGTCACCGGTGGCGTGCCTGGCAGGGGCACACACCCTCTACGGCGCTGCGGACCGCGAGGAGGCCGCCGAACGAATCGGCCTTGACCTCATCAGTCTGGACGATGTTGAGCCCGGAGCCCTTGCAGCATACGACTCCTCTACCGGGGCCCTTTTCACCGGCGCGGTACTCGGGGCGGTCGGACCGGGCGCACTGTCGAGCGAGCCGGGATCCCTCCTGGCCAGTGTCGCCGCCTATCACGGCGTTGCGTCGAACAACCTGGTGCTGGAGCAACTGGACCGGGCGGTCAGCGAAGCCGGCGTGGATCCCGACACGGTCTCCTGGCTGCTCTCCAGCAAGGGGGCGCCCCTCAGCGGCAGCGTTCGACACTGGCAGAATACCCTTCGGGATGCGTTCCAGGATTCCGACCGCGATGTGGCCGCTCTCGGGATCTACCTTTCGGCGCTTCTGGGAGAGGATGAGGGAGCGCGTCTCATTGCGCTGGCGGAACGACGGGAGCCGGCGCTTGTAGACGTGGATAGAGCGATGGCTCTCTTCGAGCAACTCGGGGAGACCCGGGCCGCACGAGTTCTCCAACTGATATCTCCCGGCGAGAAGGGCAGCGCTCGGCAACCGGTCGGGAAGTTGGTCCCCGCGGCCCCGGCGACTCCGACGACCCCCGCAGCCCCGGCGACTCCGGCGGAGCCGGCGGCCCTGGCATCTACGGTGGAGCCGGATGTCTCCAGTGGTATCGGAGCAGAAGGGTTGCCGACGGATGGCCGCGATCCCGTGACCGGCCTCCCTGGCCCGGACGCCTTCCGCGCCGGCCTCTCCCGGCGGATGAGCGATCCCGGGGCACCCGCAGCGATACTCGTCATTGCCGTCGACAACATCCGGCGGATCAACACGAACTACGGGCGCAGCGGGGGCGACCAGGCGCTGCATGCGGTGTCCTACATCGTGCGCAACTTCCGGCTGTCCCAGAGCTCCCAGAAGGCTGCCAGAGTCTACAAGTACGAGGGGCCTCAACTCGCGTACATCATTCCGAACGAGGATGTCGATCGGGGCCGCGAGGTTGCCGAAGAGATTCGACACGAGGTTTCGCAATCCACGCTCTTTCTCGAGGCGTTGACGGTTTCGATAGGTGTCGTTTCAACGACCGAAGTCGCGGGCGAGACCCCGGATGACCGTCTGACACGGCTCGAGCGCGCCGCGGCGACACGGGTGCGAGTGGCGCAACAGAGCGGGCAAAACACCGTCTGCTATACCGACCCGGAAGGCATAGGCGCCCTCGAGGGTGGCGCGAGCGTTCTCTTCGCAGATCCTGATGCGCCGTATCTGGAGATTCTGAGCCGCTTGCTCGGCGAGGAGGGGTACTCGGTCATCACGGCTGCGGATGGACAGGAGGCGCTCGACGTCATATCTCAGATCCGCCCGGACGCAATTGTGACGGAGGTGCTTCTCCCAAAGCTCAACGCCTTTGCGCTCCGAAACGAGTTGCGTCACAGCGCGGAGCTCACGGACATCCCCTTCATCGTCATCAGCCATCGCAAGGACGATGAGTTGATCCAGAAGGCGCTGCGGTTGGGCATCAACCACTATCTGAAGAAGCCCTTCTCCATGGTCGAGCTCGTCGGGCTTCTGCGTAACCTGACGGGAGGGAGTGGGCTCTAGTGGGACTCACCGCCGGACTTCTTGTCCTTGCCGCAGTATTCGCCCTCACCATCTCTGTCCTGGTTGCGCAGAGCGTTCGTGCGCTGTTGTGGCGCCGTCAGGAGAAGCGCGAAGTCTGGGCTCGGGATTTCCTTCGTGTGGCGCTCCACACGGCGACGGTCGCTCAGGTACGAGGCGCCGTTGAGCGCGGTCTGGATGCGTTCATGGGAGCGTACATGGATCTTCGGGACGCGGTGGATCTTCCGGAAAGCATGCGCGCCAAGGTAACGCGCGCTCTCATTGATTCCGGTCGGGAAACGCGTCTGCTCCATGACGTTATGGGCCGGCGCCGCTGGCACCGCACCCGGGCGGCCATCTACCTGGGCTACATTGGAACGGAAAGCGCCATGCGAGCGCTGGTGTTCGCGCTCGAGCGCGAACCGTATGACTCGGTGCGGCTTCACATCGTCCACTCACTCGTTCACCTGGGATATCCCGCCGCCATTCCGACAATCGTGGACTCCCTGGCCGGGGCACGCCGGGAGTATCAGCAGCGAGTACAGGGATTGATAGGTGAGCTCGGAGCGGAAGCGCTGGAGTATTTCCCGCTTCTGAGCCGCCGGAGTGAATACGAGATCGAGCTCCTTCTGCTCCATCTCGCGGGGCGATTCCCAACCAGCGAGACCAGGTCGTACGTCGTCCGACAGATGGATAATTCCTTCGCCGCGGTGCGGCATATTGCAGTACGTACGTATCTCCGCCATTTCGCGACGCTTCCGGAGGTGGAGGCGCTCATAGACTCCGACGACCGGCTTACGGCCAACCTGGCCCTGGAGGCGCTCTCCAGGTATCCAAGTCGTCACGCCCTCGATCGGGTCGCCGAGGAAGTGGCGAATCCGGCAACCCAGAAGAGCGCGGTCCTTGCCCTTTCCGAGATGGTACGCCGTGCGCCTCACTTGTATGCGGAGGTCCTGAGGGCGTATGCCCGCGCAGACAGCGACGAGGTGCGACGCCGCTTCCTGGTCGTGATTGCCCTGAAGACCGAGTACCTCCTCGAACGGTTCCTCCGAACGCGGGAAGACGCAATGATCGGGCTCCTCGGTTTCCTCCTGCAGGAGGGGTGGACCGGAGGCATTGTGGCCTTTCTCAACCGCAACGATGATGAGGAGACGCTCCGGGTCATCGCCGGCGCGATTGGGCCATACATCCGCGACAACGATGCGCTCCGTCGGGAGTTCAGCTGGTATGCCAAGGCGACGGTTCAGGACGCCCTGGGCATCAGCCGGCAAGAGATCGATGCGGAGCGTGGAGAGCGGCGCGGTGAGGTCGTGCGGCGGCGCACGGTAATCCTGGTGATTGTCGCGACGGTGGCGCTGCCTCTGGCCGGCTATGTCTCATGGTGGTTTGCATGGTGGTTTGGAGACGGGCGCAGCCTGGATGTGCTGGCTCTTGGCGCAGGCTACCTGCGATTCTTTCTCTGGGGCTTCGGGGGGTACGCGGGAGTGCTCAACCTCTCCTACGCGCTCCTGCTGGTCTTTGCCGCGCTGGAGGCGCACAGACAGCGTCGGAACTTCGCCATCAAGCCGCTATCCATGCTCTTCCGTCCGCACATGTTGCCGGCGATCTCGATCATCGTCCCGGCGTACAAGGAAGAGGCAACCATTGTGGAGAACGTCAACTCGCTGCTGAACCTTCGCTATCCGGACTTCGAGGTGATTGTGGTGAACGACGGCTCTACCGACGCGACACTGCAGTCGCTGATAGACCATTTTGAGCTGGAGCGGGTCGATGTCTTCGTCCACTCGTATCTGAGGACGCAGCCCCTCCGGGGACTCTACCGTAATCCCGCGATTCCCGAGCTCCTTGTCGTCGACAAGAAGAATGGAGGCAAGGCGGACTCCCTCAATGCCGGGATCAACGTTTCGCGGAAGGACTACTTCGCCGCCATAGACTCCGACTCGATTCTGGAGCGGGACGCGCTGCTGCACATGACCGCCCACTTCATCGATTCGGAAGTCCCTGTTGTTGCCACCGGCGGCAACGTCCTCCCGGTAAACGGATGCTCCGTCGACCGCGGGGTTCTGGGAGCGCGCCGTCTTCCCCGGAACCTGCTGGCACGATTTCAGGCTGTGGAGTACATTCGCTCCTTCATGGCCGGCAGAACCGGCTGGGCGCGGCTGGGGTCGCTCATGATCATCTCGGGTGCGTTCGGTCTCTTTCGAAAGCGTGACGTCGTCGACGCGCGGGGATACCTGACCGGGGCGGAGCTCCTTGGAAAGGACACCGTCGCAGAGGACATGGAGCTTGTCGTCCGCGTATCCCGGCAGCTTCGGAAGTCCGGGAAACATTTCGCCGTCCACTACGCTCACAACGCCAATTGCTGGACGGAAGTGCCGGAGAAGCCTCGGATCCTGGCAAATCAGCGTGACCGCTGGCAGCGGGGACTGATCGATACCATGTGGTTCCATCGACGGTTGTTCGGCAACGCGAACTACGGGAACATGGGCTTGATCGGTTTCCCGTTCTACGGTGTCTTCGAGCTCCTGGGGCCCTGGATCGAGGTGCAGGGCTTGCTGTTCCTGATCCTCGCAGCGGCAACCGGTGCGGTCGCCTGGAGCGTGCTTCTGGTTGTCTTTGCCGTCGCGGTGCCACTTGGCGTTCTGGTGTCCACTGCCTCAATGCTGCTGGCAGAGGACACCATGCGGCGATTCCCCCTTCGTGATCGGATCGGGGCCGTTCTCCTGTCAATCGCAGAGAACTTCGGGTACCGACAGTTCGCGTCGTTCCTGCGCATTCGTGCATACATCAGCGTGCTCAGACAAAAGACGGGTTGGGGAACCATGGTTCGGCGGGGCTTTGCAAACGCGCCTACCGTCCGCTCCTCATGACCCGAAGGAGAAGATCAAAATGCGAAGAATATGTGTCGTTCTGATTGCCCTTCTACTTGCTGCCGGTACCCTCTCCGCGCAAGAGGGTATCAGCTTTCGAAACATCTCGAGCCTCAGCCTGGACATCTTCCTTGACGGAGCGGTCGAGACGAACATCAACCAGGTACTGCTCCTGAATCTGACCGACGAGTTCGGCCTGGAGGTGAAGATCCAGCGAGAGGACGCCGCCAACTTCACGGATTCCACCGAACCGGTCAACGAAAGCACCATCTCGGCGGCTCCGGTCGTCGTGTGGGCGCCCGGGACCTACACGCTTGGGCGATACGCCTTCGGCTATGACTCGCAGCGCCAATTTGCCCACGAGGTTCAACTCGATACAACCCACGAAACCGGGGAGTTCATTGCCACCTACGGCGCGCGGTACGTAATCTACCCCGCCCGGGACTACTGGTTTCTTGTTCCCTCCATGGGGCTGAGCGTGTTCCCCGTCCAGGACTGGACCGTCATGATGAAGTACTTCGGGAGCGTGAACAGCCGCGACGAGATCAGCTCCGCCCTGTGGGGCGAGGTCACCTATCGGCTCAACGATCTCTGGAGTTTCAAGGTCGGGGGCACCGGTGAAGCTACAGGCCACCCCTCACGGGAAGACCGCTACAAGGGAAGCGCCATTGCGGGAGTCTCCATTGGCTTGCGGCAGAACCTGCGTCTCCGTCTGCAGACCGAAGCCATCTGGAAGTCCCACGACGCCACCGGCTTCAGCAACGTCGTTGTCCTTGACGCGACGTTCTAATCGCCCGGGGGCGGCG
>CAZZIE010000104.1:0-14941 GCA_964654185.1 uncultured Spirochaetaceae bacterium | reverse complement strand
AGCAACAAGCGCAACTACCTCCGTTTCCACTACCAGCCGGAGACCGAGACGAGCATCAGTCAGGGAAAGATCACCGCCATCTACCGCGACTCCTACGACGATCTCTGGATCGGTACCTACAACGGCGGTCTCAACCGCTGGGATCCGACGCGCAACGCCATGGTCCACTACCGCGCCGAACCGGAGGCGCCGCGCAGGATCAGCAACGACATTGTCACGGCAATCTTCGAGGACTCGAACCGGACGCTCTGGGTGGGCACGAACGACGGCCTCAACCGCTACAACAGGCGGGCGGACGGCTTCACCGCACTCTACAACGACCCCGACACCGACCAGTCCATCCCTGACGACATTGTCTACGATGTCGAAGAAGACGCAGACGGCTCGCTCTGGCTCGGCACCTACTCTCGCGGAGTGAGCAGGTGGAACCGCGAGGAAGGGACCTTCACCCACTACCCTCACGATCCGGATGATCCCGGCAGCCTGAGCGACAACCTGGTCTACGACATCCTGCGGGACTCCCGGAACCAGATCTGGGTTGCCACGAACCGCGGTCTCAACCGCTTTGACCGGGCGACGGGCGAGTGGATCCGCTACTTCCACGTACCGGGGACCCCGGGAACGCTGTCGACGGACAGTCTCAGGACCCTCTTCGAGGCCGACGACGGCTCGCTCTGGATCGGGACGGTGAGCGGCGGCGTGAACCGCTTCGAGCCGGAGCGCAACACCTTCACCCACTACACGACCCGGGACGGTCTGGCGGACAATACCGTCATTGCCATTCAACAGGATGACCGGGGCCGGCTCTGGTTCGCCACGACCTTCGGCATCTCCGTGTTCGATCCGGAGACCGAGAGCTTCAGCAATCTCGAAGTAGACGATGGGATCGGCGGTATGGAGTTCAACGCCGGATCCGTGAAGGATCCCGACGGCACGCTCTGGTTCGGAGGAACCCACGGCGTGACGGCCATCACCGATACGGTGCTGTCGGAGAACACTCACGAACCCCGGGTCAGGATAACCGGCGTGAGCGTCATGGATCGCGACCAGACGCCGGAGGGCCAGACCTTCAACGGGGATACCATTGAGCTCTCGTATCGCGACAAGTCGGTGAGCTTCGAGTTCGTCGCCATGGACTATGAGGCGCCCCGGAGCAACCGGTACCGCTATCGCATGGACGGCTTCGATCCCGAGTGGATCGACAGCGGCACTCGCGGCTTCACCACCTACACCAACCTCCCCGGCGGCACTTACACCTTTCAGGTGGAGGGCAGCAACAACGACGGCGTCTGGAGCGACACCCCGGCAACCCTTACGGTGACGGTGGACCGTACGCCCTTCATGCGCTGGTGGGCCTTCCTGCTCTACGGGAGCTTCCTGGTTCTTGTCGGCTTTGTCGTCATTCGACTCCGGGATCGTCGAATCCTGCAACAACAGGTGGAGAAGCTCGACAGTCAGCGCACGCGCCTGCAGAACGACAATCGTCTCCTGGGGCACATGTCCGTCACCGATCCCCTGACGGAAGTGTACAATCGCCGCTACTTCGACTGGCGACTGCAGGACTCCTGGAACCGCGCCCTCAAGGCCGGCAACTCGGTGTCACTCATCATGGTGGACATTGACCGCTTCAAGGAGTTCAACGACACCTACGGCCACCCCGAAGGGGACGCCGCCCTCAAGAGCGTCGCGTCGGCCATTACCGGCACGGTCGCCCGGGCCGACGACGTGGTCGCCCGCTACGGCGGGGAGGAGTTCGCCGTTCTCCTTCACAATGTCGATGATAACGGCGCCCACCGTGTGGCCGACAACATTCGCTCCGCCGTCGCGGAGATCCGGATTCCCCACGACGCCTCCGACGTCGCCTCCACCGTCACGGTCAGCGCCGGCATCTGCACGGTCTCCCCGGAGGCGGGCGGCTCACCGAACGCGCTGGTCGCCGGCAGCGACCGCGCCCTCTACCAGGCCAAGCAGAACGGCCGCAACCGCACGGTCAACTGCGCCGAGGTGTGACAAGTGGCCCGAACCTTGGGGAAACCTGCGGCCGGCCGCTTACATCGCGGCGCGTCGCGATTCGCCCGGCCTCACACCACCGTGACGAAGCGGCCGAGGAGTGAGATGAGCAGATAGCTCACGGCGCCTACCACGACCGCGGCGCCCAGGCCCGCCAGGAAGGGCTTGAAGCCGAGCTCCTTGAGCTTGCGGAAGCGCGTGCTCAGACCCACGCCCGCCAGGGCCACCACCAGGAAGTTCACCGCCCAGCTGCGAATGCTCCCGTAGAGTGCAGTCCACGCGTCGGCACCGAAGAGTCCCAGGGCGGCGCCGGACCGCGAGAGCGTAAGATCCCCCACCGACCGCAGCACCGCGAAGAGAATGAACCCCAGGATGAACAGCGGAAAGAACTTGCCGATGCGGAGCTTCCGGGGCGGGGAGGTCGCTTCGGGCGCCGCGCGACCGCCCGGCGACGCTGCGGCGGTGGCCGCGTCGGGCGAGGAGGCCCCGTCACGTGCGGCCGCCCCATCGGTTCCGGGGGTCGCCGCATCCGATGCGGCGGTAGGTCCCGGAGAGGCGGGGGCGCCGTGAGCATCGATCTCAGATGAAGCGGAGGAAGAGCCCTTGCCGGCCTCGGCCTCCGCGGCGTTGCGGCTGTAGGCGTAGGCCATGAAGGGAATGACCAGGGCCATGAAGATGTTGCGGACCAGCTTGGTCACGACGGCGACGTTGAGGGCGGCCGGGCGGGCGTAGACCTCCGCGTAGAGGAGGGCGGCGCCGGTGACCTGGGAGGTGTCGTGGACCGCGGTGCCCAGGAAGAGGCCCGCCCGGGTCGGGTCGCCGGCGAAGATCGCGTTGGCAAGGTAGGGATAGGCGACCGTGGCAATGATGCCGAAGACGGTGATCACGCTGACCGCGTAGGCGACCTCCTCCTCCCGGGAGTCGATGGCGGGCCCCGTCGCCACAATGGCCGAGACCCCGCAGATCGATGTGCCCACGGCGATCAGCGTGGCGAGCTTCCCGGGCAGCCCCATGAGCCGCGCCAGAAGGAGCGTGAACGCCAGCGCCGCGAGAATGCACCCGAGCACGATTGGTACGCCCAGCGCCCCGAGCCGCGCAATCTCGGTGAGACTCAGCCGGATCCCCAGAAAGATAATGCCCAGGCGCAGCACCTTCCCTACGGCAAAGCTCAGCCCCGGTGTCAGCCACGCCGGCAGGCGCACCACATTGCTGATGATGAGCCCCAGGACGATCGCCGTCATGACCGCCGACACCGGCGACGTCTCGAGGTTCAGGAGCTGGAGGCCGATGACATCGCTCAGCCACATGCTCACTGCCGCAAGCGCCGCGGCGAGGATGAGACCGGGCAGCAGAGTGTGCGCCTGCCGCGCCGGGACACCGATAAGCGCCCCGGCCAGGCGTCCGGGCCGGCGGGGCTGCCCCGGCGGCTGCGACTCCCCGGCATGCCGGGGCCGGCGCACCCAACGGGGCCGGCGGGGCGCGGTGGAGGCGCGGCGGCCTTCGGCGGGTGCGTTGGGGGGCGTGCGTTCTTTGTCGGGTGCCCCGGAGCCGGGACCGCCGGCTGCGGACTCTTGGTCGGGGGGCGCGCTGCCTTCGGTGTGGGGCGTGCGGCCGGGACCGCGGGCCGCGGACTCTTCGGTGGAGGGCGTGCCGCCGGGAACGCGGGCCGCGGACTCTTCGGTGGGGGGCGTGCGCCCGTCCTCTGGGGGCGTGCGCCCGTCCTCTGGGCCGGTGCGCCCTTCCTCTGGGCCGGTGCGCCCTTCCTCTGGGCCGGTGCGCCCCTGGTCGCCGGCGGCGCCAGGGCCGGCGCCGGGGCCGGAATCCCGATCTCGACCTGCAGCTCTCTTCCCCCGTCTCATGAACCGTCGCACTGTTACGCTTCCTGCTGTTAAGTTTCTTTCAGTAAGAAATACCATTGTGCAGAGAAGGGGCTGTTCCGTCCAGCGGGCCGGGCGAGCGCGCGAGCGGTCGGCGCGGGGCTTTCCCCGGCGGGGGCGGGCGAGCGCGCGGGGGGCGGTGGTCGCTCTTGGCAGCGTCCGGCCGCCGGGCACGGTGGTGCGGGCGAGCGGGTGGCGGTGGGCGGTGGCGGTGGCGGTGGCGGTTGACGGTGGGCGATCGCGCCTGTCGGCGGGTGGCCGCCGGGGACGGCGGGGCGGGCGAGCGCGCGAGTGGACGGGCAACCGTGGGCACGGCGGCGGGCGACTTCCCGCAGTGATACCGGGGGACATAGGCCTGCGGGGGACATAGGACTCTCCGGAGCCGCGCGCCCGGCAGCAGCCCCCGGGGCACCCGCCCGAAGGTCGCCCCCCCGAGGCCGGCTGGACAGCACCCCTTGCCCACCCGGCCTACTCGTGTTATAAATATCGATATATTAAGACCGAAATTGGAAGCACCGGGAGTGTCTCATGGACCGCATCCGTGTTCAGATATGCATGGGCAGTTCCTGCCACAGTCGGGGGAACTACGAGATCGCCCAGCTCTTGAGCGAGTACCAGAAGGAGGAGCCCCGCGTCGACGTCGTGGGGAGCCTCTGTGAAGAGATGTGCAGTGAAGGCCCGATCGTTCGCGTGGGCGATCAGGTCCTGCCCCGGGCGGACGCCGCCACCCTGCGCGCCGCGATCGAGGAGACCTTCAGCGTTCTCGTCGCGGACGAGGAATGAGCATGACGGCGTACAACCCGGTCTACACCGAGCGCGCCGAGTGCCAGGACTGCTACAAGTGCGTCCGCGAGTGCATTGCCAAGGCGATCAAGGTCTCCGAGGGGCACGCCCAGGTTCTTCCCGAGCGATGCGTGCTCTGCGGCCACTGCGTCTCGGTATGCCCCGTCGGCGCCAAGCGCGTACGCAGCGACCTGATGCGCGCCCAGAGCCTCATTCTCAACCGTCCCAGGGTCTATGCCTCCCTGGCGCCCTCCTTTGTCGGCGCCTACCCGGACGTCTCCCCTCACGCCATGGTGGCGGCCCTCGGGAAGCTCGGTTTCGCCGGGGTCTCTGAAACCGCCATTGGTGCGGAGCTCATCTCCCGGGAGCTCGCGGCGGACCTGCGCGAGGGCGGCCGCCCGCTCATCTCGTCGGCGTGTCCCGCCGTGGTCGATCTGATTGAGAAGTACTACCCCGCCCATCGCTCACTCCTCTCGGACACCCTCTCTCCCCTGCAGGCGCACGGGCAGTTCCTCCGGGAGCAGTACGGCGAGGACATTGCCGTCGTCTTCATTGGCCCCTGCGTGGCCAAGAAGAAGGAGGCGGATGAGCGGCCGGATCTGATCGATGCGGCACTCACCTTCGAGGAGCTCGACGAGTGGTTCCACCGCGCCGGTATCGAGCCCGATCTGGTCGAACAGGGATCCGCCTTCTTCGTGCCGCGCCGCGCCGACGACGGCGCCCTCTACCCCCTCGAAGGAGGCATGATCGCGACCCTCTCCAACCGGGCGATCGCCCGGGACCGCGCCTTCCTCTCGGTCTCCGGCCTCGAATCGGTGCAGGAGGTCCTGGACGAGCTCGCCGCGGCGCCGCCGGAGGAGCCGCTCTTCCTGGAGCTCCTCGCCTGCCGGGGCGGCTGCATCAACGGCCCGATGTGCTCCCGGGACAGGCAGAGCCTCCGGCGGCGCTCCCGCGTGCTCTCCTGGCTCAAGACGACGAAGTCCCGGGAGGAGCTTCCCGCAGTGGCGGGGACCCTGCGGACGACGCGGAACGCCTCAGAGAGCGTCGGCGCTTCCGGGATCACCGTGGCCCATCCGGAGCCGGAGCCGACGGCAATCACCGCGGCGCTCCGGAAGATCGGCAAACACAGCGCCGAGGACGAGCTGAACTGCGGCGGGTGCGGCTACGAGACCTGCCGCGACTTCGCCTGCGCCATGCTGGACGGACGCGCCGAACGCACCATGTGCGCCGGATACATGCGAGAGCTTGCCCAGCAGAAGGCGAACGCCCTCCTCCGAGCCATGCCCTCCGGTGTGGTCATGGTCACCCAGGACCTGCGGATCCTCGAGTGCAACGAAAAGTTCGTGCAGCTTCTCGGGGAGGAGGCACAACTCCTGTACGACGCATCCCCCGGTCTGGAGGGCGTCGACCTCTCGCGGATCGTGCCCTTCTGGAGCTACTTCAAGGAGGCGCTCTCGGGCAACCTTGAGAGCGTCACCGAGGACTTCCAGTGCGACGGCCGCGTTCTCAACGGCACTGTCTTCGTCATCCAGGCGGGGCAGCTTGCCGGCGGCATCTTCCAGGACGTCACCGCTCCGGCGGTCCAGCGCGAACGCATCATCACCCAGGCACAGGAGGTGATCACCCGCAACCTCTCGACGGTGCAGCAGATCGCCTCCCTCATGGGTGAAAACGCCGCCGAGACGGAGAGCATGCTCAACTCGATCATCGACGCCTTCGGGAGCCCGAAATGACCGGAAGCCGACCGGCGGACCCGGCGGCGCCGGAGCGGGACGCCGCGATCGCCGCAGTTACGGCCGACCCGGACGCCGCCGCGGAAACAGGCGCTTCCGTCCGGAGCGGCCCGCCCGCCCGTGCCGGCGCGGCGCCCGCCCGTGCCGGCGCAGCGGCGCACGCCCAGACGTCCGACCAGGCACCTCGCGGCGACCACCGGATCGCCGGCTTCGTCGAGGTGGGCAGCCACCAGCAGTCGAAGGCGGGGCAGCGGATTCCCGGGGACACCTTCATCTCCCGCCGGTCGAAGCGCGGGGACCGCACCGTAACGGTCCTCTCCGACGGCCTGGGAAGCGGCGTGAAGGCGGGGGTGCTTTCCACCCTCACCGCCACCATGGCGCTCAATCTCGTGGAGCGCGGCGTGCCGATCGAGCGGGTCGCCCGGGCCATCATGGAGACCCTGCCGGTGTGCCGGACCCGTCGGATCAGCTACTCCACCTTCACCATTGTGGATATCTCCTCGGACGGACGGACCCGGATCATTGAGTACGACAACCCCGCCTACCTCTGGCTGCGCTGCGGCGAGATCGTCTCCCCGGAGCGCGTACCCCTGACGGTGGAGCGGCCCGAGGGGCGCACAGCCACCCTCTACTACTCGGAGATCCAGACACGCCTGGAGGACCGGATCCTCTTCTGCTCCGACGGCGTGACCCAGTCCGGCATGGGCACCCCCGCCTTCCCCCTGGGATGGGGCGCCGAGGGGCTCCGCTCCGTGGTGGAGTCCACCATCTGCGAGGAGCCGGGGATCTCCGCGGCGCAGCTCGCCCGGCGCGTCGTCCAGGAGGGGCTGCGGCGCGACGCCTTCCGGGCGAAGGACGACATCTCCACGGTGGTGATCTACTTCCGGAGTCCCCGGCGCCTCCTGGTCGCCACGGGGCCGCCCCTGGACGAGGCGAAGGACCCCGAGCTCGCCGAACGCATCCGCACCTTCGCCGGCCGGGTCGTCATCTCAGGCGGCACCACGGGGAACATTGTCGCCCGGGAGCTCGGCCGCACTCCGAAGGTCGCCCTGCACCGCCTCGATCCCCGCATCCCCCCGTACGCCACCATGGAAGGGGTCGACCTCATGACCGAAGGCATCATCACCCTGGCGCGAGTCGGGGAGATCCTCCAGACGCTGCGCCCGGAAGACACCCCGCCCGCCCCCATCGGCGCGGCGGAGCGGCTGGTGCATCAACTCCTGGAGTCGGACAGCATCGACTTCGTCGTGGGAACCCGGATCAACCAGGCGCATCAGGATCCCAACGTGCCGGCGGACCTCGAGCTCCGACGGACAATTACCCGGCGACTCGCCGCAACGCTGCAGGACAAATTCCTCAAAGAAACGACGATTTCCTACCTCTAGGGGGCTTGGCAAATGGTCCGCATAATACTATACTTCCATATCGATATAAATATATCGGTACAACAAGAGCGATTAGCCCGGAGCGGGGTAGCTTGCGGCCGCGCAGCCTACGGCGATGCAGCCCCGGGCCGCGGAATACCGGACTCCGGCTACGGGAGGTTGGCATGACCGACAAAGATACACTCACCCAGGCGCGCCGCTTCGAGTCGGTGCTGCGCATTCTGAAACGCTACAACCACGATCCCTCGAAGATCATCCCCATCCTCCAGGCCGTGCAGGAGGAGTACCGCTACCTGCCGGAGGAGGTCATGACCTACGTGGCCACGGCCCTCGACATCTCCCCGGCAAAGGTCTACGGCGTGGCCACCTTCTTCAGCCACTTCTCCCTCGAGCCGAAGGGGCGCTTCGTCATCCGCGTCTGCGACGGCACGGCGTGCCACGTGAAAGGCTCCGGCGGCCTGATCGACCACCTGCGCGCCCGCCTTTCCCTCACGGAGAAGAAGAAGACCACCGACGACATGCTCTTCACCCTGGAGACCGTCTCCTGCCTCGGCGCCTGCGGCCTGGCTCCGGTCATGCTGGTGAACGAACAGGTCTACGGCCAGGTATCCACCACCCGGGCGGATGAGATCCTTGAAGAGCTCAAGGACGATGCTCACGGCGACACGCCCACGAACGACTCAACGCCGGCTCCCACGGAGGCAACGTAATGGCAACGGCTGAACGAACCTTCATCGACATTGAAGCGCGGGCTGCGCAGTACCGCGCGGCGCGGAACCGGGTGGCGCGGCGGATCATTGTGTGCGCCGGCACCGGCTGTCTGGCAAACGGCTCGAAGGTGATCTCCGAGGAGCTCCACGCCGCCGCAGAGCGGGCGGGCCTGACCGTCGAGGTCTCCCTGGACATCGACTCAGAGCTGAAGTGCGACCTGTTGCTCTCGGGAAGCGGCTGCCAGGGCTTCTGCCAGGTCGGGCCGCTCGTCGCAATCGAGCCCGACGGCGTCCTCTACTGCCGGGTGAAGCAGGCGGATGTGGCGGAGATCGTGGCGGCCATGGCCGAGGGCTCGGTGGTCGAGCGCCTCCTCTACCGCGACCCCGCTACGGGAGAGGCCAAACGCGGCCACGGCGAGATCGAGTTCTATGCACGGCAGTCCCGCACTCTCCTGTCGGCGTGCGGCACGAGCGACCCCGAGGACCTGAACGAGTACATTGCCCGGAACGGCTACCAGGCCACGCGGCGCGCCCTGACGGAGATGGAGCCCGCCGAGGTGTGTCAGGAAGTCTCCGACGCGGGCCTTCGCGGCCGCGGCGGCGGCGGCTTTCCCACCGGCCGCAAGTGGCAGCTCGCCCTCCGGCAGGACGCCGAGCAGAAGTTCATCATCTGCAACGGAGATGAGGGCGACCCCGGCGCCTTCATGGACCGCAGCATCCTGGAGGGCAACCCCCACGCGGTGATCGAGGGCATGATCATCGGCGGCTGGGCGACCGGGGCGAGCAAGGGCTACGTCTACGTCCGCGCCGAGTACCCCCTGGCGGTGCGGCGGGTCCGGAAGGCCGTCGAGGACGCGCGGGCCGAAGGCCTCCTGGGCGACGGGATCTTCGGCACGGAGTTCAGCTTCGACATTGAGGTCATGGAGGGCGCCGGCGCCTTCGTCTGCGGCGAGGCGAGTGCCATGGTCTCGTCCATCATGGGAAACCGCGGCATGCCCCGGCCCAAGCCTCCCCGGACCGCCGAGCGCGGACTCTGGGACCGGCCCACCGTGGTGAACAACGTGGAGACCCTCGCCTCCGTGCCGGTGATCCTCCTCCACGGCGCGGCGGCGTACCGCACCGTCGGCACCGAGACCTCCCCGGGGACCAAGACCTTCGCCCTTACCGGCCACGTGGCCAACACCGGCCTCATCGAGGTCCCCTTCGGCACGACCCTGCGGGAGGTGGTCTTCGAAATCGGCGGCGGTGTCCTGGACGGGGACGGAAACATCGACAATGAAGCCTTCAAGGCGGTGCAGATCGGTGGACCCTCCGGCGGCTGTCTCACCGAGGAGCATCTCGACCTGCCCCTCGACTTCGACTCCCTCGAAGCGGCGGGCGCCATGGTCGGCTCCGGCGGCCTGGTGGTCATGAACACGGCGACCTGCATGGTCCAGGTGGCGCGCTTCTTCATGAAGTTCACCCAGGCGGAGTCCTGCGGAAAGTGCGTTCCCTGTCGGGAGGGCACGCGGCAGCTCCTCGAGCTCCTGGACGATGTGATTGCCGGCACCGCCACCGAGGAGACCCTCGACCTCCTGGAGGCGCTCTGTGAGAACGTGGCGACCTCATCCCTCTGCGGCCTCGGCAAGTCGGCACCCTCTCCGGTGCTCTCGACCATGCAGCTCTTCCGCCGGGAGTACCGGGAGCACGTGATCAACAAGAGCTGCCGGGCGAAGCAATGCAGCGCCCTCGTACCCATCGAAATAGTTGCAGAGAAGTGCAAAGGGTGCACCCTCTGCGCCCGCAAGTGCCCCGTCGGGGCGATCAGCGGGGAGAAGAAGCAGCCCCACGTCATTGATCAGGCGACGTGCATCAAGTGCGGCGTCTGCAAGGCGGCGTGCAAGTTCGACGCCATTGTTGGAGGTGCAGCGTGACCGTTACCGTCGACAACATTCAGGTGCCCGTTGAGGGCGAGAAGAATCTCCTTGCGGTCATCCGCAAGGCGAACATTGACATTCCGACCTTCTGCTACCACAGCAAGCTCTCTACCTACGGCGCCTGCCGGCTCTGCCTGGTGGAGATCGATGGGAAGAAGATCGATGCAAGCTGCGTCGTCCCGCCGAAGGACGGGATGGTCGTGAAGACCGCCACGCCCAAGATCCGCGCCATGCGGCGCATGAATCTCGAGCTTCTGTTGGCCAATCACAAACAGGACTGCCCGACCTGCGAGCGCTCGGCGGACTGCAAGCTCCGCGACCTGGCCGGCCGGATGGGCGTGAAGAACGTGCGCTTCCGCAAGACCCGGGAGGAGAAGCCCCTCGACACCGGTTCGGTCGCCCTGGTGCGCGACCCGAACAAGTGCGTCCTCTGCGGCGACTGCGTGCGCTACTGCAGCGAGATCCAGGGCATTGGCGCAATCGACTTTGCCAACCGCGGCGAAGACGTCGTCGTCACCCCCGCCTTCGGCCGCTCCCTGGGAGACGTCGACTGCGTGAACTGCGGCCAGTGCGCCGCCGTCTGCCCCACCGGCGCAATCGTCCCCAAGACCCAGATCGATGCCGTCTGGAAGGAGATCGAAAACCCGAAGCGCACCGTCGTGGCCCAGATCGCCCCGGCCGTCCGCGTGGCCCTCGGCGAGATGTTCAACCTCCCCGCCGGCCAGGCCGTCACCGGCAACATCACCACCGCCCTGCGCATGCTCGGCTTCGACCGCGTCTACGACACCAGCTTCGGCGCCGACCTGACGGTCATTGAGGAGGCGAACGAGCTTCTACGGAGACGCGCCGCTGCGGCGGGCAACCCGGCGGGGGCGGACGCCCAGGCGCCCGGGAATACCCAGGCGGGCGGGGACGATCCCGGCGCGGCCCCGGACACCCACGGCGCCGGCCCCACGCCCATGTTCACCTCCTGCTGCCCCGGCTGGGTGAAGTTCGCCGAGCAGTCCTTCCCGGACCTCCTGCCGAACCTCTCGACCTGCATGTCACCCCAGGCAATGGTCGGCTCCCTGGCCAAGCGCGTCACCGTGCCGCGCGAGACCGGCGCCACCGCTGCCGATGTCTCCGTTGTCTCGATCATGCCGTGCACGGCCAAGAAGTTCGAGGCAACGCGCCCGGAGCTCTCCGTAGACGACGAGCCCGTGGTCGATCACGTCCTCACCACCACCGAGCTCGGCCGCATGATCCAGGAGGCGGGCATCCGCTTCGAGGACCTGCCGAGCGAGCCGATGGACCTTCCCATGGGCTTCACCTCCGGCGCCGGTGTCATCTTCGGCAACTCCGGCGGCGTGAGCGAGGCGGTCGCCCGCTACGTGGCAGGACTCGCCGATGCGGGCAACGACTTCGCCGGAGCCGCCGCAGCGCCGCGACCGACCTTCCGCGACGCCGAGGACGACCCCGGTGTGCGCGTGGCCGAGTTGCCCCTCCCCGACGGGAACGTCATCACCGTCGCCGTGGTGCAGGGCCTCGCCAACGCCAAGCGCGTCGCCCGGCAGGTGCAGGAGGGCACATCGACCTATGATCTGATCGAGGTCATGGCGTGCCCCGGCGGCTGCATTGGCGGCGCCGGTCAGCCCATTGGCTTCCGGGGGAATGTCGCCGCCCGCCGCGCCCGCGGCCTTGCGGATGCCGACGGCGAGCTGCCCCTGCGGCAGAGCCGGCAGAATCCCTTCGTAGCCGAGCTCTACCGGGAGCACCTCGGCGGCGCCCCCGGCAGCCACGAGGCACACGCGGCACTCCACACCGAATACCGCTCGCGCAAGCGCATTGCCGACGCGCAGATCCCGCTTGTCACCGGCACCGCCGAGCGCAAACTGCCGGTCCGGGTCTGCGTCGGCACCAGCTGCTTCCTCAAAGGCAGCCAGGAGATGCTCTCCGAGATCATCACGACCCTGGCAGCAGAGGGCCTGGATGAGCATGTCGATGTCAACGCCACCTTCTGCACCGAGCACTGCGCCACCGGCCCCACCTTCCAGATCGGCGAGGAGCTGGTAACCGGCGCCAGCCTGTCGGAGTTGATCGACAAGATCCGCACGGCCGTGGGCGTGGCAGAGCCGGTGGAGGTGTGAGTTGGGGGACCCCGTGCGGTTGGCGGTTGTTCCCCGACCGGGCGGATTTTCCCCGCCCGGCGGGGCGGCGGACTTCTCCAGGCCGGTGGTGTCACCATGTGCGGGCGGTGCCGTGCAGGGCGGCGCGCGGGGCACCGTTGGACCGGCGGTCTTCCCCGGACTGCCGAGCACGGTAGTGCGGGGCGCCAGCGGGCGCGGGGCGGCGAGAGCCGCTCCGCGGGCCCGGCACCTGAAGGTGCGATCGGGTGCCGGCATCCTTGACACACTTTCGGCCATTCGATAGATTTCCGTACACATTCACGCGGCAGTGGCGGAATTGGTAGACGCGCTAGCTTGAGGGGCTAGTGGGCATTTTGCTCGTGGAGGTTCAAGTCCTCTCTGCCGCAACCTAAGTCACTATCCCGAAAAGACTCAGGCACCTTGAACGCCGCGGCGAATAGCCCGTTCCCCGATCAGATAAAACCTCGGTAGAAGCAAGGCTTCGTGGACTCCCTCGTACGCGACGTTCAACCAGGCAAGCTGTGAAGCGATGTGGAAGCCGCAGGCAGTCGGGAGACTTCCAAGCGTACGCTGGGCTGCACGCGCCCAGCATCTTCCAGTCGGAAGAGCAACGCATAGCGGGTGAGTGGGATGATTGGCTCGGTGAGAACAAGGTCACGATTGTGGACGTGAAGCGGTCCCACATCGCCAAACCTCTTTCACTGAAAGCAATTGCGGACTCAGCCGTATAGCTCCGAGTGGGACGCTAGTCGCGCAAGGATCACTTCATCATCCGTGACCTTGTAGAGCAATAACCAGTCCCCCTGAATATGTAGTTCCCAGAACCCTGGCCATTGACGAACCGGGTGAGGTCGATGCGCTGGAGGAATCTGCTCTCCATTGACGAGCTTGTTGATAATGTCCTCCAGTAGCTCGAAATCGTGACGTTTCTGCTTACGCGCCTTCTTCAGATCTCTCCTAAACGCAGTATGTCGGGTAACTCTGCGCACGACGGCCGCGTCGAGTCCTATTCCTCGTCAAGCAGTTCGCGCACGCTACTGAACGACTTGAGATTCTCGCGACGCTCGATCTCCGCGAAGACCCGACTCGTTTCCTCGTTCGGTACATCGCCTTCAAACGTGTAAGAGACGGAGGTAACCGTCGTCTCGATATCCTCAATGTGAGATCGCAGATCGGTCTCCGGCACATCCATTGTGCTACTTGTGGTACCGTAATCACTATCGTTAGCGAACATGAGACCCTGTTGTAGAGTGTAGCTCATATCGTCTATCTCCTTGTTTACGTCTTCGGCTGGATACGAGACACCGTCAACGGCGTACTGTGAATGAAAGAGCCATTCATGACGAGTTTTACAGAATACTCGCCTTCTTTGGGAAAAGAAAAGTTGGAGACACGAAAGGAGAACGATGCCCCCACTCTCCGCTGGTGATTCTCAAACTCTCCGTTGATAGGGGAAAACACTTGTTGGTCCTTCTCGTGAACGATGTTGAACGCGAATGTGATTTTCCCCTCCGGTAGATTTCGAACCTTCGCAAAAATAAAGAAACTCGGCACAGGCGGAGAAGGAAAACTAGGAAAGTTGAAGTTCTCGAAGATGCCGATGACGCTATTCTTGCCATTCTCTTCTTTGATGCAATGATCCGCAACGAGCAGAGCGTCGCACACAATCTCGCTTACCATACATGGCAATGATATCCCGCCATTCTCCAAGTTGCAAATGACCGACGTCTTGCAGAGGCTTTGCATAAGCACAGGCTTGTCAACGAGCCGTTGCCTCGCTTAGCTGCAAGTGCTCGTGATAGATCGCCCCACAGCCACCCCGCTCATCAAGCAACGCCCTACCCCGCCCCCTCATTGGCAATCTCGTACACCATTCGCGTAATTACCTCTGCGAAGCGCTTCATGGTGTCGCTGTCGGACATGACTTGATCGGTCATTGTTTGGTGGGCGGTGCGCATTTCCCAGATGGCTTTGGGGATGGCCTGCTTGATCTTGCCGTTTGCGAACTGGTCGAGGCTTGCGTTGTTGCGGGCCTGGAGGGCGACTTCACGGTCCTCCATGAGTTTGTCGCGGACGCCCTCGGCGTAGCTGATGAGGTCGGCGTCTGTGAGCTCGCCTTCGAAGATCTGGTTCATCTGCTCCACGATTTCGGAGAGCAACGCCTGCTTGCGATCGCGGGCAGCGGCCGTGCCCATGCTAGAGGCCGGTGTCTCGAGAACGGACTCGCCCTCGGGATCGAAGCCGAGGCCGGTGTACTCGCCCCGACGGTGGATCTTGTAGTGGGTCAGGCGGATGGCGGAAAGATCCACGCCGCCGTCGTCCGGGGTTTCGGTGCGCAGTGCCTCGCGCAGGGGGTGCAGCACGTGCCGGAAGAAGATGTAGCGCTTTTCGAGCTCGGGGT
>CAZZIE010000103.1:1692-15027 GCA_964654185.1 uncultured Spirochaetaceae bacterium | reverse complement strand
ATACCGTAGGCGACAACGTTAGGGGCGGTTAGCTCAGTTGGTTAGAGCACTTGCTCGACACGCAAGGGGTCGGTGGTTCGAATCCACTACCGCCCATTTCCAACGTGAGACACGAAGGCGAGCCGCGGACAGCCGGGGCTCTTCTCTTGACCGGCGGCGGGGAGCATGCCCACGGGCCATGCCTGCCTTCCGAGGTGCTGTAGCCGGCGCTTCGGGTTTGCTCGGGTCGATTCCGGGTATCTGCGATAAAGGCGCGCACGGCGCCTTCGGCGGCGGCCCCGGCGTGAAACTGTTAGGTTCCCGTTTCATCTGTTCTTGACAACGCCGTAAAGGCATGGTTCAATAAAATATTCAAAAACTATTTGATGCGATTAACCCGAGGAGGGGACGCAGCATCTGTTTTTTGATTACCTCGCCCAATCTCATGGGCGAGAGCAAGACGTGACAGGTGTGTCATTGTCGAAACAGCATCGGAGGGCACGATGAACCACGAGTTTGAGTACGTCGCCCCAACGAGCAAGGCGGAGTTGTTGGACTTCCTCGCGGAGAAACGGGAAAAGGCTGCCGTTTTCTCCGGGGGTACCGACCTCTTCGTCAATGTCCGTGCGGGCCTCAGTAAGCCGGAGTTTGTGGTCAACCTTAAGACAGTCAAGGAACTCCACGAGCTCACCTATGCACCGAAAGATGGCTTGTCCATTGGGACGTGCGTGACCGTAAATCAGTTGGTAGATAGTCCGGATGTGCAGAAACACTATCCGCTTCTTCACATTGCCGGCAATGAGCTGGCCACCTATCAGTTGCGGAACCGCGCAACCGTTGTCGGCAACATTGTTACGGCGTCTCCCTGTGGCGACATGTCGTCACCACTGCTGGTGCTCGGCGCCAGGGTTGTGCTGACCTCCAAGAAGGGAAGCCGTGAGCTTCCTTTGAAGGAGTTCATCACCGGCGTCAAAAAGACCGCCATTGAGCGGGATGAGATCGTCGAGAAGATCGTCGTTCCACCCGACACCGAAGGTATGGCCGGCGGATACAAGAAGTTGAAGCGGATCAAGGGCCACGATCTGGGCCTCATTGCCGTTGCTCTTGCAAAGAAGAACGGCAGCTTCCGCCTGGCCATCAGCTCTGCCGCACCGACGCCCGTCCTCCTGCCCGACTTCGATGCGAAGGCGAGCTACGACGAGGTGAAGGACGCCGCAATGAAGGCAATCAGCCCGATTGACGACGTGCGATGCACCGCCGACTACCGCGCCTTCATGGTGGGTGAGTACATCAAGCGGCTCATGAAAGAGGTTGTATAGCTATGGTACAGATAACCGTAACAATTAACGGAGAACAGTATATCCGTAACGTGGAGGAGCACACCACGCTGCTGGAGTTCCTTCGCAGAGATCTCGGTCTCACCGGGACCAAGGGCGGCTGCGAGATGGGTGAGTGCGGTGCCTGCACCATTTTCATGAACGGCGAGACGGTGAACTCCTGCCTGGTTCTCGCTGCGGAGTGCGACGGCGCCACCATTGAAACCATTGAGGGCGAAGCCAAGGACGGCAAGCTCTCCGACATCCAGAAGGCTTTCTCCAAGCACCACGCCGTACAGTGCGGATTCTGCACGCCGGGCATGGTGATGACGGTGAAGGACCTTCTCCGGCGCAATCCCAAGCCCAACCGCCAGGAGATCATCCACGGCATTGAGAGTAACTTCTGCCGGTGCACCGGCTACGACCAGATGATCGATGCCGTTCTCGATGTGACCGGCCAGTGGGAGGATAAGCCTGACGTCATCACGGTCAAGAGCGAGGATACCCACGATGTATGAGAACGACACGAAGCTGAAATACGTTGGAAAGCGAACTGAGCGGCTGGACACCTTCGTCAAGCTGACCGGCGACGCTCAGTACGTCAGTGACATGCAGTTCCCGGGCATGCTCTGGGGCAAGGTCAAGCAAAGCCCCCACGCCCGGGCAAAGATCAAGAAGATCGATACCAGCAAGGCCGAGAAGCTGCCCGGCGTTCGCGCGATCGTCAAGGGTGAGGACGTCGATTACCTGCAGGGCATGTACATCGTCGACAAGGCGATCCTGGCCAGGGGCGAGGTTCGGTACGCCGGCGAGGCCGTTGTGGCCGTGGCAGCGGATACCGAGCTGATCGCGCAGAAGGCGGTCGACCTCATTGACGTTGAGTACGAGGTCCTCGAGCCGGTTCTTCACCCTCTCGAGGCTCTGAAGGAAGATGCGCACCTGCTTCATCCGGATCTCGGCAGCTACGACTACATGCGGTCTGCCATCAACCCGATTCCCGGTACCAACATTGCCCACCACATGAAGATCCGCAAGGGTGACGTGGAGAAGGGCTTCGAGGAATCGGAGTGGGTCATTGAGCGGGAGTACACGAACCCCTCGGTCCAGCACGTTCCCATGGAGACGCACGTCTCCATTGTGCAGTGGGGCAAGGACGACCACATGGACATCTGGTCCTCCTCGCAGAGTCCCTTCACGTTGCGGAACCTGCTTTCACGGACCTTCAACATTCCGCACCGGAAGTTCCGGATCGTGATTCCCCACGTCGGTGGTGGATTCGGCGGTAAGGCCGGTATCGGCATTGAGCCGCTCTGCGCCATTCTCTCTAGGGCCGCAGGCGGACGCGCAGTCAAGATCCAGGCCACCCGGGAAGAGGAGTTCAACCTCATTCCGTGCCGGAGCCAGCTGACCTACCGGATCAAGACCGGTATTCGTAAGGACGGGACGATTCTCGCCCAGAAGATGACCATGTACTGGGACTCCGGAGCGTACGCCGACTACTCGGTGAACGTCTGCCGCGCCTCGAGCTACTCGGCGGCGGGACCCTACGAGATCCCGAACGCCTGGGTCGACGGCTACACCGTGTACACCAACAAGGTCTTCGGTACCGCCTACCGCGGTTTCGGTCACGTCGAATTCCATTGGGGCATTGAGCGCCACATGAACCTCATTGCCCACGCAATCGGCATGGACCCGCAGGAGTTCCGCAAGAAGAACGCTTTGCGGCCGGGCTCGATTACCCTCACCGGTGAGAAGATCACCTCCCACACGGGTAGTGTCCTGAAGTGCATTGAGGAAGCCGAGAAGGCGATCAATTACGGCACCCTCACCAAGGAAGAGCAGGAGCGTGAGAAGAAGACCGGCATGAAGATCGGCAAGGCTGTAGCGGCTCTTCACAAGGCGCCGGCCATGCCCTCGTTTGCATCGACCTCCTGTGTGATCAAGATGAACGAGGACGGCAGTGTGACCGTCAATCAATCGCTGATGGAGATCGGGCAGGGCACACCGACTGCTCTGGCGCAGATGATCTCCGAGCGGCTGCGGATTCCCATCGACAAGGTCAAGATGGCCCTGGAGAAGGATACCGACCGGGATCCCTACGACTGGCAGACCGTTGCGTCGAAGGGGCTTATCCTGAGCGGTAACGCCGCGCTCATGGCCGCGGACGACCTCGTCAAGAAGATGTATGAGGTTGCGTCGCAGCCGCTGAAGGCGGATCCGGTCGATCTCGACCACGACGACGGGAAGGTCTTCATCAAGCACAGCCCGGAGGAGTACGTCACCTTTGAGCAGCTGGCAATCGGGTACGCCTATCCCGACGGTCGCTCAATCGGCGGTCCCATCATCGGTATCGGGCGCTATATTGCCCAGGGGCTCACGAACCTGGACAAGGAGACCGGCCAGGGCCTTCCGGCCCTCGACTGGACTTACGGCGCCCACGGCATGATCGTGGAGGTGCATCCGGAGACCGGCGAGTACAACATCCTGAAGATTGCCTCCGCCTACGACGTCGGCAAGGTAATCAATCCGCAGGCCGTCCGCGGTCAGGCCATCGGCGGCATGATGCAGGGCCTCGGAACCGCGATCTGCGAGGGCTACATCTACGACCAGCAGGGGCGCCTGCTCAATCCGTCCTTCACGGACAACAAGATCCCGACGGCGGCGGACCTGCCCTTCGAGGTCGAGGCTATTGCCGTCGAGACCGCGCAGCTGGACGGACCATACGGCGCACGCGGCGTAGGCGAGCACTCCATGATCTCCGTCGCACCCGCGCTGGGCAACGCCATCCAGCAGGCAACGAATGCAGAACTCACGCACATGCCGGTGCGTTTTGAGGATGTCTGGCGCGCCGTGAACAACAAGGTGCAGGTCGACAACTGGATCACGAAGAGCCCCTTCGGCAGTTGCCGCTCGGCTCCGACCATGCAGAAGCACGGGAAGAAGTCGGAGTAGTTGCCGTTATGAGCACTTCAGGCGAGGATATCGCATAGTACCGAAGAGCCACCTCCCGCAAGCACGGGTGGTGGCTCTTCTTTTGTCCGGTGGGCACGCCCGTTGAACCGGGGGTGCGGCCGGCAACAGGGGTCTAAATGGGTAAGTAGTCTGGTCTAGGCCTGGTAGCCGACTCCTGGTAGCCGACTAGGGTTAAAAAAAGGTTGTGACCATGCTAAAGCCCAATTAGAATAGCCGTAGGTCATTCCTGGAATGCACCTATGGGTAACAAAACTCGGAGGTTTGATCGGAGGTAGCTATGAGTGATGCTCAATCTGGGCAGGGCGAACAACAAGGCGGCTGGATCGTATATCCGATCGGCAGCAAGCCCAAGATGGGCATGGCGGTACTGCTGGGTATTCAGCACTACCTGACCATGCTCGGGGCGACGGTTCTCATACCGTTCATCGTCTTTGGTGCGTTCGAGTCCAACGGGATTGCGATGCCGCAGGAAGCATTGGCGCTGATTATTGCGACCATGTTCCTGACATCGGGAATCACCACCCTGATCCAGCAGTCGCGAATCGGCAACAAATTGCCCATCATCCAGGGAGGATCCTTTGCCTTCCTCGGACCGATGTTTGCAATTGTCGGCATGGTCGCGGCTGACGGTCTCGGCTGGCAAGTCGGTATTCAGCAGGTCGCTGCGGCGATCATGTTCGCGTCCGTATTCGAAATCATACTCGGTTATACCGGGTTGCTCGGGTACGTGAAGCGGATCATTACACCGGTGGCAATTGCACCTACCATTGCAATGGTTGCGCTGCCGCTGTACAGCACCGGTGCGCCTGCAATGGCGAGCAACTGGGTCATCTCGCTGATAGCCCTGGTTGCGCTGATTGTCTATTCCCAGGTGTTCTCCCGCCGGTCGAAGGTCTTCATGCTCTTCCCGGTTCTGCTGGCCATCCTCACGGGGTGGATTGCAGCTATCCTGGGAACGCTCTTCGGGTGGATTCCCGAGGGCAACGCCGCCAACATGGCCGGGCAGGCCTTCCTGATCGGTGAGGCGCCGTGGTTCCAGATTCGACCCATCGTTCCCTTCAAGTTCGGTGCACCGACCCTTACCGGCATTACCCTCGCCGGTTCGCTCGGTATGCTCGCGGGCTATCTGGGATCCATGGTCGAGTCGATCGGTGACTACTACTCCTGTGCACGCATGTCTGAAGCGCCGGTGCCCACGGAGAAGATGATCTCCCACGGTCTCGGTGCCGAGGGTCTCGGCTGCGCCATTGCAGGTTTTCTGCAGACTGGTAACGCCACCACCTCGTACTCCGAGAACATCGGAGCCATCGGCCTGACTCGCGTCGCAAGCCGCCGCGTTGTCCGCGCCGGCGCCGTCGTCATGATCCTGCTGCCCTTCTTCGGCAAGTTCTCGGCTGCTCTGTCGACGCTGCCTGAGCCCGTTCGCGGCGCTCTCTTCGTCGGTGTCTTCGGCATGATCGCTTCCGTCGGTCTGTCGAACCTGCAGTACGTGAACCTGAACAACCCGCGGAACCTTTTCATCATCGGTATCGGCCTCTTTGCCGGTCTGACCTTCCCTGCGCACTTCGGTGCCGTGCCGATCGACTGGTCGGCAGCGGGTCAGTTCGCCGGAACCATCGGCAGCATCATTCAGACGCTGTTGAGCACCGGTGTTGCCGTTACCGCCATCTTGACCATCTTCTTGGACAATGTTCTGCCTGGTGCGAACAGGTCCGAGCGTGGAATGGATGTCTGGGAGAAGCAGGCGACTCAGGAAGCCTGGGACAAGGCCGAAGCCGAATGGGCCCAGATTCCTGTCGGTCAGATGCGCGAGGTCAAGTACTAGGCCGACCGCACGCCCCGACGCCGGGTTTCACGGGCGTCACCGCGTTACGACGCGTTGCAAGGCGTTACGACGCGATGCAAGCACACGACGAGGATATGGGGCCTTCGGGCCTCGTATCCTCGTTTTCGTTTGAGCAAGCAACCCACACATAGGAACATCTGCAACGATGCACAAAGCCATTCGCTACGCTCTCATTGTAATTCTGGCCATTCTCATGGCGGCGACCTTCTACATGATCTTCTTCGGCGCGGGGAACCCGAACTCCATTGTGCGACGGTTCGTTGAGGATACGTCGTACGACCTGCTCATCACGATTGGCCTTGGCGTTGTGGTGGGATTGATCGTCCTCGTGCTGACCAGTGGGACCAGCAGCCACCCCCTGGAGTACATGCTCGAGCAGAACAGGAAACAGGTCGATGAGCTGCGCGCTCAGGGTAAGGACGAAGAGTTCATTGCCCGGGATTTTCTGAAGAGCGTCGGAATCAAGAACAGATTCATCTACTGGCTTGCCTTGCGGCGAGTACGTCGCACCCTCAGGCGGATGAAGCGGCAAGATTCGAAGGGCTGATTGGGCAGGAAGAACGGCGGCGCCGCAGCGAAGTTGCCGACAGCAGTAGGTGCGTAGCGGCGCCGCCGTGAAGGGGCTTGGGTTACGCCTCGGCCTTCTCGGGAAGAACCATCTTCTCGTTCTTCTCGATCAGCTCTTTGGGCGGGTTGGGCTTCAGCTCGGCGCGAGCAACCTGCTCGGGATACTCATCTCGGATGCTGAGTTCCCAGAGGTCACGGCGAAGGAGATAGACCTTCGCGCCGCCGAGCTCGTGCTGATACTCCGGCCACGGATAGGTCGGCAGGCCCATGTTGAGCCCGGCGAGCATCCAGCCGTTGTAGCTCTCGAAGGTTGCCCAGAACTCGTTGTTCTTGCAGACCTCGAAGGCGTACCAGGCTTTGCTGTAGAACAGAATCGACCCGGCATTCACCTGGCGCTTGAAGGCCATGGTGTGCAGGCTGATGTTGATATCGTCGTCACGCTTGCGGCCGTTGGCAATGCCAATGGGCTCGCCTTCGTCGAAGGCGACGAAGAAGTACTGATCCTTCATGCGATTGCGCTTGATCGCCAGCAGCTCGGCGTATACGCGAGCGCCGACAATGTCGTAGAAGTCGTACTCGTTATCCGTGTACTGCTTCACGAAGTTGGCCAGAGGATCCACTTCCTCGGGCTTGATCTCGCGGATCAGGATATCGCGCTTGCTCCCGTCACGGAGCGTGAGGGTGGAGTACATGGGCTCGAACTTCGGCAGGGTGGAAGGGACGGTGAACATGCCCTCCATCTTTTCGACCGGGAGCCGATACTCGTCTTTCCGCGTTTTGCACGGAACTTCTCGAATCATAGAGGCCTCCTAAATATCAATTGGAATGTTGTTCCAAAAAGTATTTGAATTGTAACCGCACCGCGGCTGATTGTCAATCTTCTTTCTTCTCCCCTATTCAACGTGTTGCAGGGCGCGATCGCTACTTGATGATCCGAAGGATCCTGTTCACAAGCTGTGGAATATCGTCTTCTGCGGGTGGATAGCGCTCCCAGGAAGCAACAAATCCCCATACCGCTCCGCGCAGGATGTGGAGCATCTGGTCCGGCGGGAACTCACGGTTTATGGTGCCTTCGCGCTGGGCTTTCTCAATGTACTCCAGGAGAAGTTCGTTCGCGCTCCAGTACGCCTTCAAATAGGTGTTCAGCGCGTCGTACTCCTCTTCGAGGAGCTGAGACTCGAACAGCGGGGATACCTGCGTGAGTACAATCCGAATGAGCTCGAGGTTGCGGTAATAGAACCTCAGGATGTACGACAGCATCCCGTGGAGCACGCTCAGACAGGCGCGATCCCTGTTGTCGGCGCACCCCTGCAGAGGCGTGAGATCGTAGTGGAGTCCCTCGAGAAGGGCGTTCAGAATGTCCGGGATGCCCTTGTAGTAGTAGTAGAGCGAGCTGGTATCGATCCCGAGTTGCACCGCTATGTCGGACATCTTGGCGCGCGCACCGTGACGCCGGAACACATCCCGGGCGGCATCGAGGATCTCTATCTGTTTAGCAGCGGTACGCTGGCGAGACCTGCTGGCCATCAGTTTGCCCGACCGCGCGGCTGCGGCCCTCCAGGGACGGTGGAACCGCTGTCAGCATGAAAGTTGTGTGTGTACATGGTTCCTCAGAAAAACACGCCCCGAAGCTGGGAGCCCCGGGGCGCGCACAGGTTTCGCAGGTTCAATACACCGGTGCCGTCGGCACCGGTGTACAACTCATGCTCAGCCGGTGTACTCCCAGACGATGAAGCGGCCCCACATGGACTCCGCCTCCATGGCCTTAGGCATGTAGGCGCCAACGTAGTACCGGCCGCTCTTGAGGTCCTTGAGGGCTCCGGTGAGATTCTCGGCATGAACAATGCCGTGGGGAAAGAGATTCAGGTGCATGTCCTGGTAGTACTCGGCGAGCGGGTACATCTCGTCCCAGTCTTTTCCGAAGTCCTTCTTGAGCTTCTCATTTGCAGCCTCGAAGGTCTTCGGGTGCCAGTTCCGCATGATGGTGTTCATGGGATGGTCGGCACTCACGCAGTCGACACCGATCCACTTGATCTTCTTGTTGATGGCCCACTCTCGGAAGTCCGCCGACGGACCCGGGTGCTCGACCATGTAGAGGAACTCATTGTTGTCGGGGCTGTTCCAGCTGTACTTCTGCCAGCCGGTCTTGATGATCAGGATGTCGCCTTCCTTCACCTCGACAACGGACTCGATCATCTCCGGGGTGTAGACGCTCGCGCGGCTCACCTTGTCGGAAATGTCCGCCACGACGCCGGGGCCTGCCCAGCGGTCGAAGGGAACCTGACCAATGGTTCGCCCGGCGGGGTAGAAGTGGGTCTCTCCGTCCATATGGGTCGCCAGGTGAATGCTGGCTTCACAAATGGTGCCGTTCCGTCCCAGACCGAACTGCTTCTGGCCGACGCGCTTGTGATACTCGATGGACAGGGGCTTGTAGTTGAGCCACTGCGGAGTGCACACGCTGAAGGGGCTCGTCATGTCGTGGCGCTTGACCTTCTTCAGGGAACCGAAGAAGTCCTGGTCGCTCATGCCGCTGGGGGCGGTGTATGCCATGACGCGTGCCCAGGCTGCCTCGGTCTCAACCATGGGGATGGGATCGGCGGCGATCCAGGCTCGCTTGTTTGCGAGCTTGGCAACTTCGGCGCCAATGCTTTCCACGAAGACCAGATGGGCCTTGGGAACGTCGGTATGCATGAGCTTGTAGTAGTCGTGAGGCGGGAAGAGCTCATCCCAGCTCTTGCCCCATTCCTTCTTGGCCTTCTCCTCGGCTCGCTTGAAGTCCGCGCCGTGGTAGTACCGGGTCGGGGTGTTCATGGGGTGCTCAATGGAGCCGCAGTCGACGCCGACCCACTTGAGCTTCTTCTTGATCGCCCACTGGAAGAATCCCGGTGCCGGACCGGGATGGCGGACCAGAAAGCCGAACTCGCTGGAGTCTTTCTGTTCCCAGGAGTACTTGCTGTAGCCGGTGTGAATGACCAGGATGTCGCCCTCTTTGACGTCGACCTTCTTCTCGATCATCTCAGGGGTGTAGAGACTGTAGTCGGACACCTCGTCGGAGATGTCGGCAACGACGCCTTCCCCGGCCAGCTCTTCCAGCGGAATGTCGCTGACCTTGCGGGCGCCGGAGTGCCAGCTGGTCTCACCGACCAGGTGCGTACCGACGGTGTTGCTCCACTTCAGAATCTGACCATTGGCGCCCTGACCGCCGAGGTAGCCACCGGTCACGCGCTTGAAGAAGTGCACCGTAAGTGCCTGATCGTGCGGGTGCGGCGGCGTAAAGATGCTCAGCGGTTGGGTGAGGTCGTAGACATTTGCTTTGTCCAGGACATCGATGAACTCATTATTGTTCATTGTTTTTGCTCCTCCTATCAGGATGCGTATTTCTCGGCGAAGCGGCGGAGAGCCTTCTCAAAGCACTGCTGCGGCGCTTCCACCAGACCGGCACCTACCTGACCGACGCCGGGCTCTCGGTGAGCAACTCCGGTATCGATGAAGGGGAGAGTGCCCGTCTCAATAACCTTGCGAATGTCGATTCCCGTCGGGGATCCGCGGAAATCGAGGAACGGAATGGTGAAGGTGTCGTTCTCACCCACCGTGATCTCGTACATTGACTTGGTGCGGCGAATAGACTCCTGGACGTCGCCGCCGACGAACTGGATGATCGCCGGGGCCGCGGCAATGGCGAATCCGCCGACGCCGTAGGTCTCCAGGATGGAGCTGTCGCCGATGTCCGGATTGACGTCTTCCTTCGTGAAGCCCGGGAAGAGCAGGACGTCGGGTACCGCCGCCGGCGCCGTGAACCATTCGCCTTCAAGACCGGAGATCTGAATGCCGAAGTCCGTACCGTTACGGGACATGACCGTCGCGATGGAGCAGCCCTCAATGCCACGGATGGCGTCCAGGCTGCACTTTGCGCTGGACATGGCGAAGCCCAGGAAGGTGTGGATGTTCTCCTCCATGAAGCGCAGGACCTCGTGGGTCTCGGAGGGGTTTTCCATGGTTTCGGCGATGTAGGGTGCAATCCGCGCGAAAAGAATGTAGGAGGCCGCGCGGCTGCGGTTGTGGAGCTCGTCGCCCATGCTCAGAGCCTGGACCATGATGTTCTTGAGATCGAGCTCGCCGGCCTTGTTGATGGCGCGCTTGAGAACGGGATACTGCACGTTCTCCAGCCACTTCAGGCCTTCAATGACCTCCTCGGAGTACGCGCCCATCCGGAGCACCTTGCCGATGCCCTCGTTGAGGGTGTTGTAGGCGCGATTACCGTTCTCCTTGTTCTCCGTGACGATGACCGGCATGGAAGAGGATACAACGCCCGCCATGGGACCAACCGTGTTGTGATGGTGGCAGGGGTCGAACTCAATGTCGCCGGACTTCGCCAGCTTCTCAGCTTCCTCCGGACTCTTCGCCAGCCCTTCGTAGATGAGTGCGCCGATGACGGCGCCTCGTTGCGGACCGCACATTCGATCCCACGTGACCGGCGGACCGGAGTGCAGGATGAGGTTTTTCTTCATGCCCGGGATGACTTCCTCGGCCTTGGCCATGTCGACCCAGGTCGGCTTGGCGGCGAGGAGCTTCTTGAGACCTTGCTCATTTGCCTTGTCGATGTCGATGTTTGCCATAGTTTTACTCCCTATATGTGCATTGTAGACCTCATGAGCCATGTGTCAATTCAAATTTGAAAGGACTTTTCAAACTTTCATTGTCAAAGTCCGCTTCCGGGGTTACCATGCTGAATGTGCGCCGGAACCGGACACACGACGAGGAGATACAGCGTCGCCGGCGCAGAGGAGGAAGTCGTGAAGAAGATAGACATTCAGAAAGACTCTTATCATGACTCGGTATTCTTGATGTTGGTCAACAAGGAAGCGAAGGGCTTCGAGGGCGTGAACGACGCCGTCGTCTCCATGGGAACTCCCATGAACCTGGAGATCCTTGAGAATCTCGGTTTCGACGTGAAGGACGTCACGCCGAACGACCTCATTATTGCCGTGGATGCTGAGAGTGAGGATGCCGCCGAGAAGGCAATCGAGGCGGCCCACGAGATGATCCGCAACAAGGCGGCGTCATCAGAGAGTGAAGGGGAGTACAACCCCGCATCGCTCAGTGGTGCGCTTCAGCAGATCCCCGACGCCAACATGGTCATTATCTCGGTTCCCGGCGAGTACGCCGCGGAGGAAGTGCGGAAGGCCCTGAACAAGGACCTCCACGTCATGCTCTTCTCGGACAACGTCCCCATTGAGGACGAGATCGAGCTGAAGAAGAACGCCCGGGAGAAGGGCCTTCTGGTCATGGGACCGGACTGCGGTACCGCGATCATCAACGGTAAGCCCCTGTGCTTCGCCAACGTTGTGAAGCGCGGCCCCATCGGCATGGTTGCGGCATCCGGCACCGGTCTGCAGGAAGTGAGCTGCGTGATCGACGAGCGTGGTAGCGGCCTGACCCAGGCAATCGGCACCGGCGGGCGCGACCTCAAAGACGAGCGGATCGGCGGCGCCATGATGATCACCGGCATTGAAGCCCTCAGGGACGATGAGGACACGAAGGTGATCACGGTTGTGTCGAAGCCCCCCGCCGAAGCGGTGGCGGACAACGTCATCAAGGCGCTGGAGGCGACGGGTAAGCCCTGCGTCATCCACTTCATCGGTCTCACCGGCCAGAAGGATCGCGGCAACCTGCATTTCGCCGACAACCTCGAAGAGGCGGCGGGCATGGCGGTTGCCCTTGCGGAAGGCAAGGAGTATACCCCGACCACTTTCACCATTCCCGAGTCCGAGGTGAAGGCAATCGTCGAGCGGGAGACCAAGGGCATGTCCGCTGATCAGAAGTACATGCGCGGCCTCTACACCGGCGGTACCCTGGCGGACGAGGCGGTCATTCTCCTGAACGACGACCTCGGCGGGATCATGTCCTTCGACTCGAAGGACCCCAACCTTGTTCTCAAGGATCCCCACGTCTCGGAGAAGCACACCATCGTCGACCTGGGTGAGGACGTCTTCACCGTCGGTCGACCGCACCCGATGATCGACCCGTCTACCCGGGAAGAGCGACTCCGCAAGGAAGCGGATGACCCGGAAGTGGCGGTGGTGCTCATGGACATCGTCCTGGGCTATGGTTCCCACGAGGATCCCGCCGGCGCAATGGTGGACGCCGTTCGCGAGGCGAAGGAGAAGGCGAAGAAGCGCGGCGGATACCTGCCGGTGCTCGCTTCCATTACCGGTACTGCAGGCGATCCCCAGGACCTGGGCAAGTCCCGCAAGACCCTCGAGGATGCAGGTGTGGTGGTAATGCCATCGAACTTCCAGGCATCCAAGCTCGCCCTCGAGATCATGAAGACCCGGAGGTAAGATCATGGCTTCTACAGAGAAGATTCAGAAGCTCTTCAAGAGCGATCTCAAAGCAATCAACATGGGGTTGTCCTCCTTTGCGGACAACCTGAAGAACGAGAACACAAAGGTCGTCCACATGGCGTGGCGCCCGCCCGCGGGCGGCAACAAGGAGATGGGCGACCTTCTCAAGAAGCTCGGCATGTAGCCGCACGTGGCCGCGCGCCGCACGACGACCCGGGGGGCGACCCCGGGTCGTTTTTGGTTGCGGCCCATGGGCCGGGAGCGCCGCCGGAGGTTGAACCGGATGGAGGTCATCCAGGTCGTCAATCGA
>CAZZIE010000103.1:0-1592 GCA_964654185.1 uncultured Spirochaetaceae bacterium | reverse complement strand
CCGGGAGCGCCGCCGGAGGTTGAACCGGATGGAGGTCATCCAGGTCGTCAATCGAGCCAACCAGCGGGGCGGCCGCATGCTCTCGATCATCGATCTGATCGAGCGGGAGACGCTGCCCCTTCGATTGGCCGCGGATCTGGTTGCCCGCGTCCGTGACGGCGCCGGCTTCTTGATCGGTGCGTCTCCCGGCGGCGCCGGGAAGACCGTCGTGATGGGCGCGCTCCTCACCATGCTCCCCCCGGAAAGCACCATCCACCTCACGAGCGGATCCTCCTGGCGAGACGCAGACGCCGGAGAGTACGTCGTCGCCTACGAGATCAGCCCCGCCTTCTACGAAGCCTATACCTGGGGCAGGGACCTCCGGGACATGTGCGCCCTCGCCGACCGTGGCTGCCGCCTCGTTTCCAACCTCCACGCGGACACCCTCGAGGAAGCGCGCGACCAGGTGGTCCGGCAGAACGGCGCCTCCGCGGAGCAGTTCCGGGGCTTTGATATCTTCATTCCAATTGCCGTCGACCGCGGCGGGACTTTCGGCGGTGCGACACGCCGAATCGACCACTTCTACGCCGTCGAAGAGCAAGCCTGGATCAGGATCGATGTCGACGGCCCCTCCCCGCCGGAGCGGATCACCGCCTTCCTGGAGTCGTGCCTTTCGGACGGCACGCGGCGCATTGAGGACGTGCGGGCGCGGTGGGTGAAGATCCTCCAACAGCAGGAAGACACCTGGTAGTGGCTGGATGAACCGGCTTTGTCGGCATGCCGCAGCTTGCCGCGGTCGGCGCCGCAGTGTACGTTGTGCCTGCACCTCTGGTCGTGCAACAGCGCTCCCCATGTAATAAGGAAGACCGGTGTCCGAGGATCAGCACAACGGCCGCGACCGCCTTGCGGAGCTCGAAGAGAACTTCCGGCGCAGGAAGAAGAACCGCACCCAGCTCTTCTGGATGAAGTACAACCCCGTCGCGGACTACAAGTGGGACTTAGTCGACGCAAGGGAGGACATCGAGTGGATGATCGCAGAGATTAACCGGCTCAGAGAGGAGCTCGCCATGTACAAGGAGCTGACCGAGGAGCTGAAGCGGCAGATCCGCGCAGAGATCGGCGGCAGCAGCAACGCGGCCGGCTCCGACAACGGGTAGACCCGGCCGGCGGCTGGTCGCTACTGAGAAAGGCCCGGGATCGAGGGGTGCCGCCATGACGGCGCCATAGGGCCACGCCGCACTTTGCGACCGGACTCAGCTTGTGACCGCCCCCACGCTCGCAGACGAGACTACCTGCGCGTACTTGTACAGCGCTCCGCGCTTGTACTTGAGCTCCGGTGCCGTCCACACCTTCCGGCGACGATCGAGCTCGTCGTCCGATACATCCATGGACAGCACAGCCTTGTTGCTGTCAATTGTGACAATGTCTCCGTCCTGAACGAGGGCGATGGCTCCTCCTACCTGCGCTTCCGGCGCGACGTGTCCGACCACCATGCCGTGGCTTCCTCCGGAGAAGCGGCCGTCGGTGATAAGGGCAACGTCCCGGAGCAGACCCGCCCCGGCGATCGCAGAGGTGGTCGCCAGCATCTCGCGCATGCCCGGGCCGCCCTTCGG
>CAZZIE010000102.1:0-15062 GCA_964654185.1 uncultured Spirochaetaceae bacterium | reverse complement strand
AGGTCCTTCATGCTCGAGATCTTCTTGTCGTGGATCAGGATGTACGGGTTGTCGAGAACCGCCGTCATGTTGTCCTTGTTCGTCGCGAAGTACGGAGAAACGAAACCGCGATCGAACTGCATACCCTCGACGAACTCGGTGGTCGTCTCAATGGTCTTGGACTCTTCGACGGTAATGACGCCGTCCTTGCCGACCTTCTCCATGGCACCGGCGATCTCTTCGCCGATCTCGTGATCGTTGTTGGCGGAGATGGCGGCGACCTGTGCGATCTCTTCCTTGTCCTTGATCGTCTTGGAGAGCTTCTGGATCTCGGCGACGGCGAGCTCCACGGCGTGATTGATGCCGCGCTTGATACCCATGGGGTTGATGCCCGCAGCGACGGCCTTGAGGCCCTCCTTGATCATGCTGTAGGCAAGGACCGTTGCGGTGGTGGTACCGTCACCGGCAACGTCGTTGGTCTTGGTGGCAACTTCCTTGAGAAGCTGCGCACCCATGTTCTCATACGGATCCTCGAGCTCGATCTCCTTCGCGACCGAAACGCCGTCCTTCGTGACGGTGGGTGCACCAAACTTCTTGTCCAGAAGCACGTTTCGACCCTTCGGGCCAAGGGTCACCTTGACCGCGTTGGAGAGTTGCTCAACTCCCCGAAGGAGTGCTCTCCGAGCATCTTCATCGAACTTCAGTTGCTTAGCCATATCGACTCCCTCTCTTTGTGAATGTCGTTGTACTGTAAGAATAGATTCGGCTATTGTCTAATGAGCCGGTGGAAAGATACAAAAGGTTGGCTGGCTTCATCAACAGTTTTTGCGTAGAAGGATTCGGCCTCGGGTTCCGCAGGAATGGGCCTGTCCGGGGCAAAACGGTGAAATCGGCCCCGATCTGCCTTTCATGAGGGAGCGAGTGCGTGCAACTGGGCAAGACTTCTCGGAGCAGCATTCTCATCCTGCTCTCTCACGCGGGGCGAGCTTCCAATACCTCCGAAGACGTTGACCGCGCCATTGCGGCGCTCTCCTCACTTGGCAGCGGATCCGCTACCTGGGTCCTTGCGGAGCAGTCCGTGATCCGCCTGGAGCCTTCCACCCGAGAGCGACTGCGCACCCGCATCATTGATCATGACGACGACGTTCTTCTGCAGGGCGCCTACGGGATCCCCCACGGAGTGCTGGGGGATCGAGAGCTCCACTTTGAGGTCGATGTTACCAGGCGGGCTGCAGCACGCGCAATCGAGATCCCTGAGGAGCGGGTTCGGGATCTCATGGCCCCCGCCGAACCAGATACCAGGAGATTGGCCGCTCTTGCCGCCGGGCGGCCCGTAATCCTCGGCGTCTCACCGCACCGCGGCTTCCACCGGCTCTGGGTAACATTCGAAGGACGCCATGCTTCGTTCCCCCTGGTCCGACTCGGCCGTATCGACATGGAGAGATGGTGGCGTCGCCACGCCGTGCTCGCCCATCTCGGTCGCGGCTCTCCCGGCGTCTGTGCCGTAGATCCGCACAACCGCGAGGCGCTCTCGCAACTCGAGCGGCTCGCTCCCAACCTGACGGCGGTGCCTCTCGATCTCCCGGCGTCACCCGCGGTGGAAGTCGCGCCGCCGCACCTGGACCCGCTGATTCCGGTGGAGCGAACGCCCATCTGGCACGCACGCCTCCTCTCTGCGGCGGCGGCGCGCCCGAAGACGCGACGGGGCAGAGTGTCCTCCGGGGTACTGCGGCCCTTCGCAGCGGGCCCGGAAGAGCTTGTCCGGGAAACGAGCTTCGGAAGCCCCCTCTACGACAACCGCGTCGTTCACGCGAGCATGCAGGGCTCCGTCCGCATGACCGAAGGCGAGCTGACCGCGCAGTTTGCCGGGGGAGTCTGCATCGGTCTTGCTTCGTCGCCGACGGGACCCTTTCCGCTCCCGCCCGATCCGGGCTCGGTGCTCTGTAACGGGAAGGAACGGTCCTTCCAGGTGAGCGGCGCCTTCTCCTTCGACTGGGACACCGCGCGCGGCCTCACCACACGGTTGACGTGCGCCCCGGACAGGCTTCACCGTGCAGGCAGACAGGCGCCTGGAGCGACCGAAGGTCGGCCAATCCGAGTGGAGGCGGACTACCTCTTTCTGGACGGGCTCCCGTGGTTGGTAGTCAGAGCAACGGTGCACTACCCCGAGGATGGGCTCTCCTGTCACGCCCGGCCCATACCGATTCCCCTGGGTCGCGCAGCACGCGCATCCGACGTCGCGATTCGGGCGTGGCGCCACGACGGCGGCGAATGGGAGCCCCTCGTAGAGGCGCGGGCGGAACGCACCGACGGCCACGTCCCGCGGTTCCTTCGCATCCCCGCCGCGGGGATGTCCGTCTCACTGGGCGGGGACCCCACACGAGGGCTGAAGACGCACGTCGTCTTCATTGACGAAGGTCACGGCCTCACCTGGGAACCCGCCGTTCAGATTGGCGGAAGCGCGGCCCGACCGGATCTCTACCTGCTCCCATTCGGCCGTTTTGAGACGGCGGCGACCGGGATTACCTCTGCGAGCATTCTCTTCGCCCTGTCCCTGCAAGATGAGGTACCCGACGTTGCGGCGCTTCGAAAGCGCGTCCTCCGGGTTCTCCCGGCCCCTTCGGCTATCCCCGCCGGACTCGCCGATCAGGGTTCGCCGACCTGAAGCTCCCCGGCGTACACCTCCTGCTCTTTCCCGTCGGCATCAGCGATCCGCAGAGCGCCCCGCTGCGCAAGACCGCGGAGTGTACCGTGGATTACCGTGCCGTCGTCGGACCGCACGGTAACGCCCTCTCCGACGCCGTAGAGCCACCGGCTCAGGCGCCGGTTGATCGGCTCGTTCCGGCGGAGCTCCCGGCGCAACTCCCGGAGAATCGCCTGAAGCAGCGGAGCGCGGTCGATCTCCTCGCCGGCGAAGAGCCGGATGGACGTGGCATCCGGTCGATCCGGGGGAAGCTCTTCCTGGTTCACGTTCACCCCGATTCCCACGAGCGCCCAGGTTGCGCCCTGCCGGCAGAGGATCCCGCAGACCTTGCGAGCTTCCAGCAGAATGTCGTTGGGCCACTTGATCCGCGGGTCCAGTCCGTAGTCGTCGTGGAGGACCCGGGCCACGGCGAGCCCCGCCCGCAGAGAGAGCGCCGTCAGGGGAACCTCCTGACGGAGTATGACCGTGAAGAGAAGGGCCGAGCCGGCGGGGGCCACCCAGGTGCGCTCCGCCTTCCGCCCCTGCCCGTGGCTCTGGAAGTCAGTGACGACCACCGTTCCGTGGGCGGTCCCTTCGAGAAGAAGCTCCCGCGCATCCAGCATGGTCGAGGCTGTTTCCTCCCGAAAGATGATCGGAGCCTCGCGAAAGGGATTGGAGACGGCGGTCGTGAAGTCACCAGCCATGATTCACACCCCCGCGTAGTGCAATGGTCGCGGGGACCCCGCGTACAATGGAGGTTTTGGACGAGCCCGGAAGCGAGAGGAGGCAATCAACGGCCGTCGGCATCGTCCTGAGTGATATTGATTGAAATTCCACACCTCATTTTCCATAGTGTGGCCATGGCACAGAACCCCCTGCTGGTCGGAATGGAGGCGAGCCGCGAGGCGCGGCCCTTCGTCATCTACATCTTCGGCGTCACCGGTGACCTGACGCGGAAGAAGCTCATGCCGGCGCTCTTCTCCTTGTTCCTGGCGGGGACGACGAGGTTCAGAGTGGTCGGGTTTGCCCGGCGCCCCTGGGGAACCGAGGGGCTCCGAGAGCGCGCCCGGGAGATGCTGTCGGACTTCAGCGATGCCGGTCCGGAGCAGGTGGAGGCGTTTCTGTCCCGGCTGGAGTACCTGCAGTCGACCTTTCAGGATCCTGAGGGCTTCCGCAGGATCGACAGCTACGACGACGGCTATCACAATCGCATCTACTACCTCTCGACGCCGCCCGGAGCGTACGAAGACATCATCAACAATCTTGGCACCATGAATCTCGCGCAACGAAGGAGCGGTTTCACGCGAATCGTCGTGGAAAAGCCCTTCGGCCGCGACTTCCAATCCGCCCAGGCGCTCAACCGCACCCTGGCGCAGTACTTCCGGGAGGACCAGATCTACCGGATCGACCACTACCTGGGAAAGGAGACGGTGCAGAACATCCTGGCGCTGCGCTTCGGGAACGGCATCTTCGAGCCCGTGTGGAACAGCAACTACATCGACCACATCCAGATCACTGTCGGCGAGAAGATCGGCGTGGGCACCCGGGGCAAGTACTACGAGACCGCCGGGGCGCTCCGGGACATGGTGCAGAACCACATCTTTCAACTCTTGAGCCTCACCACCATGGAGCCGCCGAACGACCTCTCCCCGGACAGCATTCGCGGGGAGAAGGTGAAGATCCTGAAGGCGCTGCGTCCCATTACCTACCGGGACATTGCGGAGAACACCGTGCGGGGGCAGTACACCTCCGGCATTGTCGACGGCGAAGCGGTGCCGGCCTACCGTGAGGAGGACGGAGTCGGTCCCGATTCAAAGACGGAGACCTTCGTCGCCCTCAAGCTCTTCATTGACACCTGGCGATGGGCGGGAGTCCCGATCTTTGTCCGGTCCGGGAAGCGCCTGCTCCGCAAGGTCTCGGAGATCTCCGTACACTTCAAGGAGCCGCCCCACCAGATCTTCCACAATCGCCACCCCGCCATGAACCGCAACGCCCTGATCATTCGGATTCAGCCCCAGGAGGGGGCAACCCTGAACATGAACGCCAAGATCCCCGGGTACACCACGGATATGCGGCCGGTGAACATGGACTTCGCCTATGGAGCCGCCTTCGGCGGCCGAACCCTGGAAGCGTATGAGCGGCTCCTCTTCGACGCGATCATCGGCGACTCAACCCTCTACACGCGTCGCGACGAGGTCGAGACCTCCTGGGCCTTCATTACCCGAATCCTGGAAGGGTGGAAGCTCACCGAGGAGCCGCTTCCGCAGTACCGGCCGGCGAGCTCGGGCCCGGAGGAGGCGAAGCGGCTCATCGGCAGCGTCGGACGCCGATGGAGGAAACTATGATGTTCAATCCGGAACAGATCGAGGCGGAGCTGGAGCGCATCCAGCGCCAGAACTCGCCGACGGAGGCGCGCACGGCCATTCTCAACCTCGTGGTCTTCAGCCGTCGTGAGACGGCGGCTCGCACCGATGCGGCGCTGGCCCACGTCGTCGGCAGGCGAGCCGCCCGGGTCATTCACGTGGTTCCCCGCGAGCAGGCCGAAAGCGATGTCTCCCTCTCCGCGCGGTGCTACCTGGACCGGGAGCGCAAGAGCGTGTGCATTCAGGAGATCGTCATTGAGAACGGCGCCGACGGGGTGGGGGCCGCGCCGGGCACCTGGACGCCGCTCCTCATCCGGGACCTCCCGGTATACGCGATCTGGTTCGATACTCTCTCCACGAACACCGATCTGCTTCAGGACCTGCAGGAGCAGTGCGACACGCTCATTGTCGACTCCGAGCAGTGCGTTGCCTTCGGAGAGACCACCCGGGAGGTGGCGCGCACCATCACGAGCGAGCTGGTATCGCGAGGCGTCGTGGTCTCCGACTTCGTGTGGCAGCGCCTCCTGCCGCTGCGTCAGGTCACGGCGCGCTACTTCGATCCGCCCGACCGCCGCGAACTGCTCGATCAGATCCGGTCGGTGACGGTATCCGGTGCCCCCCCGGTCCTCGGAGGGCTCTACCTCTCCTGGCTCGCAGGCCGGCTGGACTGGTACGTCGAGGCCGACGGCGTAGCAGATCACACGGGCCGCCAGGTTGCTGTGAGCATTTCCGGACCGGGCGGCGCAGGAGCGCCGCCGGGCGCGCAGACTGCGGTGGTGCACTTCACCTTTGACGACGGCGCGGCCGTGACAATCACAGGGGGCGCGGACGGGACCGCGGTAATCACCCATGCAGACGCCGGGGACGGCGGCCGGCAGGAAGAGGTCGTCTCCTACGTCGTTCCCTCCGACGGAGAGATCGTCATCGCCGAGATCGACGCCGTCCGCAACGAGAACCTCTACACCGAAGCGCTCACCGTGCTCGGCCGCGCACCCTGGGCACCATAGCCACGAGCGGCGCGGCGGGAAGGCCCCGCGGCGCCGCCGGGGCGCAGCCGCCTCAGGCAGGGGCCGCCCCGGACACACCGGCGCGGCGGCCGGCCCCGGGGGCCGCCGGCTTGGAGAGCGGCCGCTCCCGGGAGGCCCGCCGGGCCCCTCTCCCACCCCGTTTAGGCCCTTCCGCGTATTGCACAAAAAGGTCAGAATGCGTAGGTTTATGCACAATTCAGGAATACTCATACAGGATTGAATCGTTGAGGGAACGACCGAGACGACTGCAGGCAGTTAAGCGAATCATCCGCAGGCATCGCATCCATAGTCAGGAGCAGTTGCTGCAGTATCTCAAGCAGGAAGGATTCAGTGTGACTCAGGCGACGCTGTCGCGGGATCTCAAGCTGCTGAAGGTGGGAAAGATCTCCGAAGGACCGGACGGCTACTTCTACACCCTGCCCAGCGAAGAGGAGCGCCGCGAATCGGAGCGAAGCTACATTGAAGATTTCCGGCGCGGGTACGTGTCGATTGACTTCTCCACAAGTGTCTCCGTGGTCCGTACGCTGAACGGACACGCAGACAGCTTGGCGATCGCCCTGGATAACTTGAACATCCCGGAAGTGCTGGGAACCGTTGCCGGGAACGACACGGTTCTGGTGGTACTGCGCAAAGGCTCTTCTCCCGAAGACTTTCTGGCTCAACTCCGCGACAAGGTTCCCGAGCTGGAGGAGTAGTCCATGCGCGCCGTCCTTCTCGGGGCCACCGGCTACACCGGTCAGGTCCTCCTTACGCTGTTATCAGACCATCCCGACGTCGATGAGATCGTTCCGGTATCCCGGTCTCACGCCGGGACCTCCGCGATTGAGACGATTCCCAAGCTCTCGGCGCACATCACCGGGAAGCTCGGTGCCACTGGGGGCCGCCTGGTTACCGTGGAGGAAGCTGCCGCTGCGGGAGGCGATGTCGTCTTCTCCTGCCTCCCCCACCTCACCTCGGCGGAGGTTCTGGAGCCCTTCTACGGCAAGGCGGTCGTCGTCGATCTGTCGGCGGACTTCCGCATTCCGGACGTCGACGCCTTCACCGCCGGGTACGGACAGGCACCGCCCCGAGCGGACCTCCTGCCCGAGAGCGTCTACGGCCTGACCGAGCTCTTCCGCGATCAGGTCCGCGCGGCGGACCTCATTGCCAATCCGGGATGCTATCCCACGACAATACTTCTGCCGCTCCTTCCGCTGGTACAGCGCGGCATGGTCGGCTCGCCGATCATTGCGACTGCCCTCTCCGGTGTTACCGGCGCCGGCAAGAAGGTGGCTGAATCCTATCTCTTCACTGAGATCGATGAGTCCATCCGGGCCTACGCGCCGGGACGCAACCACAGGCACTGGCACGAGATGGATCACTACCTTCGCGCCTCCGGTACTGCAGGGCCCGGCGGCGGCTCGCCGGGCGGTGCCGAAACGGCGGCGCGCGCATCCGACGACTTCCTCTTCATGCCGCACCTGGTACCGATGCGCCGCGGCATTGCAGCGACGATCACCTGCACCCGGAAGAACTGCTCCGGCGACGCGGATCTTGCAGCTGCGTACCGGGAAGCCTTCGGCGATGCTCCCTTCATCCGGCTCTCGCCGGACGCCATCCCCGGCACCGCTCAGGTGGTGGGGAGCAACCGCTGCGACATCTCCTGGCGAATCGACGGTGATTCGGTTCTGCTCTTCGCCTGCATCGACAATCTGCTCAAAGGCGCCGCCGGCCAGGCGGTCCAGAATATGAATCTGCGTTTCGGGCTCGACGAGGCCGCCGGCCTTCCCCGTCACGCAGTGATCTGATCCGGCCGCACCCGGCGCTCAGGCGAGAAGGATATGCGTGTACTGGTGAAGCTCGGAGGCCGAGCAATCGAGCGAGAGGATCAACGTCTCATCACCGCCGGTGAGATCCGCACCCTGCGGGAGCACCACGAGGTGATTCTCGTGCACGGCGGCGGCTACCGGGTGACCTCTCTCTCGGAACGCCTGGGCATTCCCTCCCGCTTCGTCGACGGCATCCGCATGACCGGTGAGGCCGAGATGGATGTCGTGGATATGGTCCTCGCCGGGGCGGTGAACACGCAACTGGTCCGCGCCCTCAACTACGCCGGGGTGTCCGCCGTCGGCCTTACCGGCGCGGACGCGCGCCTGGTCACCGGCGTCGCCATGACCGATCCCGGCGGACAAGCGGCCGAGGACGGCACGCCCGACGGCCGCGCCGAGGGCGTGCCGACGCACACCGGCACGCCCGCGTCCGTATCGCCGGGTATCCTGGAAGCGCTTCTCGCGGCGGGGCACACCCCGGTGTGCGGGAGCGTGGCGGCGGATGAGGCGGGCCGCGCCCTGAACATCAATGCGGATAACTTTGCCGTCGCCCTGGCAGGGGCGATCGCCGTGGATGCATGTCTATTCGTTTCCGATACGGAGGGAGTGCTGCTCCAGGGCGAGATTCGATCCGCCCTCACCGCCGCAGAGGTAGAGGCGGCGATCGCCGACGGCTCCATCTCCGGCGGCATGATCCCCAAGGTTCGGGCCACTTTGCGCGCCCTGAATGCGGGATCGACGGCGGCGGTGATCGGGGCCGTCCGCACAACCGGCGATCTCACGGGTATGCTCAATGGTAGCACCGGAACGAGGATCAAGCCGTGAGGCGCCGCGGCGGAACGTGAAGCGCGGCGGAGAACGAACGCGCAAGGGGGTTGAGTCATGAAGCCGAACATTGTGTCGCCGCCGGGAATACCCCGGAGTTACGGCGGAGAGTTCCTCCTCCTGAAGTCGGGGCGAGGCGTGTATCTCAAGGACGGTGAAGGCAACCGCTACCTCGATTTCGGGGCGGGAATTGCCGTCAACGCCCTGGGGTACGGCCGCCGCGATCTCGCGCGTATTGCCGGCCGTCAGATGCGCAGACTCATCCACGTCTCGAACCTCTACGCCAATCCCGCCGCCGTCGAGCTGACACGCCTCCTGACCGACCCGACGCTCTTTCCCGCCGGCGACGCTCCCGGCCCGGGCCGCTTTGCCGCGGTTCACTTCGGCAACAGCGGGGCGGAGGCGAACGAGAGCGCCCTGAAGTTCGCCCGCCTCTACGCCCGGCGCACCCGCGGCGAGGGGCACCACAAACTCGCCTCCTTCACCCACGGCTTTCACGGCCGCACCATGGGCGCCCTCTCGGTAACGCCCAAGGAACCGGCCCGCGCCCCCTTCGTGCCGCTGCTACCGGGCACCGAGGTCCTGCCGTACAACGATCCGGAGGCGCTGGAAACGCTCACGCCGGAGTTCGCCGCGGTGATCGTCGAGGTGATCCAGGGCGAAGGCGGCCTCACCGCCATGACCCCGGACTTCGCAAAGGCCCTCAACGAGGTCTGCCGCCGTCACGACATTCTGCTGATCGCCGACGAAGTCCAAACGGCCCTTCGGCGCACGGGATCACTCTTCGCCTCCATGGACGTCGGTTTGGAGCCTGACATCATAACGATGTCGAAGCCCCTGGCCGGCGGCCTGCCCCTCTCCGCCACGCTGATCCCGGCAAAGGTAGACGACCTTCTCAAACCCGGGGACCACGGGACCACCTTCGGCGGCGGTCCGGTGACCACCGCCGTGGCGACGCACGTCTGGCGAACCATTGCGGATCGGAGCTTCGGCGGCAGTGTGGCGGAAACCGCGGCGCATCTGGATGCCGGGCTGAAGGCGCTGGCGGGGGAGTTCGACTTCATAACGGAGCTCCGGGGCCGCGGCATGCTGCGCGGCCTCGTCGTAGAAGCGGGCCGACGCGAACGGGGCGGCACCGGCGAAGCTCCCGGGGAGGCGGTAACGCCGTCGCAGACAAGCGCGGCCGCGGTGAAGACCATCATGGACGCCTGTCGCGAAGCCGGGCTTCTCATCCTGAAGTCCGGAGACAACGTAGTTCGCCTGGCGCCGCCGCTGGTGATATCGAACAGAGAGATCGACAGGGGAATTGGTATCCTCCGTCAGGTCCTGCGCGAGCACGCCACCGCAATCACCGCACCTGCCGACGACGACGGCGTCGAGGCGACCACATTCCAGGAGGGAGAAACGCATGAGTGAGAACGAAATCAAGAAGATCATTCTGGCCTACTCGGGAGGGCTCGACACCTCCATCATCATTCCCTGGCTGAAGGAGAACTACCCGGGTGCGGAAGTCATCGGGGTGTGTACCAACGTCGGTCAGGACGAGGACTGGGACGGCATGGAGGAGAAGGCGAAGGCCTCCGGCGCATCCAAGCTCTACATTGTCGATGTCCGGGAGGAGTTCGTGACGGACTACCTCTTTCCCATGCTTCGCGCCGGGGCGATCTACGAGGGAAAGTACCTCCTGGGAACCTCCATTGCGCGGCCCCTCCAGGCGAAGCACCAGGTCCGCGTCGCCCTGGAAGAGGGCGCCGACGCCGTCGCCCACGGCTGCACCGGCAAGGGGAACGACCAGGTCCGCTTCGAGCTCACCTACAAGGCGCTGGCGCCGCACCTGGAGGTCATTGCCCCGTGGCGCATGTGGAACATCCACTCCCGGGAGCAGGCCATTGAGTACGCGAAGAATCACGGCATCCCGATAGGCAACATCTCGAAGGAGAACATCTACTCCCGGGACTGGAACCTCTGGCACATGAGTCATGAAGGCGGAGAGCTCGAGAACACCTGGAACCGCCCGAAGGAGGAGATGTTCCTCCTGACCAGGTCGCCGAAGGACGCGCCGGATGAGGAGACCGCCGTTACCATCGACTTCGAAAAAGGAATCCCGGTCGCACTCAACGGCGAGAAGATGGCCCCACTGCCTTTGCTGGAGACCCTGAATCAGCTCGGGGCTGAGAACGGGGTCGGCCGGACCGATCTGGTCGAGACGCGGCTGGTCGGCATGAAGAGCCGCGGTGTCTATGAGACGCCGGGCGGGACCATCCTGCACCGGGCGCTCCGGGAGCTCGAGATGATCACCATGGACTTCGACACCCTGAGCATGAAGAACCAGCTGGCGCTGAAGTACGCCGACATTGTGTATGCCGGCAAGTGGTTCACCCACTTCCGGCAGTCCATGGACGCCTACATGCGGGAGGCGACGAAGTTCGCCACCGGCTCGGTTTCCATTGCGCTCTACAAGGGGAATGTGACCATTACCGGCCGCAAGTCCCCCTACTCGCTGTACATTGAAGATCTGGCGTCGTTCGGAGAGAGCAGTTACGATCACGGCGACGCGACCGGCTTCATCAAGCTCTACGGACTTGCCACCGGCGTGCAGGCGATCGTGCACAACCGCGACGCCTCGACGGACGGCCCCGCCCGGGAGATGCGCGCCATGGCGGGCTTCCACGAGAAATAGCGACGAGCCCGCGCGGGCGGCCGGGTGAGCATGCTCGCCGCCGGGCGCACATGCGCACCGCGCCGCCGGGCGCACACGAACAGGAGGCACCCATGCCGACCCTTCGATACACCAACCTGACTCGGACGACGGCCTTCGCAAAGCTCCGCGAAACAAGCCCGCCCTCAGTAGCGGACATCGGCCCGGAGCGCATTCGCAACTACCAGACCGCCGCGGCGGAGGGAATCACCTACAACTACGCCGCCAAGCGCGTCGACGACGGGATTCTGAACGCCCTTGCCGATGTGGCTGCGGAGCAGCAGTGCGCCGAGAAGTTCCAGGCGCTCCACAACGGCGCGGTCATGAACACCGGCGAGGGGCGGATGGTCCTGCACCACCTGACCCGGGGGCAGCTCGGCGAGGCGGTCACGAAGGACGGCGTCGATCTCCGGCGGTTCTACCTGGAGCAGCAGAACCGGATTGCCGACTTCGCCCGGAGCGTTCATGCCGGCAACATAACCGGCAGCACCCGTAAGCCCTTCGACACGGTGGTCCAGGTGGGCATCGGCGGGTCTGACCTCGGTCCCCGCGCCATGTACCTGGCCCTGGAGAGCTACGCGCGCCAGGCGGGGATCGGCCCGAAGCTGACCGGACACTTCATCTCGAATGTAGATCCTGACGATGCCGCAGCGGTGCTCGAGCGCGTCGACCCCGAAACGACGCTGTTCATTCTGGTTTCGAAGAGCGGCACCACTCAGGAGACCCTCACCAACGAGGCCTTCGTCGTGGAGAAGCTCGGCGCCCGGGGCATCAAGGGACTGAACCCGCGCAAACACATTGTCGCGGTGACCTCCCAGACCAGCCCGCTCGCGAAGTCCGCGGATTACCTGGACGCCTTCTTCATTGACGACTACATCGGCGGGCGCTACTCGAGTACCAGCGCCGTCGGCGGCACCCTTCTCTCCCTCGCCTTCGGTCCCGAGGTCTTCGCGGAGTTCCTCGAAGGCGCCCACCAGGCCGACAGGGCCGCCACCGACGGCGACCCCCGGAAGAACGCCGCCCTGCTGGACGCCCTCATCGGGGTGTACGAGCGAAACGTCATGGGCTACCCCATGACCGCGGTTCTCCCGTACAGCCAGGTGCTCTGGCGCTTCCCGGCACACCTGCAGCAACTCGACATGGAGAGCAACGGCAAGAGCGTGAACCGCGACGGCCTGCCCCTCGACTACTCGACGGGCCCGGTCGTCTTCGGCGAGGCGGGCACCAACGGCCAGCACAGCTTCTACCAGCTCCTCCATCAGGGAACGGACATCGTCCCGTTGCAGTTCATCGGCTTCCGGGAATCCCAGAGCTACGAGGACGTCATGTTCGAAGGCTCGACGAGTCAGCGAAAGCTCCTGGCCAACCTCGTCGCCCAGATCGTCGCCTTTGCCCGAGGCAAGGAGGATGAGAACCCGAACAAGGCTTTCGCGGGAAACCGCCCCTCCAGCGTCCTCTACGCTGATCGCCTGACGCCACGCCGGCTCGGGGCGCTCCTTGCCCACTTCGAGAACAAGGTGATGTTCCAGGGCTTCCTGTGGAACGTGAACAGCTTCGACCAGGAGGGTGTGCAGCTCGGCAAAGTCCTCGCCAGGCGCGTCCTGGGCAATGAGATGGATTCCGCCCTGGAAACCTATGCGGGCCTGTTTGGCATCGCCGGCGGGAACGGCGGCTGATCCATGCTGACAATCGATCCCGCCGCCCGGGCATTGATCTTCGACATTGACGGCACCCTCATCGACACCATGCCCCTCCACCAGGCGGCGTGGAAGCGGGTCCTCGCAAAGCACGGTGTCGAGATAACCGACGACTACTTCATGGACCGCCTTGGCGGCCACCCCTCGGTGCGAATTGTTGAGATTGTGAACGATGATTACGGGGCGGATCTCAGTGCGAAGGAGATCTCACGGGAGAAGGATCAGGCCTTCGTCTCGACGGTGACCATGGTTCAGCCGATCCGCCCCGTCGTGGAGGTCGTTGAGCACCACCACGGGCAACTTCCCCTGGGGATCGCCACCAACGAGACCATGGGAATTGCGAACATGACGCTCCGGGCGGCGGGGTTGTCCCACTACTTCAGCGTCATGGTCACCCTGGACGAGATCGCAAACCCGAAGCCCGATCCGGAGATCTTTCTGCTGTGTGCGGAACGGTTGGGAGTCGAGCCTGAGAATTGTCAGGTCTTCGAGGACAGTGAGCGGGGCCTGGAGGCGGCCCACCGCGCCGGCATGATCGTCACGGACGTGCGGGTCTCCCTGTAACCTACTCAGAAGCCTGTTGATGGCACCTTCCGTAAACTGCTACGCAGCCATGGCTTGGCGGCGGCAGGACCGCGACAACTTCCCTGCCGGCGCCTAAGCCGCGCAAACTTCGTCCGCACCGTGACTTGCCGGAATCCCATCAACAGGCTTCCGGGCAGGTTAAAGGGGTCGCAGGCGCCGCGAACGGCCGCTTTACCGCCGGCGCGCTCCCGGACGCAGCACACCGACAATCGCTCCAACAGCCAGTCCGACCGCACCTGAAATCAGGATGTTCTGCCGCGCTTCCTTGATGCCGGTGATGGTCTGCCCGAGCTCGCGCAGGGCGCCTTCAATGCCCTCACCGGGAAGCCGGAAGAGCTGATCGATCGGAATGAACTCTCCCGCAATGCGCCCGAAGATGAGGTAACCGACTCCGAGCCCGAGAATCCCCACGAGAACTGCCGAAACAATAATGCGCCCCACGTGTTCCTCCTCGCTTCAAGCGCCCGTGCGTCGACGCGACGCATCAAGATAACGCATCAAGATAACGCATCAAGATAACGCATCAAGATAACGCGTCAAACTATACCGCGCTGTACTCCGGCGTCAAACCGTGCCGGCGTCAATCCCCGGCGGGCCCCAGCCGCTCCTCCACCCAGCCGATGAGATCGCGAAAGACCTCGTCGCGGTTGGTTTCGTGGTGCAGCTCATGGCGCGCTCCGGGGTAGATGCGCACGGTCACGTCTCCGTTGCCGGCCTCCTCGATCATCTTCCCGACCTTCGTTGCATCCCGGCCGAACTTCGGCACGGGATCCGCCTCGCCGACGAAGATCGCGACGGGTGGCCCGTCGCCGAGGGCGTGCAGCGTGCTCCTACTGTGAGCCGCCACGGTCGCCTTGACGACGTCACCGGCAAAGGGCGACGAGAAGGGGCCTCCGGTCAGGGGATCGTCTCGATATGCGGCTACTTCCTCGGGGTCGCGCGTGAGCCAGTCGAGGTCGGTCTCCCGCTCCTTCAGCGCCCGGGCGTAGGTGTCGAAGGTGAGCGCCTTGAACACGCGGTTCGGCCGCGCGGGTCCCCGGACAAGTCGCCCCACCGCCGCAACGAGACGCCCCACCGGCGCAAGCGCGCCGATCGGCCCGACCAGGCCGAACAGAGCGATTCCCCGGTAGGAGCCGGCGCTTCCCGCTGCGGCGACTCGCGCCAGCAGGCTGCCCAGACTGTGCCCGACGAGAAGGAGAGGCACTCCCGGGTGGCGCCGTTCGATCTCTCTGCGCACGTCGTGGAGATCCGAGATCACCGCCTCGAGGCCGTGGCGCTCGGCAAAAATGATCGCCGTAGCCTCTCCCGCCCGGGCGGTCCCGGCGGAGAGCCGGAGCGCACCGTGTCCCCGGAGATCCGAAGCGTAGACCGCGAAGCCCGCCGCGGCGAGGGCGTC
>CAZZIE010000101.1:0-15183 GCA_964654185.1 uncultured Spirochaetaceae bacterium | reverse complement strand
GTGGCGCTCATGATGGTCGGACGCCCCTCCCTTGCCGAACTCCTTGCGAATCTCCCTCTCCGCGCGCTTCCGGTCCTCCTCGGGCATGTGCTCCCACCGGTCGATTGCACGATCCATGATCCCTTCGACCAGGCGGTACACGCCGTTTTCAATGGTGGTCCCGAGGTCGCGTCCCTTCTGCTCTTCCCGGCGCCCCTGCCCGGCCTCATTCCGGTCCTCACCGTCGAATCGCGCCCGGGAACGGGAGATCTTCTCCTTCTCGGCGATCAGGCGCTCCTTGATACTGTCAAGGGTCGGTCCTTCGGTGTCGGAGTCGCCGTGAGCATCGACCTCAGAAGAGGCAGAATCGGACTCATTGCTCTCGTAGCCGGTGGCGACTCGGTAGAGAGTGACCGACCGGGAGATGTTCTTGAGGGCGGGCCGCCCGATGCTCTCAATGGGCACGTCGAGCTTGTTGGCGACCTGCGTGTGGACATCCTCGGTGATGCAGATGCCGCCGGGCTGCGCGTAGGGCTGCACCCGGGCGGCAACGTTGACGCCGTTTCCGTAGACGCGGTCGTTCTCCTGCCAGATATCGCCGATGTTGATGCCGATTCGCAGCTTGAAGCGCATCTCCGGATCCGCCGCCCGGTTGTGCTCCTCGACGAGGCCGTGGACCTCGAGCGCGGACTGTACGGCATCATAGGCGCTCCCGTAGATGACCAGAAGACCGTCGCCGATGGCATCCACCACTTCCCCGTTGCCCCGGCTGATCGCCGGCAGGACGATCCGGTTGTGGCTCTGGAGGATCTCGATGGTGCGCTGCTCGTTCTCTTCCATGAGCCGCGAGTAGCCCACGATGTCCGTGAACATGATGGCGGCAAGTCGTGTTTGCTGCATGACGTCTGGTGCCCATAATAGCCACGGCGCAGGGAGGAACACAAGCACGGAACGGCGCACTCCCGCGCCTCGGGGTAGATGGCGCGGCGCGTTCCTGTGTAGCTTCTCGGCAGGAATCATGGCCGACGCATCCGCGCAGATCCACCACGTTACCGACGAGATGGTCCGGCAGTTCCGGGAGTCCGGGACGTGGCGCCTCAGGGCCGACGATATCCGGCGCCTCCTGGGACTCGACCACGCCACCTTCTATCAGCGCGTCTACGAAGCGGCGCAACGCCGCGGCGGCACCGTAGAAGTCTCCACCGCAACCCAGACCTTCGACCCCGGTGCCGCCGGGGAGCTCGTGGGACTGCTGGAGCTGTTCGCCGGAAGTGAGGCGGAGAACGCCCTTGCGCGCCTCGGCGCCTTTCTCCCGCACGAGTACCGCGTCGATCTCACGCAAACCCTCCTGGAGACCGCCCATGAGTGGGCGGGACGGCACAGCGTCGACGTCGCGGCGTTCCGGCAGATGTTGCGCACCTTCGGAAGCTACGAGCGCGCCCGGGACATCTACTTCGCCGAGTTCTTTTCGCAGGATGAGCTGCTTCAGGAGGCCGCAACGCGCTTCGCCGAGACCTTCCCCGTGGGGCTGCCGGAGCTCGGCCGGAGAACCGCCGCCGCCGTCCTGGACCGCCTCTTCCGCAGCCATATCCTGGAGATTCAGACGGTCTTCGCATCGATCGGGGTACGCCTCTTCGAGATTGCCGTGGAGGAGGGCTTCGCCCGGCGCCCGGAGGACGAGTACTTCAAAAGGGAGGCCGGTTTCGGGGGCGGCCGCGGCGCCGGCGCGGGCGGCACAGGCGGCGCCTGGAGCGCCGGAGACCGCGCCCGGGCAGATCACTCCACCGGCGCCGACTCGGATGGGACGGGCGCCGACTGGGCCGGCAGGGACGGGGCGGCCTCCCGCGTTGCCTGGGCGTGCAGCATCCTGGAGCTCGATCCCCGCAGCGTCACCGTTGGGGCGGTGAAGCGCAGCTACAAGAGGCTCATGCTTCGCTACCACCCCGATGTGAATCCCCGGGGGCTGCGTATCGCCCAGCGGATCAATCACGCCTACAGCGTCCTCCTCGACGCGCTATAGGCGACGCTCTACAGGGGGCGCGCTATAGGCGACGCGATACAGGCGACGCTCTACAGGGGGCGCGCTACAGGCGACGCGCTAGAGGCGTTTCTCGACGTCCCTGAGGGGGCGCGGTAGAATGGGCGCAGCGACGAAAGGACGAATCATGTACCTTCCCTCATGGCTTTCCGCCCTATCCGGGCCCGGCGCCCTCGCGAACCCTGACACGACCCGCTTTTCCGCCGCCGAGCTGCGCACCGGCGATCCTGCGCGCCGGGAGATCGGCGCGATCGTCGCGGAGAGTTACCGCGGCGCCGGAGACGCGGCGGATGTGCGCCGCCTCCGCGTTTCCTGGGAAGAGGGTGAGCTCGAGGTGCTGCCGACCAAAGGCCTCACCGTCGGAAGGCTCCGCCACGGCGAGTGGGTCCCCTTCTGGAAGCCCGTGGTACCCGGCATTATCTCGCCGGATGACGAGGACCTCCTGGGGGCCATGCTGATCAACGGAGAACGCGTCGAGTCCATGCGCTGGCTGGAGAACTTCGCCGGCTGCATTGAGCTTCTTGGCCTGTCTAACTGGGGCATGGCGCACCGGCCTCCAGGCACGAAGGTAACGCTACCCCTCCACGGTGAGGCCTCCCACCTGCCCGTGGAGGAGGTCGCCATCGCCGCGGATGGGCGCTACGCCCTCGTGGAAGCTCCCTTCGAGGTGCGCCACGCCTGGTGGGACGACCCCGACCGGAGCCGACCGTGGTATCGGCGCGGGGTGCGGCGCTGGCGCGTGGTCAGGACCATCATCATCGACACCAATGAAGGGATCATGCATCTGGTGGACGAGATCACGAATGTCGGGTCGGAACCGGCCGTACCCGACTGGGGATACCACTACCAGTTCCGCGCCGCCGATGGGGCGCGTCTGCTCATTCCAAGCGAGAGCGTAGAGAGTCGCTTCGACGGCAAGGTGCCCCCGGAATTCGAGGCATGGCGGCCATCAGCGGATCCGGGAACGCGACACGAGCGCGGCTACATCCACAAGGGTGTGCCCATTGAATCGAGCCCCCTCGGAACCGAAGCGGTCCGCGGCGCGGCGGTCTATCCCGAGGGGCCGGCGACCCTCTTTGCCATGCCCGCAAGCGCCTACACGCTCTCCTGGTTCTCCTGCGGCGGTCAGGGCAGCCTTGAGTTCGCCTTCCCGGAACGCCCGCGGGAGAGCGCGATTCCGGTTCCCTGGGACGGCATGGGTCCGGAGATCGGCGCCTCCGCCCTCGACCACGACGGCAATGTCGATCCGCACGTCACACACCGCCCCGTCGCGCCCGGAGAGGCCGAGACACTGTACAGCTGTGTCCGCGCGGCACCGGCGGAGGACGGCGGTGAGATCGAGGAGCGGTTCTACCGGGGGGCGAGGTCCTGACGGCCGCGTAACGCCCTGGCGCCGCGGCGCGCGCGGCCGCTTCCGGGCGGCGGTGAATCGTGTTGTCACCGGGGCGCTCTCGTGCGACGATCGATCCCATGGCACCGAAACACCCCTTTCAGTTCGACGATCTCATGCGTGTACGTCGGGTCGGCGACCCCGCCGTCCATCCCGATGGTGGCGTTGCGGCCTTCGTCGTAGAGACCCACGATCCCGCAACGGACAAGGTTGCTCGCAGCATCTACGAGGTGAACCTCCACACCCGGGCGTACCGCGACCTCACGCCGGGGGAGCACAGCGATACCACTCCCCGGTGGAGCCCGGACGGGCGCTTCCTCGCCTTCGTCTCCGACCGTACCGGTGAGGAGCAACTCTGGCTCCTGCCCTACGCACAGGGCGGCGAGGCGCGGCCGGTAACCTCCGGGTACGGCGGTGCCTCCCAGCCCACCTGGGCACCTGACAGTCGGCGCATTGCCCTGTCGCGGCAGGTGACCATTCCACGCATCCCCGGAACCGCACTGGAGGAGTCCGACCTTACCGCAGAGGGCGGCCCCACCGGCTCCGACGGCGGCACCGGGAAAAACGCCGCGCCGTGGGGTGCAGCCGCTCCGTCGGATGACGAGTTGTCGCGGCGCCGGGCGCGCGCCTTCGGACTGCCGAACACGAAATCCTCGGGGCGCATTGCCGAATCCCTGCTCTTCCGGCACTGGAACAGCTGGCGAAACCGCGACCGCAATCATCTCTTCATTCTGGATACGGAGACCGGTGAGAGTGTGGACGTAACTCCGGGTGAGATCGATGTGCCGCCGATCAGCCTGGGCGGCGCTCAGGACTTCGTATTTGCGCCGGACGGCAACGAGATCGCCTACATCATGAACCCCGACGAGGTGGTCGCGCTCTCGACGAACAACTCCGTCTTCCTGCAGCCTCTCGACGGCATTCAACCGGTGGGACCGCCAGTCTGCATTTCCGAGACCGAGGCCATGGAGGCCGAGCCGCGGTACAGCCCGGATGGGACGAAGCTGGCCTTTCTCGGGGCGGAGCAGCCGACCTACGAGGCGGATCGCCTCCGGCTGAAGGTGTTCGATCGCGGATCACGGGAGACGGTGACTCTTACGGAGGACTTCGACCGATCCGTCGCAGAGTACCTCTGGCGGTCCTCGGGGGAGCTCCTCTTCGTGGCGGAAGACCGGGGATATCGCTCACTCTACGGCGCCCGCTTCGATCCGGCGCACCCCGGAGCCGCCCGGGTAGTTCAGTACACCGCCGGCAGCTACCACAGCGCCCTGCGCCCGGTCGGTCGGGCCGAGCGCAGCGTCGACGAGGTTCTGCTCCTCCGGCAAAGCGTCGAGCGCGCCCCCGAGGTCTGGACCCTCACCCTCGACGAAGGTCGCGACGCCTCCACGGAGAACGGTCCCGGCCTGCCCGAGCGCTTCGGGCCTCCCGCCGCTCAGATCACCGATCTCAATGCCGATGTCTACGTCTCCGCCGCAACGCAACCGCTGGAACCCTTCTGGTTCCGGGGTGCCGACGACGACTGGGTTCACGCCTTCCTGATGAAGCCGCCCGGCTTCGACGCGGATCGCACCTACCCGCTGCTGGTGCTCATTCACGGGGGACCACAGGGCGCCTTCGGCGACGACTTTCACTTCCGCTGGAACGCCCAGATCTTTGCCGGCGCGGGCTACGTGGTGCTCATGATGAACCCCCGCGGTTCGACCGGGTACGGACAGACCTTCACCGATCAGATCAGCGGCGACTGGTCGGGACGGTGCTACACCGATCTCATGCGCGGCATCGATCACGCAATCGAGAACTTCAGCTTTGTCGATCGGGAGCGCATTGGTGCCGCCGGCGCGAGCTTCGGCGGCTACATGGTCAACTGGATTGCCGGGCACTCACACCGGTTCAGCGTCCTGGTCTCTCACGACGGCATCTTCAGCCAGGAGACCATGAGCTACACAACGGATGAGCTCTGGTTCGACGTGTGGGAGCACAGCGGCATGCCCTTCGAGAGTCCCGAGGAGTACCGACGGCAGTCGCCGCAGAACTACGTCGAGAGCTTCACGACGCCGATGCTGGTGATTCAGGGAGAGCAGGATTTCCGCTGTCCCGCATCCGAGGGGCTCGGCATGTTCACGGCCCTCCAGATTCGCGGCGTACCCTCACGACTGCTCTGGTTCCCGGATGAGGGTCACTTCGTGACGAAGCCTGCGAATGCAGAGGTGTGGTACAAGAGCGTGCTCGGCTTCATTGCCGAGCACATCTGAGGAGCCGCTACGCCTGAGCCATGCGGCTGCCCGCTTCGAGGGCCTCCAGCTCGTCATCCCGGAAGACCCGATCGATGTCGAGGATCATGATGAAGTGTTCGTTGTTCTTGCCGATGCCCTTGATGAAGTCGGCGTTGACCTTGGTGCCGACCCGCGGGGCGGGCTCAATGTTCTCCGGCGGAATGTCCAGCACCTCATCTACGGAGTCCGCCCGGCACCCGACGGTTACCCGGTCGTCACCGGCGGAAACGTCGGTTACGATAATCGCCGTATCCACCGTCGTCTCGGCCTCCTCCATGCCGAACTTGAGGCGCAGATCGATCACCGGAAGCACGCTCCCGCGCACATTGATCACGCCCTTCATATAGTCCGCCATCTGGGGGATTCTGGTTACTTCCTGGAGCTCCAGGACTTCTCGCACCGTGGCCACCGGCAGTGCGTAGTACTCACCTGCGAGCACGAAGGTCAGGTACTGATTGGCCGTGGTCTCCGTGGACGCGGCGTCCATGGGTGTATTCTCTGTAGACATGACTTCCTCCTATGAGCTCCCTAGAGGCTCGATCGTGACTGTCTTCTCCCGGCGGTACAGGCAATCCACGCCGAGTCCGCCGGATTCACGGAAACAATATCATTAACGATTTTCACTGACAAGGGTTTAATAGATTTTGTGGAGTTTTTAGCAAACGAGTCCGGGAGGTCTTACGGGCGCTTCCAGGACGGACATCCCGGGGTGCCCGCCCGCCCGACGTGAGGCGGCGCGCCGCACCCGGGCCGCCGGCCGCGGTCGGCATCGGTTGCGGTCGGCGTCGGTCGCGCCGGGGCGCGGCGGGTATGGTCGAGAAGACGGTGGACATGCATACTCGGAACGCGAAAATTCTTGTGCACAGGAGTACGACATGGCGCAGAATCAACCGTTGCAACTGAAGTGGATCGGAATCAGCCTTCTCATCTTCCTGGTCACCCAGGTCGTCGTGAACGTAGCCTTCACCATCTTCGGTCTCATGACCCTCGGCTTCGGCTTCCTTCTCTTTCTCATTGCCAAGCCCGTCGTCTACTTCATCGGGGGCTACATAACCGGTCGGCTCTCTCCGGGAATCACCATTCGGGAACCCGCAATCGGCGCCGTGGTCGTTGCCGTTGCCGGGACCATCTTCGACGCCTCCCGCGCTACGGGCGGGCGAGTCCTCGGCATGATCGTCGCCGGCGTTGTCGCCTTCGTCGTGGCACTCCTGGGTGCCCGCCTGGGGGAACGCACCTGAGGCGAACCCGTCCCGGGAGACCTCGCGCCGGCGCTCCAGTTGCCTCATAACACGATCTCGTCGACGCCACGGCGTTGCTTTCGAATGAAGCCCATGGTACCTTCAGCCACAGGGCCACGCGCGGCCAAATCCGCTACCTGGCGGATTCGCCGCGGGAGACAGGCGGCGCCGGCCGCCGGCGCGTTTCAGGAGGGGTTGGTGAGCGAGAGCAGGATCGGAGTCGTCCAGCGCGATGTGAAGATAGCCGCAGGACTCTTCTGGGCGGACTACGGGTATCTCGCGGACACCGTCGGAGAGCTCGAGGAGGGCGGCGCCGACTGGATCCACATGGAGATGCGCGACGGCGCCTACATGAACTTCAACGTACCCCGCGGCGGCATCGACATCCTCTACGGCATTCGTCCCTACACCAAGCTGGAGATCGAGGTACAGCTGCAGACCGTGCGTCCGACCCTCGACCTCCTGAAGCAGCTCGCCGACGCAGGAGCCGACCTCATCACCCTGCCGATCGAGACCACGGGGGAAACGCTGATCCAGAACGTCAGCTACGTGAAGGAGCTCGGCCTCAAAGTCGGCGTCTGGGCGTGGCAGGGCGCCCCGGTCCTGTTCTTCGATCAGTACATCCCCTTCGTCGACATTATCGAATACGAGTGCCGGTACCCCTTCTGGAAGCCCGTGACGGGTGCGGGCAGCCCTCACGTCATGGACGACACTGTCATTGAGAGCGTGGAAGAGCTGTACCAAATGCTGGAGAGGCGAGGCCGTGAGGGAGAGGTCGACCTCATGGAGGACGGCGGACTAAATACCTCCAATCTCGAGACCTTCGTGCAACGCGGCATGAGCGTCGGTGAGTTCTCCTCGCCGCTTCTGAAAGGGCCGAAGGGACGCTACAAGCCGGGAGCCGGCGACATTGCCCGGGCGACGCGGGAGCTCAAGGAGTTCCTCCGGGGCCTGTGCGAGACCTATCGAACCGACGGCGGGGGCCTCCGGCGGAGCATCCGCCCGGACTGAGCCGGACTGAGCCGGACGGCACCGCAGAGAGCGCACAGGCGGGCTTCTCCGGGACACGGACACCCCGAGGAGGGATATCACGTCATGAGCAGCGGAACGCAGCGCAACAGGATACGCATTGGGATGGCCGGCTACGGCGGAATCGGGCGGGTCCACGCCCTGGGATACCGGCAGATACCCATACTCTATCCGGGTTCGCTGCCGGAGCCGGTGCTGCAGCGCGTAAGCACCTCACGCCGGGAGAGCGCCGAAGCGGCACAACGGGAAGCGGGTTTTCGCGAAGCCGGCTGGAATCAGCAGGAGCTGGTGACCTCGGAGGATGTCGACGTCGTCGATGTGACCCTGCCGAACCACCTCCACCACGACGTCGTCGCCGGCGCCCTCGCCGCAGGCAAGGCGGTATACTGCGAGAAGCCCCTCGCCGAGGACCTGGAAAGCGCCCGGCGCATTGCCCGGGCCGTTGATGACTCGGACGCCCCATTCGGCATGGTCTTCCAGTACCGCTTCATCCCGGCGATCATGAAGGCGCGGGAGCTCATCGACGCGGGCAGGATCGGCCGGGTCTTCACCTATCGGGCGGAGTATCTCCACTCCGGGTACCAGAACCCGGAGCGCCCCCTGAGCTGGCGTCTGCGGAAGGACCAGGGAGGCTCCGGCGCCCTCGGCGATCTGGGGTCCCACGTGATCGACCTGGTTCGCTACCTCGTCGGGGAGTTTCGGGCCGTACAGGGACATCTCGAGACCTTCATTCCCGAGCGGCCCGTCGCCAAAGGGTCGGACGAGCGCGGTCCCGTAACCGTCGACGATGTTGCCTGGCTCCGCGCACGCATGGCCGACGGAGCGGTGGGCACCATTGAGGCATCCCGCTTCGCCACGGGAACCCTCGACGATCTGCGCATCTGGATCTACGGCGAAACCGGTGCGCTGAAGTTCGACCTCATGGATCCCAACTTCCTCTACTACTTTGATGAGACGAAACCCAGAGGCGAGTACGGCGGAGAGCGCGGGTGGCAGCGTCTGGATACCGTGGCGGCCTATCCCGGCGCGGTGGCGCCGCCGGCACGCGCCCCGGTCGGCTGGGGCCGCGCCCACGCGGAATGCCAGTATCGCTTCCTGAAGGCCGTCACGGAGGGCACCCCGCCCTCTCCGGGAATTCTGGACGGCCTTCGGGTTCAACTCGTCATGGACGCAGCGGAACGTTCTTCCGCCGCGGAGGGCGTATGGACCGCGGTGGAGCAGGAGTAGCCACGGCTCCCCGGCGGAGCACCGACCGGTCTGGACTCACCGGACTCGTGTTCGATATCAAACGCTTCGCGATCCACGACGGGCCGGGAATCCGGACTACCGCGTTTCTCAAGGGCTGCCCCCTCTCCTGCGTGTGGTGCCAGAACCCGGAAGGCATCTCGCCGCGGCCGCACCTCTGGTACCACCCGGAACGCTGCATCCGCTGCGAGAGCTGTGTAGCCGCATGCCCAGCCGGTGCGCTTACCCGGCAGCAGGATCGGCAGGCACGGGACAACCAGGGCCGGGATGCCCGGGAACGGAAGCAGTTCATCCACATTGATCGTACGGCGTGCACCCTGAGCGGTGCGTGTCTGCAGGCGTGTCCGACCGGAGCCCTGGAGTGGGACAGCCTTTGGTACACCGTTCCGGAGCTCATGAAGGAGCTCGAGCGCGACCGCACCTACTACGAGAGCTCCGGCGGCGGGGTGACCCTCTCGGGGGGCGAGCCGCTCTTCCAGATCGACTTTGCTGCGGCCATCCTGGAGGAGTGCCGGCGCAGGGACATCCACACCGCGGTGGAGACGACACTGTTCATGGGTCGCGACACCCTTGAGCGCGTCCGCCCTCTCATTGATCTCTTCCTCGTCGATGTCAAGCTTTACGACGCGACGGAACACCGGCGCTACACCGGCACCGACAACTCTCGAATTCTCGATAATATTCGTTACCTCGCCGCGACCGGAACCGCCCTTACGCTCCGGCTGCCCCTGGTGCCGGGAATCACCGCGACGGAGGAGAACGTCGCCGCAATCGGCGCCTTCGCTTCCGAGTTGCCCGGGGACATTCCGCTGGAGCTGGTCAACTTCAACCCCCTTCCGGCCGGGAAGTACCGCGCCCTGGACAGGGAGTGGCCCTTTCCGGACCATCCCGGACCGCTGCCGGAGGACGAGGTGGCGCGATTCGCCGGTATTGCCCGGTCCCGGGGCGCACGGGTGGCGCAGGATGGCTGAGCTGATCTGCGGTGTCGACCTTGGCGGCACGAAGATCGCCGTCGCCCTGGTGGACGCGGCCGGCCGGATTCACCGGAAGGAAGTGATTCGAGGCCACCGGGGCAAGAAGGAGGACGCGATCGTCGCCGCCATTGCGGACGCGGTCAGGCGCCTCTGTGAGCACGAGGGCGCCGTAGAATCCGGCAGCCCGCCCGGCGGAAACAGGCCGGGCGGCTTCCACCCGACGGAGCTCCTGGGCATCGGCGTCGGGACCAGCGGCCACGTCGACTGCCGCCGCGGCGTCGTCGTTACGAACTCCAACCTGCCGGGGTTCACCGACTACCCCCTGCAGCGCAAGCTCCAGGAGCACTTCGATCTTCCTGTTGTCATTGATAACGATGCCAACGCGCAGGCCTACGCGGAGTTCTGCTTCGGCGCCGGGCGAGGCGCTCCAAACATGGTCTTCGTGACCGTGAGCACCGGAATCGGGGCGGGCATCATTATTGATTCGCGCCTCTACCGCGGCGTAAACGGGACCGCCGGGGAGATCGGCCACACCATTGTGAATCCTCACAGCACCATTCGGTGCGGCTGCGGCAATTACGGCTGCCTCATGGCGCACGGATCCGGACTCGCCCTGCCCCAGGTGGTGCGAGAGAAACTCGCCCACGGGGGTTGCGCCGGTAGCATCGATCTCAAGAGTCTTCAGGATCATGAGCTCACTGGAGAGGTGATCAAGCGCGGACTGGATGCGGGGGACCCCTTGTGCACGGAGATCGTCACGGAGTACGCGGACTACCTGGCGATCGGCCTGCACAACCTCTTTCAGTCGTTCAATCCGGGGCTGATTGTCCTTGGCGGCGGCCTCACCGAATGGGGCCCGGTCTATCTGGATCGCGTTTCGGACCGGTTCTACGAGCTCGCCCGGGAGATGATGTACGAGCGCGTTGAGATTCGCCTGTCGGAGCTGGGAGCGGATGCCGCGGTCCTCGGCGCGGCGGCGCTCATGCTGGAGCCGGTATGAACGAACGGCAGAAGGAGATCCTCAAGCTTCTCGGTCGACAACAGGAGCTTTCTGTTTCGGAGCTCTCCGGGCACTTTGGCGTAAGCGGCGTCACCGTCCGCGGCGATCTGGACTACCTGCAGGAGGAGGGCTTTCTCCGGCGGGTACACGGCGGTGCCGTCCTGCATGGGCGGGACGACATCGCCCGGCGCATCGGCATCAACTACGAGAACAAGATCTCGATCGCCGAGCGCGCCGCCGGCCACATACGCAGCGGTGAAACGGTCTTCATTGAAGCGGGCTCGGCGAACGCGCTTCTGGCTCGACAGCTCGCCGGGCGCAGCGACATTCAGGTGGTCACGAACAACGTCTTCATTACCCGGCAGCTGAAGGACACCGAGGTGGAGGTCATCCTCCTGGGCGGGGTCTATCAGCACGACAGCGAGTGCGTCGTCGGCAGCCTGGCCCGCCTGGGCATGGAGAACCTCAACTTCACCAAAGCCTTCATCGGGGTCGATGGGGTCACCGCGGAGTCGGGCTTTACCTGCAGCAACATGCTGCGCGCGGAGATCGCCCGGGAGGCGATTGCCAGATCCAGCGAGTCCTTCGTGGTTACCGATTCAACGAAGTTCGGGAAGGTTGCCCTGACGCAGGTCTGTGCCCTTTCCGGAATCGACCACGTCGTCACCGACGCCGACATTCCCCGGGAGATCCGCCGGCAGCTTGAGGATGCCGGGGTGACCGTGGACGCGGGCGGATGAGTGGACACGCGCGGATGAGTGGACACGCGCGGATGAGTGGACACGCGCGGATGAGTCGGCGCGGGCCGATGAGTCGACGCGGGGTTATCACATGTCGAGGTGGATCACCCCTCGGGCGCGGCGCTTGATCCCGTCCCGGACGGGCGGCGGCGCGCAGCTCCGGGTTTCTCCGCACCGGTGTCGTCCCGTTGCGCGTTGCCGCGGACGACGCGCCGGCGAAGGGACTCCCCCACCCGCAGCGCATTGGCGGCAATGGTGAGCGCCGGGTTCACCGCGGCGGCGGAGGGAAGCACGCTTCCGTCGGCGATGTAGAGATTCGCCACCTCGTGGCTTCGGCAGGTCGGGTCCACCACCGAACGTTCAGGATCACTCCCGAAGCGCGCGGTACCGATCTGGTGCTGAATGGTGCCGGGCGCAGGTTCCCGCTCCAGCATGAAGGGCAATCCCGCCCGGCGCAGGTAGCCCTTCACGGTTCGCACCAGGACGCGGTGAACCTCGAGGTTATTCAACTCCCGGCGCAGATGGATGGTTCCGTCCGGGGTGACTTCAACGCGGTTCTCCGGCGTCGGCAGATCCTCCGACATGATCCAGAAGTCGAAGCTCCGCGCCGCAATGAAACGGCGAAAGAGCCGGACCAGGGGCTGCGCACTCCGGGCCAGGTTCTGCGGCAGCACCTTGCCGCGCATCTGGATGTTGCCCAGCGGCAACGCGGCGTCGCCGCTGCGCGGTACCGGTCGGCCGGGCGCCGCGTCCACTGCGGACTCCGGCGCCGCGAGATAGAAGTCATTGATCGCCAGGGTCTTCTGGAACTTCGTGGGGTTGCGCCGGAAGGGGTTGAAAGCCATGAGAACAGTGTTGTTGTGCGCCATGAAGTTGCGTCCGACCTGCCCCGAGCCGTTGGCCAGGCCATCCGGATGTCTCGGGGACGCCGAGCGCAGAAGAAGCGCCGCGGTGTTCGCGGCCCCTGCGGCAAGGACGACCGTACCGGCCCCGACCTCGCGGCGCTCCCCGGCAACTTCAAAGACCACGGTATCCACGCGGGTACCGTCTTCGGTGGTCCCGAGGCGCTGCACCCTTGCGCCGGTCACGACCTGAATGTCCCTCTTCGCGCGCACGGCCGGGCGCAGGAAGGCGTTCTCCCCGTCACCCTTCGCCCGGATCTTGCAGGGAAAGCCGTCGCAGGGGCTTCCCTTGCGGCAGCGCCCACCGGGGCCCTGGTGCACCGCAATCGGCAATGGAAAGGGACGGAGCCCCAGCCGGAGCAGCCGGACCTCCAGATCCGCTATCGGCGGCTCGTGGTCGAGGGGTTCATACGGATAGTTTCCCCGGGAAGGCTCCGTCGGATCGGCCCCGGCGAGGCCGTGGACCCACATGAGCCTCTCCGCCTCGTCGTAGTAGGGAGCAAGATCGTCGTAGGAGATCGGCCAGGGCTCGGTTGTGCCTTCTGGATAGCGTTTGCCCGTGAAATCCTCCCGCCGGAACCGGAAGGAGGTGCCGCCGAAGAACTTGCTGCTTCCCCCGACGTTGTAGTAGACCCGCGGCCGAAATGGGCAGTCGTCGCGGTCGAGCCACTCCTCCTCCGGGTCGTAGCGCCGGTTGGCAATGACCTCGTCGGGGTCCCAGTTCTCCTGTTCCTGCCGGATGTACTCTCCACGCTCGAGAATCAGGGTGGAGAGGTCGGTCTCCCGAAGAGCGTAGGCAACGGCACTTCCCCCCATGCCGGCGCCGACAATCACGACGTCGTAGCTGTCTTTCACGTTCATGTCAGAGCTTCTGCTCGGTCCGGGCAATGATGTCGTTCTGCGTCTCCGGTGAGAGGGTGTTGAAGAAGGCGGAGTATCCGGCCACCCGCACGACGAGGTCACGATACTGTTCCGGATGCTTCTGCGCCGCAATCAGGGTCTCCCGGTCGACGACGTTGTACTGGACGTGCCAGCCCTTCAACTCGCCGAAGAAGGCGCGCAGGAGCGCGCTGAGCTTCCCCCGGTTCGGAGCCTCCGCCAGGATTGCCGGGGTGAGCTTCTGGTTCAGGAGGACGCCTCCGAGGATCCTGTCGGTAGGGAGCTTTGCCACGGAGTTGAAGACCGCGGTGGGCCCGGTCACGTCGGTGCCGCCGGACGGAGATGCACCCTCCGCAAGGGGGGTGCCCGCCTTTCGGCCGTCCGGGGTGGCGCCCACTGCCGCCCCGGAGGGCACGTTGGCCGAGATGCTCGAAGTGCCGGCGTACCACCTGCAGCCGATGGGTCCCCTCCCGTCACGAATCGTCCGGTACTTCGGCAACTCGTCGATGTAGGAGCGATAGGCCTCGACCAGGAGTTGGTCGACGTAATCATCGTCATTGCCGTACTTCGGGACCAGGTGCAAGATTTGTTGACGCACCCGCTCTCCCGCGGGCCCCTCGAAGTCCTTTCGGAGGTGCTCCATGAGCTCCGCCCCGGATATGAGGCGATCCTCGAAGACGAGCTTCCGGATTGCCGCCAGGGAGTTGCCCAGGTTGGCAATGCCCACCTGGAGGCCGGAGACGAAGTCGTACTTCGAGCCGCCCTCGTGAATGGTCTTTCCGCGGTCAATGCAGTCGTCCACGAAGGCCGAGCAGAGCAGGTCCGGGGCGTGCTCCTCCAGGACGGTGTCGATGGCGGTGTCGATGGCAATCCCCGCCCGGGCGTACTCCTTCACCTGCTGCGTCCAGGCGTCGAGGAGCTGTTCGAAGGTGTCGAAATCGGCAAGGGTGCCGGTCCCCGGGAAGAAGCGTTTTCCCGTTTCGGTGTCGACCCCGTCGTTGAGGGCGGCCATGAAGACCCGCATGAAGTTAATGAAGTGCTTTCCGGTACAGCGGTACCCCCACTTGCCCGGGACGGCGACCTCAATGCAGCCGATTGCCGAGTAGTTTCGCGCATCCTCCGGCTCCACGCCCAGGTCAATGAAGGCGGGAATGACGATCTCGTCGTTGTTGAAGGCGGGCATGCCGAAGCCTTTTGCCACCACGTCCAGACACGCCTGCATGAACTCCTCACTCATGCCGCGGTGGAAGCGCACGGAGAGATTGGGTTGCGTGAGTCGCGTCTCGCCGACGGAACGGAGAATCAGGAAGCTCAACTCGTTCACGGCGTCCCCGCCGTCGGGGGTAACGCCCCCAATGGTTACGTTCTGGTAGAGAGGGCTCCCTGCCGAGTAGCGGGTGTGGGACCACGAGCGAATCTTGATGAAAGAGAGAAGCTTGATCCAGGTGTTCTCCAGGAGCTCCATGGCGAACGCAGGCGTCACCGCTCCGCGCTCC
>CAZZIE010000100.1:0-15186 GCA_964654185.1 uncultured Spirochaetaceae bacterium | reverse complement strand
GTGTGGCGGACTGGGCGCTGCAGCGGGCCCCGCGTCCGGGCGCCCCTACTTCGCGACGATGTTCACGAGCTTGTTCGGCACCGTAATGACGCGCCGGATGTTCTTGCCGTCGATGAACTGCTTGACCCGCTCCCGGGCGAGGGCGAGCTCCTTCATCTCATCCTCGGAGGTGTCCGCGGGCATCTGGACGCGGTCGCGGACCTTGCCGTTCACCTGGACGACTACGGTGACCTCTTCTTCTCTGGTGAGAGCCTCGTCGTAGGAGGGCCACTGCGCCAGGGAGACCGGCGCCTCCTTGCCGAGCATCTCCCAGAGCTCCTCGGCAATGTGCGGAGCGTAGGCGGCCAAAAGCAGAACGAAGCGCTCCCACACCGACCGGTAGAGGGTCTCCGCCTTGAAGACCTCGTTGATGAAGATCATCATCTGGGCGATCGCGGTGTTGAAGTCCAGATTTCCGGTGTCTTCGCTTACCTTCTTGATGGTCTTGTGGAGGAGGCGTTCCTGCTCCACAGGGGGCTCGCCGTCGGCGAGCTCCCGTTGCGCGGTTCGCCAGACCCGGTCGAGGAAGCGGTGGACCCCGCCAATGCTGCTGGTCGACCAGGGCTTCTCCGCTTCGAGGGGCCCCATGAACATCTCGTACATGCGCAGAGTGTCGGCACCGAACTCCTTGACAATGTCGTCGGGGTTCACCACGTTTCCCCGGGACTTGGACATGCGCATGCCGTCCTCGCCGAGGATCATTCCCTGGTTCACCAGGCGCTGGAAGGGCTCGTTTGTCGACACCGCACCAATGTCGTAGAGCACCTTGTGCCAGAAACGGGCGTAGAGGAGGTGGAGTACCGCGTGCTCCTGCCCGCCGACGTAGAGGTCGACCGGGAGCCAGTACTCCTGCTTCTCCCGGGCTGCAAGCTCGTCGTCGTTGCGGGGGTCAATGAAGCGAAGGTAGTACCAGCAGGAGCCCGCCCACTGCGGCATGGTATTGGTCTCCCGCTTTCCCGGCTCGCCGGTGTCCACCGGGCAGCCGGTGTTGACCCACTCCTCGACCTTGGCCAGGGGTGACTCGCCGGTGCCCGCGGGCTTGTAGCTCTCAACCTCCGGGAGCTCCACCGGAAGCTCGCTGTAGGCTACCGGAACAATGCCGCTCTTCTCGCAGTGCACCAGGGGAATAGGCTCACCCCAGTAGCGCTGCCGCGAAAAGATCCAGTCCCGGAGCTTGTAGTTGACCGCCTTTCTGCCCTGACCCTTCTCTTCCAGATCCGCGGTGATGGCGCGCTTCATCTCGGCGGTGGCCATGCCGTTGAACGTGCCGGAGTTGATTGCCGTGCCTTCGCCGGTGAAGGCCTCGTTCTCGCCGAGCCGGGCGGCAAGGTCCGCCGGGGGCTGCACGACCTCCCGGATCGGCAGGTCGAACTTCTGCGCGAACTCGTAGTCCCGTTCATCGTGGGCGGGAACCGCCATGATGGCGCCGGTACCGTAGCTCAGCAGGATGTAGTCCGAGATCCAGACCGGGATCTCCTCGCCGTTGACGGGGTTCACCGCGTAGGCGCCGGTGAACACACCGGTCTTCTCCTTGGCCAGGTCGGTCCGTTCAAGGTCGGATTTGAGCTTGGCCTGGGTGATGTAATCATTCACCTCAGCCCTCTTCTCTTCAGTCGTGACCAGAGGCACCAGACGATGCTCCGGAGCCAGAACCATGTAGGTTGCGCCGAAGAGGGTGTCCGGCCGGGTGGTGAAGACTTCGATCTCATCGTCGCGGCCCACCAGGGGGAAGTTGACGTTGGCGCCCTCACTGCGGCCGATCCAGTTGCGCTGCATGGCCTTGATCGACTCGGGCCAGTCGAGCTCCTCCAGGTCTTCAAGAAGGCGATCTGCGTATTGTGTTATGCGAAGCATCCACTGGCGCAAAGGCTTGCGCTCCACGGGATGGTTGCCGCGTTCGGAGCGCGGGCCGTCCTCGGTCTGGATGACCTCTTCGTTCGCCAGGACGGTGCCCATGGCCTCGCAGTACCAGACCGGGACCTCCGCCATGTAGGCGAGACCCTGCTCGTAGAGCTTGAGGAAGATCCACTGGGTCCATTTGTAGTAGCTCGCCTCGTGAGTGGAGATCTCGCGGTCCCAGTCGTAGGAGAGGCCGAGGGACTTGATCTGCCGGCGGAACTGATCGATGTTCGCTTCCGTCGTCGCCCGCGGATGCGTACCGGTCTGGATGGCGTAGTTCTCAGCGGGCAGGCCGAAGCTGTCGAAGCCCATGGGATGGAGGACGTTGTACCCGTTCATCCGCAGGTATCGGCTGTAGATGTCCGTGGCGGTGTAGCCTTCCGGATGGCCTACGTGCAGGCCCGCAGCCGAGGGGTAGGGGAACATGTCCAGAATGTAGCGGCGCTTCTCCGGCGGCACGGAGGGATCCTCCGTGGTGCGGAAGGTCTTGTTCTCCTCCCAGTAGCGCTGCCACTTCTGCTCGATTCGGGCGAAGGGGTACTTACTCATGCGGGCCATAGTAGTCGAATGGCGAAATTGAGGTCAACGCACGGGCGGCCGGGCCACCGCACGGGCAGGCCTATGGCCCCCACACGGACGGCCGGGCCACCGCACGCGGGCGCGCCCGCGAGTCCGCTGAGTTGTCAGAGCGATGTATGAGAGTCGTCGCCGCCGACGTCGCGCTCCGTGCCGGTGTGGGTCACGTTGCGACTGAAGCCGTAGAAGCGGGTTTCCCGGGTGTCGGCCATGCGGCGGAGGCGCTTCGCAATGAACTTGCGGATGGGGCGGCGCGTCGGGGGAAACAGAATGAGAATGCCCAGAATGTCGGTGATGACTCCCGGGGTGACCAGGACGACCCCTGCGCCGAAGACCATGAGGCCGTCGATCATGTCGTCTGCGGGGAAGAGACCCTGGGCCAGCTGTTCCTGAATGCGCGTCCAGATGGCGAAGCCCTCGCGACGAGCCAGAAAGGCGCCCAGCACGCCGGTGGCGAGAACAATGCCCACCGTAGGAAGGGCACCGATGAGCTGCCCCAGCTGAATCAGGAGATAGAGCTCGAGGATGGGAAAGAGGGTGAAGAGGAGAATCAGTCGACCTAGCATGGCCACAATGTACGGAATTCCCGGGGCTTCGGGGAAGTGTTCGCCCCGGTGAAAGCGCCCGTCCGGGACGCGCCGCCGGCGGTGGGGGCGCGTCCCGTCGGGCATAAAAAAAGCTCTCCAGGAAAGGAGGTGAAAACCTGGAGAGCCAACGCAAAAAACCCAACAGAAAACGGCGAATCGCCTTTACGCGACTGTGTCGTTCTACTTGTGTAAACCGCAGAGTCGGCGGAGGGTTACAGAAAAGCCGCACATAAGGTGCGGCTCTTCTGCGGATTTTCGGGGAGCTCAGTCGCGGGGGGCGCACTCGGGGGTGGCCCCTCCGGTCCTACTCGACCTTGAGCAGGTCCTTCATGACCTGCAGGAGCGACTCCTTGGGGAGGGCGCCCGCGGCCATGCGCGGTTGCTCGTCGACGGGGATGAAGAGCAGCGAAGGAATGCTCTGGATGCCGAAGGCGGCGGCAAGCTCCTGCTCCTGCTCGGTGTCGATCTTGTAGATCTTGAGCTTGCCCTCGTACTCCTCTGCGAGTTCCTCGAGGATCGGGGCTATCATCTTGCAGGGCTGGCACCAGTCGGCGTAGAAGTCGATGATTGCAGGGAGCTCTCCCTCGTACTTCCACTCGCTGTTCTCTTCGTAGTTGAAGACCTTCTCCTTGAAGGACTCTTTGGTCAGAAACTCAGGCATATGGCCATCCTTGTATTCAGTTTTCTATATATAAGATAGCGATTCAGTCGCCCTGCGTAAACCCCTTGGGTGACCCGAAGCTGACTTCATCCATCCCCGCCTGGGTGAGGACCTTCGTGATGAGCGCCTCCGTGTTGTTCCGGGCGCGCTCGAAGAGCTCCTCACGAACGCTCGCAGGCTTGGACTGGTCCGCCACGAACTGCGCAATCCGCCGCCACGCATCCGGGGAGATGGCGACGTCGGGGTACGGGTACTTCTCCGGCCTTACGTCCTGGACCACCACATTCAGGATGGTCGGCTCCGGCAGGCGTACCTGCGCCAGGCGCTGCTCCTCGCCTTCCACCTCCCGGGTGGCCAGGGTGACGAAGCGGTCGGCCGGGTTGGTCGGCCCGTCGGCATCGTCCACAGATTCTCTGAGGGCGTCGACCGCGTACCCAACGTACAACGTGGTGGTCACAACGACAAATTCCGCCGCCTCCGGGCGCGGGTCCAGGCCCGCCTCCAGGGCGAGGTTGTAGGCGCGCCAGTAGCGCAGCTCCGTCGGGGAGAGCACGTCTTCGGCGGCTTTGGTGGAGGAGGAGAGCTTGCCCTGGACCTGCCGATAGGTGAGGCCGCGGTCCATGAAGTCGTAGGGAAAGATGCGCTGCATGGTGTAGCGCACCGTGTTGAGCTCGGCGAGAGCGCGGACATCCCGGGAGACGAGCTCGGCGCTCGCGCGGCGCTCCACGGAGAGAATGCCGGCGTTCTCCAGGAGGTCCCGGGCGGTCACGTCTGCAATGCGCAGGCCCGCCATCAGGCCGAAGAAGACCAACAGCAGCACCGCGGCAATGGTGACGACCAGGCGGGCGCGGCTAGCCACTGACACCCTCCGCCTCGCGCACCTCGACCGTCACACCACTGAAGCCGGCCAGGTCGAAGAACTCCGCCACAATGATCTTCGCGTTCGTCTCCGCCTGCTCGAGAATGCCGTCGGCCAGGGCGGACTCCCGCGCCTTCGCCTTGGCGTTCTCGATCTCCTGAGAGTACTCGAGCCAGCCGACGCTTCCGCCGCGGTCGGTCTGGAAGTACTCGGTAATGCTCTCCTCATCCGCATCCACCAGCATGATTGTCGCCGCCGGCAGCGTCACGAAGAGCTCACCCTCCGCATCTCCGGTGCCCTGCCGCACTTCGACCCCGCCGTCGAGATCGATCCCCGCCTGGACCTGTACATCGATCGCAAAGAGCACCTGCCGGTCCATGGTGTCGAGAAAGAGGAAGCGCCGCTTCTCCCCGAAGTACACCACGCTGCGGTAGGAGTGCTCGTAGGTGTTGAGCGACAGAATGTCCTCGACCTGGTCTGCGAGCTCAGAAGTCTGGGTCGATGCCGACGGTCCGTCACACCCGGCCAACGCCAGGATGATGAGAAGAGCCGGGACGGCAGCGGGCAGGCGCCGGCGGGGCGGATGGTGGCGAGCAATCACACTCGTATGATAACGGCAATCCCGCTCCGGCGCGAGGCGCTTGTCCAATTCCGGGTGCCGGAGTAGACTCGTCCACCACGTTATGAACGGTGACCATGCCCAGGGCGAGCACCTGGCGGACGAGCGGTATCGCGAACAGGTCGACCTCATTCGCGAGGTCTTTCTCTACGCCCACCGGTTCAACGGTCGTATCTTCGTCATTCACGTCGACGACACCGTGGTGGATGCGCCCTACCTTGCCGGGTTGGTGAAGGACCTGGTGCTTCTGCGGCGCGCCGGAATCCGGATCATTCTCGTAGCCGGGGCGAAGCGTCGGATCGACGATGTTCTTCGCCGCTACGGGGTTCCCTGGCGCGTGGAGGGCGGTTTTCGCGTCGCCACCGCCGAGGCCATGCCTTTCGTGAAGATGGCCGCCTTCGATGTTGCCAACCAGCTCATGACGCAACTCTCCGCCTACGGGGCGAATGCCGTCATCGGCAACTGGGTTCGGGCGCGCTCCATGGGCGTGCACGAAGGCATCGACTATGAGCATGCAGGTGAGGTGGAGTCGATCAAACTCGACCTCCTGCACAGCAGCCTGAGCCAGGACGCCATTCCCATCTTTCCCTGCATCGGCTGGAACGCCCAGGGGCACCCGTACAACCTCTCGTCGCAGGAGCTTGCGACGCGGCTCTCCATTGAGATCCGTGCGGAGAAGCTCTTCTTCATTGGCGGGACGGCGGGGATCAACGCGGACGACTTCACCCTGCCGCCGGACCTGGAGATCAATGCCGACGGCCGGGTGGCCCGCCTCACGGTAGAAGAGGGGCGGCAGTTTCTCAAGATGAATCCCGCCTCGCGCCTCCCGGAGGTGGTGCAACTCGTGGAGCATGCGTGCCGCGCCGGGGAGGCTGCGGTGAGCCGGATCCACATTGTCGACGGCCGCACCGACGGGGTGATCCTCAAGGAGATCTTCTCCAGCATCGGCGTCGGCACCATGATCTACGCCAACGTCTACCAGAGCATCCGCCGGATGCGCTTCTCCGATGTGCCGGAGGTCTTCCGCATTGTGGAGCCCCTGGTGCAGAGCGGCCACCTCATCGCCCGCACGGAGGAGGACCTGGCCGGCAACTATGAGGACTACTTCGTCTACGAGATGGACGAGGCCATTCACGGCTGCGTCGCCCTTCACGACCTCGGCGAGGGCACCGGTGAGCTCGCCGCCCTGGCGGTGGACCGCCCCTTCGAGGAGCTCGGAGTCGCCCGGAAGCTCGTGAACTTCATCAAGGAGGAGGCGGGGCGGCAGGGGTTCACCCGCCTGGTTGCCCTGACCACCCGGGCGAGCGACTGGTTCCTGAAGCAGGGCTTCGTCCCCGGAAGTCTGGAAGACCTGCCGCCGATGAAGCGCCACAGTTACGACTTCGGCCGGCGCTCCCGCGTCTTCGTCTTCAACGTGGCCAACGCCCCCGCCGCCGGAGAGAACCGGGCGGTTACGGAGTAGGGGCCGGGCATTCTGCGTCTCGGACACCCCGGCGTCGGTATCCGGGGCACGGCCGGCCCGGCCGACGTCACCGCAGGCGCCACCGGCGATCAGGCGCTCCCCACCGATTGTCGCCGCCTTGCGCTTTTTGTACCTTACTTCCTGCTATCCAAACACGTAGATATTGATTCTGGAGAGAGACATGGCAAAGCACCATCAGTTTCAGACAGAGGTGAACCAGCTTCTCGACCTCATTGTTCACGCTCTTTACTCGCACCGCGAGATCTTCATTCGCGAGCTCGTTTCCAACGCCTCGGATGCGCTGGACAAGCTCAAGTACCTGACCCTCACGGATGATGCCTTCAAGGACAAGCCCTTCGAGCCGCGCATCGACATCTCCTTTGACGAGGAGAACCGGAAGACCTTCACCGTGGCGGATAACGGCATCGGCATGAACGAGGAGGATCTCATCGATCAGCTCGGCACCATTGCCCGGTCCGGAACGAAAAACTTCGTGTCGCAGCTCTCGGGGGACTACAAGAAGGACTCCAACCTGATCGGCCAGTTCGGCGTGGGCTTCTACAGCGCCTTCATGGTGGCCGACAAGGTGGAGGTCATCTCCCGGAAGGCCGGTGAGGAGAAGGCGTACAGGTGGACCTCCGACGGCCGGACCGGTTTCGAGATCGAGCCGGCGGAGCGGGAGGCCAACGGCACCACCGTCACCCTGCATCTGTCCGAGGACGGGCAGGAGTTCGCCAACCGATGGCAGATCGACCAGACGGTGAAGAAGTACTCCAATCACATCGCCTTCCCTATCTTCCTGCACTACACCAAGAAGGAGTATGACAACGAGGGCAAGGAGACCGGCTCCACCCCTACGGAGGAGCAGGTGAACAGCGCCTCCGCCCTGTGGCGCCGGCCCAAGTCCGAGATCACCGATGAGGAGTACAAGGAGTTCTACAAGACGATCTCCCACGACAACAACGATCCCCTCTTCTACCTGCACACCCAGGCGGAGGGGACCATGGAGTACACGACCCTCTTCTACGTGCCCTCCCAGGCGCCCTTCGACATGTACCACGCGGAGTACCAGCCCGGCGTGAAGCTCTACGTGAAGCGCGTCTTCATTACGGACGATGAGAAGGACCTCATGCCGCCGTACCTGCGCTTCGTTCGCGGCATCATCGACTCGGAGGATCTACCCCTCAACGTCAGCCGGGAGATGCTCCAGCAGAACCGGGTGCTTGCGAACATCAAGTCGGCATCGGTGAAGAAGCTCCTGAACGAGTTCGCGCGTATTGCCGAAGAGGAGCCGGAGACCTACGCCACCTTCATTGAGCAGTACAACCGCCCCCTGAAGGAGGGGCTCTACTCGGACTTCGCGAACAAGGACAAGCTCCTCGAGCTCGTGCGCTTCAAGTCCACCAAGGTGGAGGGCTACACCAGCCTTGCGGACTACGTCGAGCGCATGCTCCCGGACCAGAAGGCGATCTACTACGTCTCCGGCGACAACGAGGAGACCCTGCGCCACTCGCCGCTCCTGGAGGCGTACCGGAAGAAGGACATTGAAGTCCTCATCATGGACGATGAGATCGACGAAGTCGTCGTGCCCATGATCGGCCCCTTCAAGGAGAAGGAGATCAAGGGGGTGAACCGCAGCGACGCCGGAGAGGACCTCAAGGACGAAGGGGACAAGCAGAAGGAAGAGGACATCAAGCCGGTCATCGAGAAGATCAAGAAGGCCCTCGGCGACCGCGTGAAGGACGTCGTCCCCTCCATCCGCCTTTCGGAGTCACCTTCCTGCATTGTGACCGATGCGAACGACCCCACCATGAAGATGCAGGAGCTTCTCAAAGCGATCGGCCAGAAGGATATGCCCGAGGTGAAGCCCATCCTGGAGGTGAACCCGGACCACCAGATCGTCCAGGCGCTGAAGAACAACGACGACGAGACCTTCCTCGCCGACGTGAGCTACCTCCTCCTCGACCAGGCGCTCCTGGTGGAGAACGTCCCCATTCGGGAACCCTCGGAGTTCGTGAAGCGCCTGAACCGGGTGCTGGAGCGGACAGTCTGACATCCAAGCCCCGGCGGGACGGCTCGTTCCCGCCGTGAGGCGTTTGCGCCACTTGTGAGTCATGTGGGGCGCCGGCCTCGCCGTCGTATGGTGGCGGAGGGCAGCTACCGGCGGGTATACTTTGGATCAGGAGATCGCAATGCGCATTAGCCTGGATCTGGATATCGAGCAAGTGAAGGCAATTCTCGATCAACTGCCGCCGGAAGAACAGATTGAGCTTGGAAGATATCTGCAGCGGAAGGGAGCCCTCGATCGTCTGGGGGACCTCCACCGGTCAGGCCGGGAAGCTGAGATCAGCGAAGAGGAAATCGCCGCCGAAGTTGAGGCTGTTCGCAGAGAGAGGTATGAGCGGACGAAGGCGACATGATTGTCGTTCTCGATACTAACCTCTGGATCAGTCTGCTGCTGGGCAAGCGAGTGGCGAATCTTCGCCGACATCTCTACGAGCCTGCTGTCCAGGTAATCACCTCTGCGGAGCAACGCCAGGAGCTGGTGGACACCCTCGACAGGCCGAAGCTTCAGAAAGTTCTAACCGAGAGTCAACGACAAGACCTGATCGGGCTCTTTTCCGATACCGCGCAGGAAATCGCTGTTGGCCGGTACGTCCAGGCCAGTCGTGATCCGAAGGACGACTTCATCCTGTCGCTGGCGGTCTCAGGCAATGCCGATCTGATTGTGACCGGCGACAAAGACTTGCTGTCACTTCACCCGTTTCACAATATCGATATCATCAGTTACGGCGACTTCGAGAAGCGATTGGTAGACGATTGAGCCGCTCAGCGCCGGCCGTGCCTCGCCTACCCCAGATCCGTTCTCTCTCGCAGGTCCGCGACGTACTCTGAGTTGCGGGCCACGAACAGGCGGCTCCGGGCGCGCCAGCGGCGCTTTGAGTCGGGGCTCAGGTTGAAGGCGTCGGCAATGGAGAGGCCGTTGGCGGGGGAGCCGTCTTCGAAGGCAATGTGGAAGCCCAGGCGCTCAATGATGGGCCAGCCGCCGGCAATGTCCCAGACCTTCACGCTGGCAATGTAGCCGGCCAGGGCCCCCAGGGCCAGATGGGTCAGCGCAAAGACGGCGGAGCCGCTGGCGTGGACCGACTCTCTTCCGGAAAAGCCGCCGCGCTTGGTCACGTCCTGTGACACGCTGACGACCCCGTGGGAGACATCGATCTCTTCAGGCAGGTGAAAGGGGACCATGCGATCCGCATCCCAGTCGACGGGGATGGGGCCAAGGCGGCCGTAGTATACGGTGGCGCCCTCGGTGACGAGGAGCTGGCCGCTTGTCGGGAGGAAGAGGGCGCCCTCCCGGAAGAAGCCGCCCTCGGCGTAGCCGACGGAGATGCCCCAGGTGGGAAAGCCGTGGGCAAAGGGGACGGTGCCGTCGATCGGGTCGACAATGAAGGCGCGCCCGGCGAAGGCGTGTTCGAGATACTCCTCCCCGCGGTCGGCAATCGTCTCCTCGCCAATGAAGTAGACGCCTGCGTCCGGCCGGGCAAAGCGCTTTGCCAGGCCCTCCTCGATCTCCCGGTCCGCCTCGGTGACGATGGTCATGTCGTGCTTCATGGAGATGGCGGGTTGGTGGAAGTGGTCCAGGGCGGTCTTGCCGGCGCTGAGAATCGCCTCTGCGACGCGGTCTCGGTTCCAGCCGGATCGTGCGGTGTCCTGCATTGGTTCTCCTGTTCTCGTTCTGGTGCCGGCGGCGCCGGGCCACGCCGCCCGTGGTGCTACGCCTCCGGGGTGAGCACCTCGAAGACGCCGTGCTCCTTGTCCTTTTTCACGTTGTCCCAGCGAAAGATACGGCCGTTCATGGCAATGTAGACACCCTGCGGCAGCAATTGCGCCGCCGTAACGGCGGAACCCAGATTGAAGACGGCGTCGGTGTCGGCCATGGTGTAGGGAACCATGGCTCCTGTCAGGACGATGGTCTTGGCCAGGCCGCTCCCGCCGAGGAGTCTCGCCGTCTCCACCATGGTGTCCGTGCCGTGGGTCACGACCACGTCCTCTTCCGCGGCGTTCCGGCTCGCCTCCAGAATGGCGTTCCGGTTGTGCTCGGTCATCTCCAGGCTGTCGATGAGCTGGTTGATCTCAAGCTCGTAGGGCACGGTGCAGCGAACCCGCTCGAGGATCTGCGGCAGATGAGTGTCCGTGAAGGTGAGCTCGCCGCGAATGGCATCGTAGGCCTTGTCGAATGTCCCGCCTGTTATGATGATGCGTACGGCCACGCGGCGCTACCTCCGAAAACTCAGGAGCTCCCACCCCTCCCGTTCGGCAACCCGTCGCAGCCGCCGGTCGGCGTTCACCGCGATGGGCGTCCCGACTGACCGCAGGAGCGGCAGATCGTGGGAGGAGTCGCTGTAGAAGGTGCACGCCGCCGGGTCTACGCCGCGCTCCCGGATGAACTCCAGGACCTGTCGCTGCTTCTCATGACCGAAGCATGCGGGGTTCGCACTGTGGCCGGTCGCAATGCCGTCGGCGAACTCGACGCGGGTGCAGATGACATCTTCAACACCGAGGTACGCCGCAAACGGCTCAATGATGATGTCCAGGGAAGATGTGGCCAGCACCACATGGCGGCCGGCATCCAGGTGGCGCTGCACCTCGTCCGATGCATCCTGGAAGATGTCCGGCTTGATCCGGGCGTGGAAGCAGGAGGTCGTCAGATCCATGAGGGCCTCCCGGGAGATGCCCTGCAGGGGCAGGAGGTACTTCATGAGCTCGTCCGACGCCAGAGCGCCGTAGCGGTACCGGATGTAGAAGATGGGTACGACCAGGAGGCGATACCACGGGAAGTAGCCGCTGCGCTGGGCACACTCGGCGAAGCGGCGGCCCGTGGACTTGCTGGTAATGGTGTGGTCGACGTCGAAGATTACCATTCCGTCGTGCGTCTCCGTGGATCCTCCGGGCTGCGATTTCTCCGGGCTGCGAGATGTCACGCCCGCCCCGTCAGACGGCGCAGGTCGTCGAAGAAGCCCGGATAGGTGACCTCCGCAGCCTCGCTCCCGTCAATGATTACCGGTCCTGTCGCTGCAAGCCCCGCAATTGCAAGGGCCATGACGACACGATGGTCACCGTGACCGGAAACATTGCCGCCCGTCAAGCGCACCGGGGGATGCACCACCAGACCGTCCGGGCGCTCCTCGATCCGGGCGCCGAGCGTCCCGAGCTCCCGCGCCATGACCGCCACGCGATCGGTCTCCTTCTCCCGCGCCTGGGGCACGTTCATGAGCGTTGTCGGGGAGTCCGCAAAGCACCCCGCCACGGTGAGGGCCGGGAGGGCGTCGGGAATGGCGTTGAGGTCGAAGGTGCCCCCGGAGAGGCGCGATGTGCCGGAGACCGTGACCGCATCCGCGGTCGGTCGCTCAACGGTGCAGCCCATCTCGGCAAGAATGTCGAGGACCGCCTTGTCCCCCTGGGGATCATTGGGATCGAGTCCGTCGAGGGTGACCGAACCGCCGGTCACGGCGGCGGCAACCATCCAGAAGGTCGCCGAGGAGTAGTCACCGGGGACGGCGGCCTTGAAGGCGCGATAGCTCTGCCCGCCGGGGATGCGGAAGCGCTCCAGGCCGTCGCGGTCGAGTCGGATCCCCTGGGATTCGAGCCACCAGAGGGTCATCTCAACGTAGGGCCGCTCGTTCAGAAGGGGCACCCGGATCTCGGTATCCCCCCCACGGCGGGACGCTGCAAGGGGCGCCGCAAGGAGGAGACTGGAGAGGTACTGGCTCGTCGGGCACTCAATGCTTGTGGTGCCCCCCGTGAGCGCGCCGCGGACCGCGATGGGTGCGCAGCCGTTGTCCCGGGAGCTGAAGGCCTCCGCCCCGAGATCGCGGAGCGAGGCAAGCAGAGGTGCTGCGCTGCGGCGACGGATCTGCTCGTCGCCGGTGAAGAAGGTCCATCCCTCGCAGAGGGCGGCGGCGCCCAGGGCCAGGTAGAGGGTGGTGCCGGAGTTTCCCACATCAATGACGTCATCCGGCGCGTGCAGACTCCCACCCGTTCCGACTACGCGCACCGCATCCGGCGGCCGATCGTCCTGCGCCGCCCGGTCGGGCGGCGTGCCGGTAGGCATCGTCCCAATGTCTGCTCCAAGGGCGCGGCAGGCGGCAATGCACGCGGCAGTGTCCCGGGATTGCAGCACGTTCTCGACGACGCTTTCGCCGGTCGCGAGGGAGGCAATGAGGAGGGCGCGGATCGTGTGCGACTTGGAGGCGGGGACCCGGAGGCGTCCCGAGATTGTGGCGGGATGGACCGTTGCCGTCATGAGGCTTCTGAGTCTACCCGGGCGTCTCGCGAAAGTCAAAATGATGCGATACAATGGGTTGCGGCATGTAAGAACACTTTCTGCTCACGCACGTCCCGCCTGCGCGTCGAGAATGGGAATATGATGAGGAAAGCTATCAGTTATTGCATCTTTGGTATGCGCTTTGGTGTTTTCGGCGGGGGCCGTGCGCCGTCGTCGCGGGGCGGCGTCGGGGGCGCGGATGTGCGCGCCGTGGCACGGATTCTCGCCGACCGCGCGGGCGTGCGGCGGCGGGCGCGGGTCCTTGCCGGGCGCGCGGGCCTACCACGCCGGGCGCGGAGAGAAGCGTCGGCGGCACGGGCTCAGGCGGTCGAACGGGGCGCGACGGCCACCCGGGCGGTGCGGGGCGCGTGGGTCGGGGTCCTGCTGGTTCTCGCGCTGGCGGCACCCGTGGCGGTCGGCGCCGCGGAGTACGCGAATCAGGAGGGCGGCTACACCGTCGACGTACCCGTTGACTGGGAGGTCATGGACGCCTCCCGGGCCGACCACGTCTCCTTTGTCGATCCCCGCGGCATTGCGGTGTTTCAGATCCTGACCTTCCCGGCGAGCCAGTTCGAGACGGCCCAGGGCATTGCCGACTTTGTCTCCGAACGCTTCGAGGCCTCCGGGGACAAGGCGCCGTTCAGCTTCTCCGGCCATGAGGCCATCTTCGCGGACCTCACCTTCAACACCGGCCGATTCGATGTCCGGGGCTATCACGTCTTCATCAACGGCGGGCAGTACGATTACGCACTCATGTCCTTCACCGGCACCGACTACTACGAGCAGTACCACGACTTCCTGCTGTCGGCGGTGGACTCCTTCAAGCTCGCCCGGACGGGCCGGCGCGTGCCCGGGCCGGTGAGCCAGTTCTACCACGCCTTTCCCGCTCCGAACCCTCAGGAGCAGACCGCGCAGATCGGTCCCGCCCGCATCACCTATCGCATGGACCCCAACGAGCAGGACGCCACGCAGGTCCTCATTGAGCGGGAGGCGCGGATCCTCTCCCAGTATGCTCAAGACGGCAACGACCGCTGGTCCGGCGGCACCGAGCTCTGGCAGGAGGCGTGGCGGCGATACTATCGGGTCATCTACCGGGACAACTTCCCGCGCCTCAAGAATCTTGCGGACTCGATCCATGGCTTCTACCGGAGCGCCCGGTTCAGCCGCGCCGAGATCCCGCCGCACCTCCTGGGCTGGCTTCAGAGCTTCGAATACTCCCGTACCGGTACCCTCTCCGACCTTCTCTCACCCGTTTCGTGTACCATCCAGCAGGCCGGGGATTGCGACGCCCTGGGACTTACATACGCTATACTGTTGGAACACCTTGGATACGACGCGATACTGTTGGTATCAAGCGAGTATCAGCACGCCCTCGCCGGCGTCGATGTCGACGGCCCGGGCGCCCGCTTCGACTTCGAGGGCACCAAATATCTGCTCGCAGAAATGACCGAGGAGGTCGATCTTGGACAAATCCCGGCAAACATGGCGGACCCCAACAAGTGGATCGGGGTGCAGGTGGGGGAGTAGGTGGGGGCAACCTCGTTTCTGCGCGATTGGTAGACAAAAGTAGAAAACCTCGTGACAAAAGACTCTGGAGCCAATGCACCCTAACCCACCGCTCGTGACAGCGCGATCCTTTCGGACCCGCCTTCCGTACTTTGCGACGACTCTTCTCTTTCTCCTTCTGGCCTTCGTCGCTGCTGAGAACGCCTGGGGACAGACGAGCTACAGCTGGGTCGGAGGTGGTGACGGCACGAGCTGGAACGATCAGGACAACTGGACCCCACAGGGAGTACCGGGCGGCAACGCCGGTGACGACGCTACCATTGCCGATGCGGTGACCGTTACTTCCCTCGGGACAACCGACGGCGGTGCGGGGGCCGTGACGATTGCCGCCCTCGATCTTAACAATGCGAGCGCCGTTCTCGACATGGACCAGGATCTTACCGTCAGCGGAAACGTCACAATAACGGATGGGGAGATTCAAACAAACAACCAGGCATTCACCGTCAACGCGGATCTGGCAGGCGGCGGAACCCTTACCGGCGGCGGGGGTGCGATTGATATTGATGGGGACGTCACCATTGCGGACATGACCGCGTCATCAAACCAGACGAACCTTGCCGGCGGGACGATTACCTTCACGACGCTGGCTGCCA
>CAZZIE010000099.1:0-15216 GCA_964654185.1 uncultured Spirochaetaceae bacterium | reverse complement strand
GAGGAGCTGCGGAACACATCCACGCCCTACCGTCTCGTCCGGGAGCGCCTGGGGAAGCTGCTGCCGGAATTACGGCCGGATACGGCAGGTGGGCCTGTCGACAAGCCGTCCCATGAGGAGGAACCATGATACGCGGAATCGACCACATTGGCATTGCCGTGCGGTCAATCGAGGAGAAGCTGCACTTCTATCGCGACGTTCTGGAACTCGGTGAGGTGGAAGTCGAAGAGGTTCCCGAGCAGAAGGTGCGCGTCGCCGTCATCATGACCCCGCAGGGCCGCATTGAGCTCCTCGAACCCACCAGCGACGACAGCACCGTTGCGAAGTATCTGGAGAAGAAGGGCGAGGGGATGCACCACCTTGCGCTGCAGGTCGACGATATTGATGCGGAGATCGCAAGCTTGATGAGCCAGGACACCCGCATGATCGACGAGACCGCCCGCATCGGCGCCGGAGGCGCCCGCATTGCCTTCATCCACCCGAAGTCGGCGGGAGGCGTGCTGACCGAGTTGTGTGAGCGGCCGGAATAGGCGTCAGCGCCAGTCCTTCTCGGATATGACCAGAGTGGCGTTCACCATGCCACCGTCGTAGGTGCCGACCCAGATGTCGTAGAGGCCGGATTCGGGATCCGGAAAACGAATGCCCGGTCGGGTGCCGATCTCGTCGTCATTGAAGTGCCAGTTGCCGGAGGGGTCGTTCACGAGAAGCAGCGTGTCGGCCTCTTCCCGTTCCACGTAGATGAAGAGCTCGTAGTTTCGGGCGGTGTACTCCAGGTCGAGGTCCGGCGCCTCGGCAACACACCCGTGCCCGCCGATCTCCGCGAGATCGATCTCTCCGCCTGCAATCAGCTTCTGCCGATACGGGTCCGGCTCGAATCCCGAGCTGAGGGTTACCGTGCCGTAGGTCGGCGCCAGCTGCCAGTTCGGCATGCCGGCTCTCGAGCTGCTCTCCTGGGTCGTAGCGCAGGATGCGACCAGCATCAGCGTCAGGATGAGCGTTGCCGTTGCCGCTCGGGACACGCCCAGCCCCGCTCGCTGCGCACTCCTTCTGCGCAGCCTTCCTCCGAACCTGCTCATGACAAACCTCCTTTGTAGCTGTGTAGCTGTGTACCTTTGTAGTCTATTCTAGCGGCGTCATGAGAGGCTTGCACGTATTTTTGATAGTTCAGATTGTCGGGCCCTGGTTCGACCGGGCGTGTCCGCGGGCACCGCGGGAAGGGCCGCCGGGCTACACCGACGGAGCTGAAGCCGGTTGCGGACTTGGAAGAGCCAGCCCGGCGTCGAAAGCGGTCAGGTTGGTGCGCGCCCGGGAGTTGTCGGCGGGATCGCCGAAGCGCGCGGCGATCGCGGCACGGAGCGATTCCGGTTGCACCACCTTCGTGAGTGTAACCAGGGAGCCGATCATGGCCATGTTTGCACCGCCGGGGTTTCCCGACTCTTCCGCGGTGCGTCGGAAGGGGAGGGAGTGGGTCCGGGCGTCCACGTTGCGGTCCACCGCGACAGTATCCGTATCCACAATGAGGATGCCCCCGGGGCGAATAAGGGTGACGTTCTTGTAGTAGGCGTCCTGGTGGAGGCACATGAGCACGTGCGCCTGCTCCACTTTGGGGTAGTGGATCTCCGTGTCCGAGATGGTGACATCGGCGCGGGTCAGGCCGCCCCGGGCCTGGGCGCCGTAGGTCTGCGTCTGCACGGCGTGGCGATTCTCATGGATCACAACCGCCTCCGCGGTGAGAATGGCTGCGGTGATGATCCCCTGACCGCCGACCCCGGAAAAGATCAGCTTCCACATCAGTTGTGCTCCTTCCCGCCGACCCGGTCGACGAGCTTGAGGTACTCCTCGCAGTACTCCGGCGCCTGCCGATCCACGAAGATCCCCCGGGGAATGAGGTCGCCGTTGCGATCCGCCTCCCCCTCGCGTGCCGCTCCGGCGCCGTCGCCGGCGGTGTCGCCCCCGCCGGTACGGCCGGACGGGTCGGCCGTGGTGCTTTGGCCGTCGGCATCGGCCTGAAAGGCCTTGGATCCGATTGGTGCGGTGTGCTCCTTGAAGGTTCGCAGCATGTCCACGGCGCTGCCCTCGGCGTTGTGACGGCCGAAGTAGGTGGGGCACTGGGAGAGCACCTCCACGACGGAGAAGCCCTTGTGCTGAATTGCCTTCGTCAGGAGCTTCTCGAGCTCCCGGACGTGGTAGGTGGTGGTGCGGGCGACGAAGGTGGCGCCGGCGGCAGTTGCTATCTTCACGACATCGAAGGCGGGGTCGATGCTTGCGTAGGGCGCGGTGGTGGCGTTCACCTCACAGCCCGAGAGGGGTGAAAACTGCCCGCCGGTCATGCCGTAGATGCGGTTGTTCAGGATGACCGCGGTCATGTCGATGTTCCGGCGCGCCGCGTGGATGAAGTGGTTCCCGCCGATGGCCAGGGCGTCGCCGTCGCCCATTGGCACGAGGAGGGTGAGATCCGGGCGGCTCATCTTCACCCCCATGGCGAAGGCGAGGGCGCGGCCGTGCAGGGTGTGCAGGGTGTGGAAGTCGACGTAGCCGGAGATCCGGGCGGAGCAGCCGATTCCCGACACCATGACAATATCGTTCTTGTCGATCCCCAAGCTTTCGACCGACCGCAGCAGGCCGTTCAGCACCGTTCCGTGGCCGCAGCCGGCGCACCAGATGTGCGGGAAGAATCGCGTTCGCAGATACTCTTGTACCGCCATGGTTACACTCCCGCTCCCTCGACAATGCGCATGACCCGGGTGATGTCCCGGGGAGTGATGAACTGCCCGTCGATGCGGTTGGCCAGGAAGACCCGGGCGGGGTCGACCACCGCGTCGCGCACCTGAGCGTGGACCTGGCCGGTGTTCATCTCCACGACGATAACGGCGTCGCGGTCACGGCTGAGGCCCCGGACCAGCTGCCGGGGAAAGGGCCAGAGCGTCTCGAGCTCCAGGATGCCGATCTTGTAGCCGGCGGTCCGGCGCTCCTCCACGACGTGCCGCGCCGACCTGGCGGCGGAACCGTAGGAGATCAGGAGCACTTCGGCGTCTTCGATGCCGTGCGTCGTATAGGAGGCGAGCTCTTCGGCGCGGTTCTCGATCTTGTCGTTGAGGTGGTGCATGAGATCGTGAACGACGTTGGGATCCGTCGAGGGGAAGCCCCACATGTCGTGGTGGAGCCCCGTAACGTTGTAGCGGTGCACGCCGCCGAAATCGGACATGGGCAGCCGGCCGTCCTCCCGGGGGAGGTAGGGATGGTAGTCGACGCCCTTCGGCACCGAGGTGCGCAGCCGTTCCACCAGGGGAAGCTCCTCCGGCGTCGGGATCTCCAGGCGCTCCCGCATGTGTCCGAGGAGTTCGTCGAAGAGGAGTACCACCGGGGTGCGGTAGGTCTCCGCCAGGTTGAAGGCGCGGACCGTCGTCTCGAAGATGCCGCGGTGGGTGGAAGCGGTGAGGGCGATCATGGAATGGTCGCCGTGGGTGCCCCAGCGCGCCTGATTCACATCCCCCTGGCTCGGCTGCGTCGGCAGGCCCGTCGACGGACCGCCCCGCATGACGTTCACAATGACGCAGGGGATCTCCGCCATGACCGCGTAGCCGAGGGCCTCCTGCATGAGGGAGAAACCCGGCCCGCTCGTTGCGGTCAGGACCTTCTGGCCGGTCAGGCTGGCGCCGATGATTGCGCACATGGAGGCGATCTCGTCCTCCATCTGGATGAACTTGCCGCCGAGTTTCGGCAGCCGCTCCGAGAGGTGCTCGGCGATCTCCGAAGAGGGTGTGATGGGGTAGCCGGCAAAGAAGGTGCACCCCGCGTAGAGAGCTCCCTCCACGCACGCCTGGTTACCCTGAACGAAGAGAGTCCGCGGCGTTGAGGTCATGGTCGGCCTCCGGGAGGCGCGGGCGCCTGGCCGTCCGCCCTGGTGCCACCCGCCCTGGTGCCACCCGCCCTGGTGCTACCCGCGGCATGGGTGGTCGCGGCGGAGCCGCCGCCGGTCGTACCTTTGCCCGGCGCGTCGCCTTGTTCCGGCGCTGCGTAGACCAGTTGCACCGCCAGGTCGGGGCACATGCGCTCACAGAGCTCGCAGGAGATGCAGCGATCCGGGCGAAAGGGATAGGCGCGGCCGTCCTCATCCCAATCTATGACATCCTTCGGGCAGAACTCGATGCAGATGCCGCACCCCTTGCACCACCCGGGGTTGATCTCGATCCGTTCGACTCGTTGTCGTGGCATGTATGCCTGCAGGATACCCCACAATCTCCAGTCTTGGAACCGTGGGTTCCGGGGATGAGCTGCGAAAGTGGGGAGTGATCATGCTCTACGCTTGGCGGACGCGGGCGGACACCGGCCGGCGGTACCGGCCGGCGGTGACAGAACGCTCCGGGGACGGGTCTCCCGGGCGCGGTCGAAAAGAGCGCCCCGGAGGAGGTCCCCCGGGGCGCGGTTGTGTTCGGTCGTGATCGATGCGAGGTCACCGTACGCATCGATCTCAGAATCCTGATGTGCGGGTCAGTCCTCCTCAGGCCACGCCTGGTCGATACGGCTCAGGATCTGCTCCGTGTCCTCGCCGTTCTGCTGGACCCAGGTGGTCATCTGTTCCCAGAAGGCGCCGGTGCCGACCTGGCCGGGCATCATGTCCGAGGCGTCGAAGCGGAAGGTGTCCGCGTTCATGAGGATCTCCGCGTAACGACGGTTCGCCTCGGTGGGGTACCAGTCGAGCTTGGCGTCCTTGTGCGGTGACACGACGCCGCCGGACTCGACCCAATCCTTGACCGAGCGGCCCTGGGTGAGGTAGCGCATGACTGCGCGGACTTCCGGGCGGTCGTTGAAGGCGCCGAAGATGTCGCCCGCGCCGAGGACCGGTTCGCCCTCTTCCTCATCGATTCCAGGCAGGTAGAAGAAGTTCACGTCTTCACCGACGGTTGCATCCTCAGGGAAGAAGTCCGTGATGAAGCTCGCCTGCCGGTGGAGCCACGCCTGCGGCGGGTCCTGGAAGAGCGGGGTCGGCGCGTCGCCGAAGGGGACCGTCAGGATGGAGCTGGTGCCGCCGAGGACGTAGTCCTCGTTGAACCAGATCTCACCCATGATCTCTGCGGCGCGCCGGACCTCCGGGGAGTTGAAGGGAAGCTCCCCTTCGACCCACTGGTCGTACTTCTCCGGGGTTGCCGTGCGGAGCATGATGTCCTCCATCCAGTCCGTGGCGACCCAGCCGGTGGCGCCGGAGCTCTCAATGCCGATGCTCCAGGGGGTGTTGCCGTCTTCGACCATCTGGTCGGAGAGGGCGATCATCTCATCCCAGGTCTCGGGTACTTCGTAGCCGGCCTCACTGAACTCGGGCTGGGGATACCACACCAGGCTCTTGATGTTGGCGCGGTACCAGACGCCGGCCATGATGCCTTCCATGGTGGCGATCTCGAGCCAGCTCTGATCGTACTGCTCCTCCAGATAGGAGCGGTCGAACCACTCGTTCAGGTCGATCATGAGGCCGCGGTTGGCAAAGTCCTTGAGCAGGCCGGGTTGCGGGAAGGCCGCAATGTCCGGGGGGTCGCCGCCCTCGGCGCGGACCGTAATGAGGGACTCAAAGTCACCGGATCCCTCGTACTCGACGGTAATGCCGGTCTGTTCCTCGAAGTGGTCCATGGCGTCGTCGAAGAGCTGCGCTCCGGGATCGACGAAGGCGCCGAAGATGTTGACCTCCGTCCCCGACAGATCCTCGCCGTTGGTCCAGGGATTATCCGTCGGTGCGGCGGCCTCCGTCTCTGCTGCCTCCTGTTCCGCCTGCTGCTGGCCGCCGGCGAAGGCGCCCGTTGCAACGAGCCCCGCCACGAGAAGCAGCGCGAGCAGTAGTTTGGCTGCGTGTCGCATACATGTCTCCTTTTCAGACTTGGTATATATTAAACGTGCCGGAGAACACGCCGGAAGGACATCGGCCGGAGGGTTTAGATTGCCTACCCCGGGGCGGTTAGGCTGTTCGGGTGGAAGGCCGGGTGCGGCCGGGACGGTGTTGCCGGAGGATCTGCGAGGCCCCCGGGGCGACGAGCGGCCCGCCTCCATGATATCCTCCGGCGCATGTCGGACAGCGCAGCACATCCATGGTGGCAGGACGCCGTGGTCTATCAGGTCTATCCGCGGAGCTTCCTGGACTCGAACGGGGACGGGATCGGCGACCTGCCGGGAATCATCTCCCGGCTCGACTACATTGCCTCACTCGGGGTGGACGTCGTCTGGCTGAACCCGGTGTACGAGTCGCCCAACGTCGACAACGGCTACGACATTGCGGACTACCGGGCGATCATGGCGGAGTTCGGCACCATGGCGGACTGGGAGCGCCTCCTCTCGGAGATGCACGCCCGGGGGCTGCGCATGGTCATGGACCTGGTGGTGAACCACACCTCGGATCGGCACGCCTGGTTCACCGAGTCGCGGCGCGAGCCCGCAGGGCCCTATCGGGAGTACTACGTCTGGCGTGAGGGGCGCGGCGCCGACGGCCACGAGCCGCCCAACAACTGGGAGTCCTTCTTCGGGGGCCCCGCCTGGGAGTGGGATGCGACCACCGGCGTCTACTACCTCCACCTCTTCGCCCCGGAACAACCCGACCTCAACTGGGAGCACCCGCCGGTGCGCCGGGAGATCTACGAGATGATGCGGTGGTGGTTCGACAGGGGTGTCGATGGCTTCCGGATGGATGTGATCAACCTCATCTCCAAGGACCAGCGCTTCCCGGAGGATCCTGCGCCGAACGCGAAGTACCGCCCGGGCTCGCAGTACTTCGTCAACGGCCCGCGAGTTCACGAGTTCCTCCGGGAGATGCGCCGGGAGGTCCTCGACGACTACGATGTCATGACCGTGGGGGAGTGCATTGGCGCCGGGGTGGATGATGCCCTGCGCTTCACCAACCTCGACGGCTCCGAGCTCAACATGCTCATCCACTTCGAGATGATGGAGCTCGACCACGGTCCCGGCGGGAAGTGGGACATGGTGCCGCTCCGGCCGGATGCCCTCCGCGACTGTGTAACCCGCTGGCAGGAGGGAGTCGACGGACGCGCCTGGGTGGCGAACTACCTCTCCAACCACGATCAGCCCCGGCCGGTGTCGCGCTTCGGCGACGACGGCCGCTACCGGGTGGAGTCGGCAAAGATGCTCGCGGTGCTGAACATCTGTCAGCAGGGCACGCCCTTCATCTTTGCCGGGGAGGAGATCGGCATGACCAACGTCGCCTTCCCGCGCATTGAGGACTACCGCGACGTGGAATCCCTGAACCACTACGCCGCCGGCCGCGCCCGCGGCCGCGACGCCGCAGAGCTCCTCCGGGAGATTCACGTCATGAGCCGGGACAACGGCCGAACGCCCATGCAGTGGGACGACTCCCCCAACGCCGGGTTCACGACCGGCACGCCCTGGATCGGCGTGAACCCCAACCATAAGTCGATCAACGTCCGCGCCGCCGAGGGAGATCTCGACTCCATCCTCCACTTCTACCGCCGGCTCATTGCCCTGCGCCGGGAGACCGCCGCCCTGCGCTACGGCTCCTTCCGCCGCCGCGACACCGCCGCCGGCGACGACGGCACCTTCGCCTTCGAACGCCGGCTCGCTGACGACACCCTTCTCGTGCTCCTCAACCTCACCGGCGAGCCCGCCCCCGGCATTGCGGTGCCGGAGCACTCCTCTCTCCTTCTCGGGAACTACGAAGATGCATCTGCGGGAGAGCGCGGCGGATCGGAAGCATCGGCACAGGATCTTGAGATCGATGCCCACGGCCACACATTGCACGGGCACCTCAGGCCCTTCGAGGCGAGAATCTATCGGGTGGGGCGGGCCGAAGGGTGAGGCGGACACGCGCGGTGCGCCGGACGTGACGGTCGGAGCGGCGCGGCCGACGTGACGGTCGGAGCGGCGCGGGCCGGACGCTACCTTTTCGCGGGAATGGTCTACTCTTCTGCGGGGACGGTCTTGGCCGGGCGGCGCTTCTGCCGGGGGACGGAGGAGTCCGCCTTGATGCAGGTCTCTACGTAACGCCTGCGGCAGAGGTCGCGGCAGGCATCGTTCCAGATGTACTTGTCCTCGACCATCTTCTCGTAGTGCTCGTTGAACTGGACGAGGCGACACAGCACGTGGGGCGGGATTGCGTGCTCGATCTTGTTGGCAATTGCCGAGGCCTCGATCGGATCGACGCCGAGGACGCCGTGGAGGAAGTCCTCGGTGGCGCGGTGCCGGAGGAGCAACTGGCGACCCTGGCGCACACCGTTCTCCGTCAGAGTGACCACGCTGTAGGGCTCGTAGTGCACGAGCCCCTTCTGAGCCAGGCCGCGCACCTTTTCGGTTACGCTTGCCGGCTTCACCTTCAGCGCCTGGGCAATGTCCTTTGCCCGCACGACGGAGTTCGTAATCTGAATTCGATAGATTGCCTCGAGGTAGGTCTCCTCGGACTCGGTCAATCCCGGAATGGCACTCACATTTGTAGGGTACGCCGATCGTTCTGCCGGGTCAACCTGACCGGGCAAACCCGTGCCGTTCGTGGTGCTCGGGAAAGACGTATACCTGGTTACGTCCCAGAGACTTCGCCGTGTAGAGCGCCTTGTCGGCACGGTCGAGGAGCTCGTCCAGGGCATCGTGCTCGTACTCCGCCAGCCCCGCCGAGATCGTAACGGCCATGGACCCGGGCCAGGCGGTGGCTTCGAAACTCCTGCGGATAGTCTCGGCGATCTCCGCGGCCTGATGGACCCCGCAGCCGGGAAGGATCACGGCAAACTCATCTCCGCCGTAGCGTCCCACCAGGTGAGTGGCTCCTACGTGGCTCCGGAGGATTTCCGCGGTGCGACGAATGACCTCGTCCCCGACGGGATGACCAAGACAGTCGTTCACGTTCTTGAAGTGATCAATGTCGAAGAGCCCGACCGTCATCACCGTTTGCTCCGACTCGGTGCGCTCCATGGCGGCCCGGAGGCACTCGAAGAGGTGCTCCCGATTCATGAGGCCGCTCATCTGGTCGTGCCTGGCCAGATGCTCGAAGCGTTGCTTCTCTTCGAGGAGCCGAGCGTGAGCGCTTGACAGGTTTCTGGTCTGCCTGGCCACGTCGCCGACTCGCTGGAATCCGAGGTACGCAATGGATACCACCATCTGGAAGAGGATCAGGTTGATCAGGGAGTCGATCCAGGGAGTGATGCCGTAGGAGACCAGGATGTTCGCCAGGGTGACGGCTCCCATGAGCCAGATATTGACGACCAGAAACTGATGCCGCCCCTGCAGCATACGGCCCCGGACAATCCCGATTGCGGCCAGAATCAATCCCACAATGACCGCACCATCCGCCACGGCGAGGAGCGGGAAGAGATCGATCCCGACGACGGCGTAGGCGGCGTTTGCGACGAACCCGACCGCAATGAGCGCAGCCGCGGCGACGGTGAGAATGCGACGCAGGAGTGGTTGGACCAACCGGCTCGAGACGAGAAAGGCCAGCGCCACCACCACGAGGTAGGCATTCGCCGACAGGAGGAACCAGAAGAGCCCGTCTTCCAGGATGAACTGGCGCGTCAGTGTCGAGGATACGGTCGCGCAGATGAGCACCGCCAGCAGCCCGAGGAACCAGAGGGCGAGGCGGCGGCTTTCGGCGAATCCCAGGCCGAAGGCTGTTGCCAGTACGAGTGTCAGCGAGGCAATGATGATGACGAAGTGCGGGGCGTCCCGTGAGAGAATGGCGCGGTAGAGGGTTGCGCGGTCCGCCAGGAAGACACGTCCCCACAGACCAATGTCCCGATAGTTCGAGGCAACGGACACGTACACGTGATCCGCCGTGGGCTCCGACGGCATGGGCACGGCGTGCCACGGCCACCCGCGAAAGGCCGGGAGCGAGCCGGCGCGCCATTCGTTCCACGTGTAGATGCGCTCATCTCCCAGATAGAACCGTGCCGCGGTATCAATGCTGAAGACGAAGAGCCGCGCCTCCGGGAGGGAGTACTCGGGGATTTCTCGGCGGAACCAGACATGTCCTCGTTCCGCCCGGTTCGGCGGGTTGCTCGGAAAGCCGATCGATTGCCACGCCGCATCGCTGCGGTCGAGGTTCTCGTAGGATTCCGCCGCCCACTGGTACTCCCACCCATCTTCCAGGGAGTAAGCGTCGTGAGGCGTACGCTGCCCGAGGGTCGTAAGGACCAGAATTGCGGTGAGTGCAAGGAAATAGGCGATGTACAACGCAACCCGTTGCACGGCGTCGAGCATTGTACGGCCTGGGTCCGCGTTTGGCAAGCCGAACCGGTACAGGCGCGACCGGCGTCTTTACATTTCCTGAGTAATACCGTAAGGTTTAGGTCAACCTAACTTATGGAGGAGTTACTCATGTTCGCGCGGCGTACATCATTCTTCGTCACTCTCGTCCTTCTCCTGTCACCGATGCTTCTGCTCGCCGGTGGTCAGCAGGAAGCGGGCGACGAGGAGAACACCATACACGTCTATTCTCACCGTCACTACGAGGCGGATCAGCGCCTCTACGAGCGCTTCACCGAGGAGACCGGCATTGAGGTGCAGGTCGTCGAAGCCGGAGCAGATGAGCTCATTCAGCGTCTTGCCGCCGAGGGAGAGAGCTCTCCGGCAGACGTGCTGATGACAGTGGATGCGGGACGACTCTTCCGCGCCAAGGACACCGGACTGCTCCAGCCGGTGGAGAGCGAGGTTCTGAGCGACAATATTCCCGAGCACCTCCGGGACGAGGACCGGCACTGGTTCGGCCTGACCAAGCGCGCCCGCATCATTGCCCATCACGCAGACCGCGTCAGCCCGGACGATCTCTCAACCTACCAGGCCCTCGCCGAGGAGCGCTGGGATGACCGGATTGCCGTACGCTCGTCGAGCAACATCTACAATATCTCGCTCATGTCCGCGGCGATTGCCCACTACGGTGAGGACGCTGCCCGGGAGTGGGCCGCCGGCGTTGTCGACAACATGGCGCGTCCGCCTCAGGGTAACGATCGGGACCAGCTCAGGGCGGTTGCGGCCGGCGTTGCCGATGTGGCCATTGTAAACACCTACTACGTGGCACTCATGCGCACCTCCGACGATCCCGATGAGCGCGAGGTCGGGGAATCGGTCCGTGTCTTCTTCCCGAATCAGGAGACGACGGGGGCCCACGTGAACGTCAGTGGCGCCGGCGTCACCGCATCTGCGGACAACGTCCCCGGGGCCGTTCGGTTCATTGAGTTCCTCACCAGCACCGAGGCGCAGGAGGTCTTCGCTCAGCAGAACCATGAGTACCCGATCCGGGACGACGTCGAGCCCTCCGACACGGTGACGGCCTTCGGAGAGTTCACGGAAGATTCCCTGCCCCTCTCCGAACTGGGCCGCAACAGCCGGCAGGCAACGCGCATCTTCGACGAGGTTGGATGGGAGTAATTGACCGGCACAGCTGTAGCACGACGAGGATTCATCCTCGGGGTGGTGGCCCTTACGGTCATCACCCCGCTTCTCATTCCCTTCTTCTCCCTCGGTCGGCCCGCACAGGAGACGTGGTACCACCTCCTGAACACGGTTCTCGGCCGGTACATTTTCAACACGGTCACGCTGGCGGCGGGAACCGCGGTCGTGGCGGGAGCGGTCGGCGTTGTCACGGCGTGGATCGTTTCGCAGTACGACTTCCCGGGCCGTCGCATTCTGAGGTGGGTCCTCGTGCTGCCCCTGGCGCTGCCGCTCTACGTTGCCGCCCACGCCTTCGGCGGGCTCTTCGAGTACGCCGGTCCGGTGAATGCGGTGTGGACCTCTCTTGCCGCGCTTCTTCGGAACCTCGGCATTCTCGGCGCCGCCGACACTCCCGGCGGCGGCGGCCCGTATCTCTCGATTCGCAATCTTCCCGGTCTGATTCTGGTTTCCGGCTTCACCCTCTATCCCTACGTCTATCTGACCGTGCGAAACTGGTTCGAGAGTCAGGCGGCGCGCCTCCTGGAGGCGGGTCGCTCGCTGGCGGACGAGCGCCGCATGGTCTTCCGCCTGGGAGTGCCGATCTCCCGACCCGCCCTCGTCGGGGGGCTGGCCCTGGTCGTCATGGAGACCCTCAACGAGTACGGAGCACCGGTCCACTTCGGCGTCAGCACACTGACCACCGGTATCTTCCGCACCTGGTTTGCCCTGGCGGATGTGCAGGCCGCGCTGCGGCTGGCGGCGCTCCTGCTTGTCTTCGTCTTCGTGTTGCTTCTTGGTGAACGCTACTCCCGGGGGAAGGCGCGCTTCGCCCCGGAAGCGCCGGCACCCGCCGCGGTAACACGCCGGCGCCTCGGCCCCGCTGGGACCGGGGTGCTGCTTCTTCTCACGGTGGCGCCCGTCGTTGTGGGATTCGGTGCGCCGGTTGCACAGCTCATCGACTGGGCGAGGCACGCTACCGGCGCAAGCTGGGGAGCAGTCTCAGGCCTCCTGGGACGCAGCGTCGGGATGGCCGGTGGTGCAGCCCTGCTTATTGGCGGTGTGGCGCTGTTCCTGGCACACCAGGCGCGGCAGCTCCCGGGGCGCCTGGGGAGCTCCGTTGCCCAGACGGCGACGGTGGGGTATGCGGTGCCCGGCGCGGTGATCGCGATCGGAATGCTGCAACTCGGGCGCCTGTTGTCCTCCGGGGCGGCCGGTGTCGCTCTCATCGGTTCCGTCGGTCTGCTCGTCGGGGCGTACCTTGTGCGGTTTCTGGGTGTGGCATACCACCCGACCCAGGCGGGCTTCGACATTGCCGGAAGCCGCGTGCGGGAGTCCGCACTCTCCCTGGGCGCATCCAGCGCGGGAGCGCTCTTCCGGGCGGAGCTTCCGGTGATGGCGCGCATTCTCGGTGGTGCCGTGGTTCTGGTTTTCGTGGACGTCCTGAAGGAGCTCCCGTTGACCCTGATCCTTCGGCCCTTCGACTTTGAAACACTGGCGACGGCGACCTTTCGGCTGGCCGGAGACGAGCGGCTCATTGAAGCGTCCGTGCCGGCACTCATTCTGGTTGCGGCGGGGTGCGGCGCGGTGGTGATTCTGGATCGTGCACTTGGAGGACGCAATGCGTGAAGGCGGCGTGAATGTGGATCATTCACCCATCGTGAAACTGGAGGCGGTGACCAGGCGGTTCCCCGGGCAGGAGCAGCCGGCGGTGGACGGCGTGTCTCTGGAGGTTGAGCGGGGTGAGATCCTCTCCCTGGTCGGCGAGAGTGGTTGCGGGAAGACAACGACGCTCCGACTCGTTGCCGGGTTCGAAGCACCTGATGCCGGAATTGTTGATATCTCCGGAGAGGTTGTCGCGGGGCCCGGGAGGAATGTGCCGCCCAACAGCCGTCCGACGGGGATCGTCTTTCAGGAGCACGCCCTCTTTCCGCACCTGACCGTGACGGGGAACATTGAGTTCGGTCTCAATGGTGTGTCCCGGGAGGCGCGGCGAGAACGCGTTCGCGAGCTCCTGGAGCTTGCCGCTCTCAGCGACCTTGGCGGACGGTATCCGCACCAGCTCTCCGGTGGGCAGGCGCAGCGGGTCGCCCTGGTCCGCGCCCTGGCGCCACGGCCCCAGGTGGTTCTTCTGGATGAGCCCTTCAACAACCTCGACGTGGGCCTGCGCTTCCGCCTGCTCCGGGAGGTGGAGGAGCTGATTCGCGCTGAAGGGGCGAGCGCCATCATGGTGACCCACGACTGGAAGGAGGCCTTCGCCATTTCCGACCGAATTGCCGTCATGAGCAACGGGCGGATCCTCCAGACCGGTCCGCCCCGGGAGGTCTACGAGCAACCGCGCTCCCGGTACGTGGCGGAGTTCTTCGGCCCTATCAACGATCTGCCGGCTTCGGCTGCCGGAACGGTCGCTGCCGGCGCGTGCCCCGCTTCCGAGGGGCCGATCCCCGGCGGACTCGCCCCCGACGACCACGCGCCAACCAGACCAGGCCGTGCCTACATTCGGCCCCGGGACGTGCTGGTGTGCCAGGGCACCCACTGCCCCTATCCCAACTGCATTGCCTACAACGGTGTGGTCGAGCGGCGGCGCTTCCTCGGTGAGTATCAGGAGATTCTCTGCCGCCTGACCGGTGATGCCGTCGCGACCGGAGACGGGCGGAACGGGGATGCCGTCGCGGCGGATACCGGCCCCCGGCGGCTGATCGCCTATGCGCCGGCGCACCTCTCATTCGGGCCCGGCGATCCCGTGGTGGCGGCGTGTCCGGAGTCGCGGCTCATGCGCTTCGAGTAACTCCTACCTACCCACAACCCTGTTGATACGATTCTCGTAATCCTCGCCGTGGACAGGACTTCTCCGGATCCCAGGGCGAAAACAGCTCTCCGGAAGCTCCGACGCCGCAATTCGATGCCTTGCAGCGCTTTGCGTGTGGTCCATCAACATGCTTCTGAGTACGTTCGACGGGATCAATGAGGCGTTGCTACCTTTAACATATGATCCACATCGGCACCTGCGGTTACAGCCGGTATCAGCCCGGAGGCGACTGGAAGGCGCAGTACGCGGACAAGTTGCAGGCGTACGCCGACCGGTACCCGGCGGTGGAGTTGAACCGCACCTTCTACAAGCTTCCCATGGCCAGGACCGCCGCGAAGTGGCGGGAAGAGGTTCCCGAGAGCTTCGACTTCACCGTGAAGGTGTGGCAGGCGGTAACGCATCCGACCTCGAGCGTTACCTGGCGGAAGCGCAAGGAGAAGCTCAGCGATGAGGAGCGCGAGGGATTCGGGAACCTGCAGCCGGTGCCGGTGACCATGGAGGCGTGGGAGCGCACCATGGAGATCGTGGATGCGCTGCGCGCATCGGTCTGCGTGGTGCAGACCCCGGCAGGCTTCGGGCCGACGGAGGAGCACGTCGAGAATCTCCGGGCGTTCTTCACGAAGGTAGACCGCCACGGCGCAGCGGTCGCCTGGGAACCGCGCGGCGAGTGGAACGAGAGCCTGGATCTGGTGGAAGATGTCTGTCGCGATCTGGACCTGATTCACATTGTCGATCCCTTTCGCCGCGATCCCCGCACCCGCGGCGGAACCGCTTACCTCAGACTGCACGGGCGCAATCCAAAGGAAACGGACTACCACTACAGCTACGACCGCCCAGAGATCGAGGAGCTTGCACGGAAGGTCCGCGCCCTGCATGCCGATCACGACCGCGTCTACTGCATGTTCAACAACGACGACATGTACGCCAACGCCGCGATGCTCCAGGAGATCCTTGCAACCGGTGAGTAGCGGATCCGCGCGAGCAGAAGGGTCCGGTCGCGGCGCGCCGGCCGGCTCCCGCGCGGGGGCCGGCGCGCACGCCGC
>CAZZIE010000098.1:0-15251 GCA_964654185.1 uncultured Spirochaetaceae bacterium | reverse complement strand
TTCATTCGAACCTCCTGGAGGCGTTATGCCTCGGTATGCGTCTTCACCGCGCGTCCACCGTGCTTATGCACTTGTGAAGCCCCATGCATCACGGACGCCACGGATTCGTTGGAGAGCCCCCTCGATCATGAGAAACGGGGGCGGCGCCCGGCCGGGCAAGAAGCCCGACCGAGCCCTCACCACCCGAAGTGAGGAGGTAAGGTTGGTTACTGGGATTGCTGGAGAGTCTTGCTGATTTGATAGGAGAACCGGAGGTCAGGTCCGCCACCGAGCTCCAACGCAGACCCTCCGCTGCCACCGAGATAGGTGTCCCGGAAGTCCGCAAGATCGGAGATATCCCTCAGATCGAATGCGAAGGTACCGACGCCGGTTGGATCGTCGAACCAGCCACTGATTGCCGACGGCAGGTCCGGGAAGTCGGTACTGGTTGAATCACCGTTACCAAGGTGAATCCAAAGATTAGTTGTGGTTTCCGTACTCTGTGCGAGCTGAGTCCCGATCAGGGAGACTGATCCGCTACCGGATACGCTCCACGAAGCCGTACTGCTGGAAGCGTCATACGATAACGAGGAGAGTGTGTAGTCAGGAACGCTCAGATTAAACTCACTACTACTTGGCAGCGAATCGAGACTTGGCTGGAAGGCAAACCCGGTGAACTCGCTGGACGTGCTGCTCTGGCCATATGCTGTCACGAGGTATTCATCACCGTTGCTTGGGTCGACCGGAAACTGATCGTACACCAGCAGCGTACCCGACTGTGTCGATGTGAACGTCTTGTTCTCAGAGATCGAGTAGACCGTTCCATCGTGGACAGCCTGAACCGAGAAATCATTAACGTCCTGGTTTGTCGAGAACGAATACTCAGGAACAGGTGAATGATCATCCACTGAGACATTGTACGTATCGCCTTCGTTCAATGCCTGGTCGCTGAGAACCCCGTAGGATATGGGGAGATGATCGCTGTCCAGTGCGACAACCACCGCGTTGAACTCACCCTGATTGTCCAACTCCGAACCCTCAACGCTGATCGGTCCGGAACTGGCGTTCTCGAAGTCAGGGTCCGGGCTGCCTCCAGGTTTGACAGGAAGCAGACTCCCATCGACGTAGCCATTTGGGGTATCCGTCAGATTTATCGTCACGTCCGTCGAAGACTCACTCGGCTGTGTGACCTGAACCGGGATGGTATAGCTCCCCGGACTGACGTTCACAACGCTTTCGACCATGCCGCCGCCATCCTGGTCCTCTCGCGCGAAGCTCAGGGTAACCGGGGTTGGCGAAACGTCCGAAAAGGTCACCTCACCGGATGAGTCCGTCTGGGTAGATTCAATGAGGCTTCCGTCGGAAGGATCATTAATAAAGACGTAGACGCCACTCACCGCGTTGCCGGTGTTGGGGTCCGTTACGGTGAAACTGTACGAAGCTCCCTCCGTTGTAGCGCTTGCTCCGTTTACCCAATCCGAAGTACCGGCGTCATTCACCGCGCGGATGCGATAGCTGTACGTTGTGCTTGCCGAAAGGCCGGTATCCGTGTGGCTCTCGACATCTGCGCCCGTTGTCGTGAGATCACTGTAATCGCCACTGGTGCCCTGGCGGCTCTGAATCTCAAAGCCGGTCTCGTTACCGGATTCGTCCGACCAGGTGAGCTCGATCTCACTGGCAGAGACGGCCGAGGCCGAGAGTCCGGTCGGCGCGGCAGGTGCTGTGGCAGTGTCACCGCCGTCGCCATCGGTTGGGCCGATCCCGAGGGCCTGACAGCCACCGAGGGTCACGACGGCAGCGACGAGTGCAATCACTGCGCCCCGTGTCAGTAACCGGGACCGCTTCTGCTGTTTCGTTTCTGCATGTGTTAGGTGTTGCATGTAGACCTCCTTAGATCGTACACGTTCAACCTACCTATTTGCGCGGCGGGGATCGTCTCAACAAATTGTTGAGACAAATTCTCTGCAATTTTCCGCGCCGGCGCCCCGACGCCCCGCCATCAACTCACGTTCACCACACCCTTCGGCCCGCCACGAATCTCCCACCGTAAGTTCGTGACCGCCGCTGCAAACCTGTCGTCGTGGGTTACCAGAACCACGGCAGCGTACTGCTCCGCCAGGGCCGCATCGAGGGCCAGGATCGACGGCAGGTCCAGATGGTTCGTCGGCTCATCGAGGAGCAGCAGCGCCGGGGCATCCAGCGTCCCGAGGGCAAGGAGGAGCTTCCGTTCCTCCCCGGGACTCCACCGCTCGGTTGTACGGGCCCGGTCCGGGTCGGAGCCGAGCTGATGGAAGACCGCCAGCACCCGCCCGCGCTCTTCGTTCGAGAGGGCGGAGAGGCGGTCGCGGAGCGCGGCAACCTCCGCCGAACCGAACTCCTGGGGCATGTAGAGCGTCCCGTCCGCGCACACCCCGCGCAGCGCATGGAGCAGGGTGCTCTTCCCCGCGCCGTTCGGGCCGGCAAGGTGGATCCGGTCACCCGGGCGCACAATCAGTTCCGGGTGGCGCAGGACGCGGTCGGGTCCGAGGGACAGAGAGCCCGGCGGCATTCGGACCACCAGGTCGCCCGGGGCGGTGCGGCCGGAGAGGTTGAGAGAGGCCGTCGCCGAGAGGACCGGGCGGCGCGTGGTTGCGGCGTCCAGACGCTCCTCCGCGTCCCGGAGTCGCTGGTCGAACTGCTTCTTGAGCCGGCCCGCGCGGCCGTCCTTGCCGGTGATGCGGGAGACGTCAATGTCGAAGCGTGCACCGCTGTCCCGGGCGTCGAGGTTGCGCTTGGAGTAGCCGCGGCTTGCGGATTGCGCCCGCTGAGTACGGCGCCGGTACTCCGTGGTGACGCGCTCCTTGAGCCGGGCGGCATCCCGTCGCTCGCGGCGGTCCGAGAGGAGATCGACCTCTTCCTGAGCCAGAGCGTGGGAGACGTTGCCGCTGCGAACCTCGACGGCGCCGCCGCCCACGACCAGCGTCGTTGTGCAGAGACGATCGAGAAGGGCGCGGTCGTGACTCACAATCAAGCCGGTTCCTTCGTATGAGGCCAGAGCGTCGGACACCGCGCGGCGCGCGTCGGCATCGACATGATTAGTGGGCTCGTCGACGGCAAGCACCTCCGGGACGCGCCACAACGCCACTGCCATCTGGAGGCGCTTGCGCTCGCCGTGGCTCAGAGTCGGCCAGCGGTACATCCAGTCGTATTCAATGCCGAGGACATCTTTGAGCTCAATGGCGCGGGGGTCCCACTCGTTCATGAAGGCGTCGAGGGACTCCGGAGGATGGTCGGTCCGCTGCGCGCAGTAGAGGCCGCCGGGCGAGTCGACGGCCCCGCCGGTCGGCTTCAGGGCGCCGACGGCAAGGCGGATCAACGTGCTCTTGCCGGCGCCGTTCGCGCCGACCACGCCGGTCCACCCGCCGCGGGTGCCGAAGGTGACCCCCTCCAGGACCGGATCGACCGAGGCCGGGTATGAGAACGAGACGTTGCTGAATCGGATGTGTCGGGGCATATCGCCTCCCGCGGCTTCCGGCCGCAACAAGAGAGAGGCGAGGTCATGGCAGGGGTCTGATGTCTACGGACATGCGCCACGGCGACGGGTCACCGCCAACCGCGAAGGAGGCGCCGAATGCGGGCGCCCGGACCGGAAGCCTGTGTTACGCACATGCGGAAGAGACATCAGCCACCACCCCGCTTCTCGACAGGGATTCCCGCCGCACGCAGATATTCCGCATACAGCCGGTCAGTGGTTCGTGATGGCTCTTCCTACCTGCGCATTCCGTGGCGCCTCCGGTGTTGGTGTGACCGCCATCCTACCGGACTGGAGTGATTCGAGCAATCCTATGCGGGAATTCGTCTCACTCGTTGGGTTGAGACGATTCGTCCCGGGCTCCGCCATACGTTCACAACAAATTGGTCGGGCAGACTAAAACGCAAAGTCCGACCGGCAACAACGCGAGATGAAAGAGGAGGTTATTATGAGCAACACGCAGGCAACACGTGGACCACTTCTGAGGTCCGGAACGTGGAAGGTCGGCCTCGTGGCCCTCGCCGCGTCGACGCTCATCCTCTCGGGATGCAGCATCGTCGGTGGATTGCTGGGCGGCATCGGGTCATCCGACTCGTACAGTTCGGAGGGCTCGGTGGACAGCCCGGTGGTCATTGACATGGGTACCGCAGTCTCCCATGCGAGGACAGGTGAGGTCGGCAGCATTGACAGCAGCTACTACGAGCTCCAGGCCCAGGCGGATCACCGGTACACCATCACCCTTCAGAATCTCGAAGCGGACGCCGACCTTACGGTGTATTCGGACGCGGAATTTCTCAACGAAATCGCCTCCAGCTCAGATACCGGGACATCCGCCGACGAGGTGACGGTGGAAACCGCCGGCAGTGCTTCCCTCTATGTTGAGGTCACACCGTTCACGGGTGGGACCACATTCGAGCTCGCGATCCAGGATGAAGGCACGATCCTCTCCTCCGAAGGCTCCGCTTCATCGCCCGTCGACATTGGTGACGCTTCGAGCACTGAGGTTACCTACGAGGGCCAGGTTACAGACTCGACGGACAGCTACTACATGGTAACCGTCGCCTCGGGAACCAACTACGACGTTGCCATGACCGGCCTGAGCTCAGACATAGACCTCTACGTGTACGATGATTCCGACTTCTCGTTTGAACTCGATTCGAGCGTCAACTTGGATACGAGTGACGAACTCGTGAGCGGGGTCAGTACATCCGGCACCACGCTATACATTAAGACGCATGAGGCTGCCGGGGGCGGCAGCACCTTCACGCTTGCCGTCGGCCCGAGTGCTCAGTAGAGGCCATGCGGTTCACGGTCCGGATGTGACTCCGACCACACATCAACACGAGCACGGAGCCGCACGCACCGTGCGGCTCGCGCGCTCTCGCCCGGCGCTTCCTGACGACGCCGGGCTCTTCTTCGTCCGCGGCGTGCCGGGGCGGACGTGTGACGGGCGGCGGGGGCGGGCGGGCCCCGCCGTGTTGAAGCAGCAGCGCCGGAAGCACCGTGTACCAGGGCAGAATGCCCACGCCGCACGACGATCTCTTTCGGCGCACCTTCTCCGATCCCGACCGGGCGCGCGATCTCATTCGAAACAGCCTGCCCGAGGAGGTGGCCGTACGCATCGATCTCAAGACTCTTGTGGTGGAAGATGCCACCTTCGTGGACGAGGAGCTCAAGGATAGTGCAGCGGACTTGCTTATCCGGACGCGGATTCGCGGCGGCGGCCCGGCCTACGTGTACATCCTGTTCGAGCACAAGTCGGCGGCCGACCGGGGTGTGCACCTTCAGCTGTTGTCGTACATGGTGCGAATCTGGCAGCGGCACCGAGCACACGAGCGGGGCGGCCTGCTGCCGCCGGTTATCCCGGTAGTGGTGCATCACGGGAAGAGGCCGTGGCGCGGGCCGCTGCGCTTCCGGGACGTCGTCGCAACAGAACCGGAACTGGAGCGCTTCGTACCCGACTTTGCGCCGGAGTTGTTCGATCTGGTGACGCGGTCTGACTCGGAGCTTACCGGGGACCGCCTTACCAGGGTCGTTCTCTTGATCTTCAAGCACCTGCGCCGCAATCCGGAACGTCTTGCCGAGGTGCTCTCCCTAACGGAACCCGAGTTCACGGGAAGGGCGGTATATCGCGACGCGCGCCGGGTTGCTCTGGTACGGTCGGTCTTGTACTACCTTCATTCGGTACTGACCGATGAGGAGTTCCGCAGTATCATTCAGCTAGTGAGGGTTAGACCCGTGAAGAAAGAATTCGTGAGCTCGGCTGAGACGCTCGAACAACGTGGGATGGTACGCGAAAAGCAGCAGATACTGTCACGTCTCTTGAAGCAGCGGTTCGAGGTGACCGGGAATGATGAAGGCTGGATACAACGAACGCACTCCCCCGACCAACTCGACAAGGCCCTGGATGCCATCCTGACGGCGCGGAGCAAGGATGACGTGCTGCAGTTGCTCGAGCCCGACGCGTGAGGACCCGCATCTACTCCGGACACTCCCCCGTCGCCAGGAAGGTGCGGATGCGGTCCAGGAAGGCCGCGCCGTACTGACTCGCCTTTCGCTCGCCGACGCCGTGCACCCGTAAGAGGGCCGGCAGACTGTCGGGGCGGTTGCGGACCATCGCCTTCAGGCTCTTGTCACTGAACACCATGTACGGCGGAATGCCCGCATCCTTCGCAAGCTGCCGGCGCAGGGCGCGAAGGCAGTGGAAGAGTCGCTCCTGATCGTCCCGCCACGCGGCTGACGGCGCCTGCTCGGCGCCCGCGGTGTCTGAGCCCTGGCCGGCGCGGGAGCGGCCGCGCCCGCCGCGGGTCTGCCCGGCGCCGCCCCGGGCCGAACCGGCACCGAACCCGGCAGCGCCTTCGCCGAACTCCAACTCCGCCGCCTCCTCGGGGCGCTCCACGGTACGGAACTGCGCCTTGCCCCGCAGCACCTCCCAGCCGCGGTCGGTCAGGCGCAGGCCGCTCTTCCGGCCGTCGCGGCGCTCCACCATGCCCGCCGCCTCCAGGTCCGCCGCCAGGCCGAGCCACCACCGCCTGGTGCGGTCACTGCCGACACCGAAGGTGGGAAGCTCCTGGTGGCCGAGCTCTCGAACGCGCTCACTATCTGTGCCGATGACTACGTCCACCACATGGTGGCTGCCGTAGCGCTGACCGGTCCGGTAGATCGCCGACATGAGCTTCTGCGCGTCCACGGTGTGGTCGGCGGTTCGCGTCTCGCCGGTGCAGACATCGCAGCGGCCGCAGTCCCCCGCGTGGTCCTGTCCGAAGTGGCGCAGGAGCTGCGTCCTGCGGCAGACGCCGGCGTCGACGAAGCGCAGCACCTCCTTCAGGTTGCGCTCCGCCTGTTCCCGTTCCGTGTCGACCTCCATCCGGTCGATGTGGTAGCGGATCTTCTGGATGTCCCCGGCGCCGTAGAAGAGGCAGGTGTCGGCGTCCTCTCCGTCCCGGCCGGAGCGACCGGTCTCCTGGTAGTACGCCTCCACGCTCCGGGGCAGATCGCCGTGGACGACCCACCGGACATTGGACTTGTCGATTCCCATGCCGAAGGCGATCGTGGCCACGACCACCTGGACATCGTCCCGGACGAAGGAGCGCTGATTGCGCCGTCGGACCTCGTCGCCCAACCCGGCGTGGTACGGAAGCGCGGTAATGCCGAAGGCGCTCAGATAGCCCGCAGTTTCCTCGACGGCCTTCCGCGTCGCCCGGTAGACGATCCCGGACTCACCAGCGTGAGCGGAGATGAAGGCCTTGATCTGCCGATTGATGCTCTCCTTCTTCCGGACGCGGTAGAAGATCTCCGGCCGGTCGAAGTTGCCGCGCACCAGAAGAGGATCGGACAACTCGAGCAACGCTACGACATCGTCCTGAACTCGAGGAGTTGCTGTGGCGGTGAAGGCCGCGACGGGGGTATCCGGAAACTCCCGGCGGATGACCGGGAGGTTGCGGTACTCCGGGCGAAACTCGTGGCCCCACTCGGAGATGCAGTGCGCCTCATCAATGGCAAAGAGAGAGACGCCCCAGTCGGCAAGGGAGGCGCGGAAGCCGCTGTAGGCCAGGCGTTCCGGCGAGACGTAGAGGAGACGCACCGTGCCGGCGGCGAGGTCGCGGTAGAGGGCGCGCACGGCATCCGCATCCAGGGAGCTGTTGAGGTAGGCCGCGGGCACACCACTTTGCCGTGCCGCTTCGACCTGATCCTCCATGAGGGCAATGAGGGGACTGACCACGACGGTGAGCTTCGGCAGCAGCATGGCGGGCAACTGGTAACAGAGGGACTTCCCTCCGCCGGTGGGGAGGGCCGCGAAGAGATCGCGGCCGTCGAGGACCGCGGAGATGATCTCCTCCTGATGGGGACGAAAGGAATCGAAGCCGAAGGTTCGTTTCAGGATGCGGGTGGCCTGGCGGGTCATTGCGCCACGCAGTGTAGCAGAGGCGCCGCGGCGCGGCGAGAGGCGGGCGTCTGCGCGGGCGGGTGCCGCGACGGCGGGAACAACCCGCCGGGCCGGCCTGCGCCCCCGTCGTGCCGGCGGCGCGTGCGCTACCCCTCCGCCACAACCGTGTTTCGGCCGCGCTCCTTCGCCAGGTAGAGGCGGCGGTCGGCGCGGTCGATCAAGCCGGTAGAGGAGTCGGTATCCTGCAACTGGGCGACGCCAATGCTCACGGTGACCGGCTCGTCCACCTCAAGGCTCCGCCAGTCGGTTGACTCGATGACGCTGCGCAGCTTCTCGCAGACGGCGGCTGCCTCAGGCAGCGCCGTTTCGGGCATGATGAGGGCGAACTCCTCGCCGCCGTAGCGGGCGACCTCGTCGCTGCTCCGGGTGTGGTGGGTCAGGAGCTCAGACAGTGATACGAGTACCCGATCCCCGGCGGCGTGGCCGTAGGTATCGTTCACAATCTTGAAGTGGTCAATGTCGAGCACGACCACTGAGAGGGTGTGCCCGTACCGGCGCGACCGTTCGAGCTCGGTCTCCAGGCGGGACACGAACCACCGGCGGTTGTAGAGGGCGGTAAGGGAATCGCGCACGACCAACTCGGCAAGCTCGGCGTTGCGCTGCTCCAGCTCGTCCCGCAGCGCTTCCACCTCCGAAAGGGCTGCGGCGAGCTCCTCGTTCTTGAGGCGGTAGAGCTCCTTCTCGTGCTCCGTCCGCTGCAGCTCCAGCCGCCCCATTGCCTGGTAGAGCTGCTTCTCCGACCGCTGCCTGGCGACTTCCTCCAGATCGCGGAAGGCGCGCCGCATCTCCTCGAGAGCCCCCGCCGAATCGCCGCGCTCCTGGAGCAACTCGCTGTACTGACGCCGCCAGTAGGGAACCTCGTACACCGTCGAGGCGTCGGGCGCGCCGCTGATAGCCTGCCACAAGTGCGGCTCCGCCTCGTCGCGCCGGCCGAGCTTGATCAGGATCGAGGCCATGCTGCCGTGGAGCTCGTACACCCAGGACGCGTCGTTGCGCTTCTCCGCCGAAGTGAGTGCCTCGCGGTAGAGATCCTCCGCTTCCTCATCGTCCCCCGCCGCCTCCAGGGCCGCGGCAAGCTTCACCAGGCCGTGGACCCGCAGCGTCTCCATCTCCATTGAAGCAAACAGGTCGATGCTTTCTCGCAGCACCGGTACCGCTTCGTCCGGCCGCTCGAGCGCCGTGAGCGCCCGGCCTACATTGGCGAGGGCCGTACCCTCGACGCGGCGAAGGTCCGCGGATCGGTCGGCGGACCCGCCGGCGGAGCCGTCTGCGTGTTCGCGGGCTTCCGCGACGGCCTGCCGGAAGTACCCCAAGGCTCGCCCGGCATCTTCCATGATGAGATAGGTGTTGCCGATATTGTTGAGCACCGTGGCCAACCGCGGGCTCTCCGCGGACCGGTGCAGCTCGTAGCTTCGCTGCAGATGATGCACTGCCGTTTCCAGCTCGCCGATCTCGCCGCGGAGTATTCCGAGCATATTCTCGGCCTCCGCCTCCTCGAATACCGCGCCGGACTCTCGTGCGTGGTCGAGCGCCTCCAGCGCCGCGGCATGTGCGTCATGGATCCGGTTGGTCATGAAGTAGCACAGCGCCTTCTTGCGCGCGGCCCAGGAAGCCTGGGCCCAGTCCCCGGCGCCACGGCTCTCCGACAACACCCGCTCGATTTCCGTAAGTGCGTCGTCAACCTCCCCGGAGGCAATCCGGCGCTCAATGGCGTCCCGCGTCTCGGCTTGTGTCATATGCAGGGAGTATACGGCGGAGCCCGCCGGAACGTGTAGCGGGGCCCTCAGGAGCGCAGCGAGTTGACGGCATCACCTATCCCCGGCGCCCGCCCCACTCCTCGTGGTGCACCATCTCCTCCATAGTCATGCGGCGCTTTTCTTCCGGAGCGGGATCCTTCGGGTAGCCGAGGGGAATGAGCTGCACCACCTCGATCTCCTTCGGGATGGAGAGGATCTCCCGGACGCGGTCGGGGTCGAAGTAGCCGACCCAGCAGGTGCCGAGCCCCTCCTCCACCGCGGCAAGGGTGAGGTGGTCAATCGCAATGGAGACATCCACCAGGAAGGCCAGGTGGCCGCAGTGCATGAGGCGGCGGTTGGTTTCCGCACACGCCACAACTACAACCGGAGCCCCGCCGACGAAGCCCTGACCGTGCGCCGCCTCAGTCAGAGCCGCGCGCTTCTCCGGATCAGTCACGACGACGAAGCGCCACTCCTGCCTGTTCTTGGCCGAAGGTGCCATTCGCACCGACTCCAGAATGCGCTGCAGCTTGGCATCTTCCACGGGCGTGTCCGCCCAGGCGCGGACACTCTTTCGAACCTTGATTGCTTCATGAACGTTCATGGGCGTGATTGTAGCAGGGACAGCAGCATGCTGGCTGCCCGGTTCGGGAATACCCGACCTACCCCGGACCGCCGGCATTCTCCAGCGGATTCTCCCACCTCAGACCGGGAAAGCGTCCGAAGTCCAGATCATTTGAGAAGAGCGTGGCCTGGTACTCGACGGTGATCGCGGCAATCACGGCATCCGTGGTCATGCTGCCGCCGCGACCCGCTGCAACAAGAAACTGCCGGAGCAAGGGAAGATGCCGACGTCCGGGTTCGAGAATGGTGGAGACGGATTGTGCAAGCCACGACTCGACATCGGCGACAGCCTCCTCCGCGGAAAGAGGCTCTGCGAGGATCCGGGCGTGTGTCATGAGGCGGATGTAGCCGTGCAGCACAGCCCAGGGAAGACCGACCAGCTCGTCACCGGACAACACCCGCTCCCACCAGCTGCGAGCAGCTGCGTGGCGAGGTGCGTCTTCGTTGTACGCGTATACAAGGAGATTCACGTCCGGGACGATCATTGCGACTTCTCGACGAACTCGGCAACCTCGAGCTCATCGGCGAGCTGGTTGAGCCGCCTCAGGTCGACCCCGGCTCGAAAGCCGCGGCGGTGTGGTTGCACGGTGAACTGCTCACCGCCGGCTCGGCCGTGCGAATACAGACCCGACCGAATGGACTCATTCACCACAGCTTTGAAGGACTTACGCTCGCGCCGCGCCTTCTCCTTGAGATCGGCCGCCAGCTGATCATCAAGGGTCAGTGTCGTTCTCATACAGACATCATGATGCCTTACCGAACAGTCGTCAAGATGCATCCGAATACCGGCCCTACTGGACCACCTTGAAGCTCTCCATCCGGTCGCTCTTCCGGATCGGCTCCACTACGTCGGCGTCGTCCTCGTCGTTGACAATACCTGATTGCCTTGGTAATGTTCATGGATAATCAAACAGCCCGTCTGGAAACTGTCGACTTGTCCCCCCTGAATCTTCTCGACGCGAGAGCGAGATCGTGAAAGACGCACTGCAACGGCCCCTCCGGGATCTGCGAATCTCGGTAATCGATAACTGCAACTTCCGCTGCACCTATTGCATGCCCGCGGAGATCTTCGGGAACAGCTACAAGTTTCTCGAGGGCGATGAGCTCCTCAGCTTCGACGAGATCGTCCGAGTTGCGCGGGTCTGTGCGGAGCTGGGGGTGGAGAAGATCAAGCTCACCGGCGGCGAGCCGCTCCTGCGCCCGTTCCTCCACGACCTTATTCAGCGGCTCCGGGAGATTCCGGGCATCAAGGACGTCGGTCTGATCACAAACGGATTCTATCTCCGGAAGCTTGCACCGCGCCTCGCGGCGGCGGGGCTGAACCGCGTCTCCGTCAGTCTGGATTCTCTCGACCAGGAGGTCTTCACCCGGATGGCGGGTCGGCACGCCCGGGTCGAGCAGATTCTCGGGGCAATGGATGCTGCGGCGGATGCAGGTCTTGGTCCGATCAAGGTGAATACCGTGGTTCAGCGGGGCGTGAATGACGACCAGGTCGAGTCCTTCGTTCGGCACTTCGGAGAAAAGGGCTACGTTTCACGCTTCATTGAGTACATGGATGTGGGCAATCGCAACGGCTGGCAGCGGTCACACACCGTGCCATCCGCCGAGCTCAGGGAGCGCATTGGGAAGCACTTCACCCTGACTCCCCTGGATGCCAACTACGGCGGAGGGGTCGCAACACGATACCGCGTGGAGGAGCTAGGATCGGAGATCGGCTTCATCTCGTCGGTCACCGAGCCGTTCTGCGGCGCCTGCACCCGCCTTCGCGTCACCGCCGACGGCACGCTCTACACCTGTCTGTTCTCGGTGCGCGGAACGGATCTGCGTGCTCACCTTCGGGCAGGTGCAACGGATGACGACCTGACGGCCACCATCTCCGGCGTATGGAAGGGGCGCCGCGACCGCTACTCCGAAGAACGCCTCCACGGTCGGGCCCACTCGGGCGAGAAGGTCGAGATGAACCGCATGGGCGGGTAGCCGCAGCCGGACCGTCTGCCGCGGCCGCGGTCACCCCTGGCGACGGTCCTGACTCATCCAGGCAATGCTTCCGCCGGCAAGGCTGTGCACCCGCGCCCATCCGCGGCTCCGATACCACTGAGCAAGACTCCGGCTCCGCGCCCCGCTGTCACAGTAGAAGACGACCGCACCCTCCTCCGGCATCAGATCGGGCCGGTCCCGGACCATGCTCCCGGGAATGCGCAGACCGCCGAGATCGGGCCCGAGCTCCCGCTCCCCGGCTTCACGAATGTCGATCAGGGTAGCCTCACCTGCGGAAATGCGCCGCCGGACATCCGCCACCGGAAGGTCGGCATCGATCGAACCCGGACGTGCCGCCCCGGACCCGCGGCCGTACCGGACTCCTTCTTCGGAGCCGGCGCCGCCGGCAATCGCGTTGTACCGTTCGCTCTCACCGAGTGGACCGCGGAGAGCCCGCGCGACCTGCTCCTCAACTCGATGCACCCGCAGCTCCATGTGGGTACCGTGCATCAGGTCGTGAACCGCGAGGGTCGTCCAGGCCTCCTCCTCCGCGTCCTCCTCCGCGTCCTCCTCCTCCACCGCCGCCGGCGGCCGGCCCGATTGCTCCGGCCCGCCGAGGCCCGCAAGGAGCCGGATCGCTTCCCAGCTCATGTGCACGCCGATCATGCCCGCTGCGTGGGCGAGCACTCCCGCGTCCGCGCAGCTGGGGGTCTCTCCGGGATGGGGCGGGTCGGGAAAGAGACAGCGATAGGTGGGACCACCGTTATGGTTGAGCACCGCGATCTGCCCTTCATAGCGATACACGGACCCGTAGACGATGGGCGTGCCGGTCCGGACGGCAGCATCGTTCACAAGATATCTGGTGGCGAAGTTGTCGCAGCCGTCCAGGACGACGTCGTACCTGGAGATGAGGTCCTCCGCATTGTCGGCGCCGAGCTCCGTCCCCCACGCCTCCACCTCAATGGCACCGTTCATGCCGGCAAGGCGCTCCGCCGCAACGGCGGCCTTGTTGCGGCCGATGTCCGACTCGGAGAAGAGCACCTGCCGCTGAAGGTTGGAGAGGTCGACGGTGTCGAAATCGACAATGCCGATCCGGCCGACTCCCGCCGCCGCAAGGTACTGCAGGGCCGGGGAACCCAGGCCGCCGGCACCCACCACCAGCGCCGAGGAATCGATGAGGCGCCGCTGTGCGGCGACGCCGAACCCGGGCAGTCGCAGGTGCCGGGCGTAGCGGCCGCGCTCGGCGTTGGTGAGCTCACCGGTGTGCTGCTGTTCGTAGGGAGCCGTCGGATCCGGGCCGGTCACGGTCACCCTCCCGCGAAGGGCGGGAGCACGGCAATCTCCGCGCCCGCCGGAACCGCCTCAGGCTCGTCTGCAATGCGCCGGTCCACGGCAATCTTGAAGGTCGTATCGGCAAGGCCGGGATAGCGGTCGGCTAGAAGCCCGGCCAGCTCCGCCACGGTGCACGCATCCGGGACGGCCACGTCGATCACGGAGTCTCCCACCGTCTCCGCCACCCTGCCGAAGCAATGAACGGATATGGTCACGAGGCACTCCCTCTGTAAAGTTGATTCACACGGTCATAATAATGGTCGCACCACCCGCCGTGTCAACGGGCGGACGCCGCCGCGCCACCGCCCCCGGGGCGCGCGCGACTGCGGTGTCGTCCGCCCACCCACACCACCGCCCCCGGGGCGCGCGCCAGCGCCCCGGCGTCCCGGCGCCCCGGCCGGCCCAGGCATCCTACTCCACGACCTGCACCCGCTCCATCCGGTCGCCCTTGCGGATCGAGTCGACCACGTCGTCGCCCTCGACCACTTTGCCGAAGACCGTGTGCTTGCCGTCCAGGTGGGGTTGGGACCCCAGGGTAATGAAGAACTGGCTGCCATTCGTGTTCGGCCCGGCATTCGCCATGGAAAGCACGTGAGCATCGTGCCTCAAAGGATTGCCTTCGGTCTCGTCCTCGAAGCGGTACCCCGGCCCGCCGCGGCCGGTGCCGGTGGGGTCCCCGCCCTGCACCACGAAGCCGTCGATCACGCGGTGGAAGGCGACGCCGTCGTAGAAGCCCTCCTGCGCCAGGAAGATGAAGTTGTTCACCGTCTTTGGTGCGTGTTCAGAATAGAGGTCGATGCCAATGGCACCCCGATTCGTCTCCATCCTCACCCGATAGGTCCGGTCCGTACTGATCCGCATCTCCGGCGGATCGCTCCACTGCTTGTGTTCACTCATTCGGTGAAGCTACCGGACCGGGCGCGGAAGGGCAAGGCGGCCGACGGGCGGTCGCTTCGAGTCGCAACCAGATCGACACCTCCCGTGCAACCCGGTGGCCGGCACACCGTCTTGCCGTCATGACGCCTTGCCGCTATGCTGTATGCATGAGCAAAGCAACCGTCTATCTGGATGATGATCTTCACCAGGCACTCCGCCTCAAGTCCGCCGAGACCCACGAATCCATGTCGGAGCTCATCAACGACGCCCTGCGCACCGCCCTGGCGGAGGACCTTGAAGACCTTTCGGATTGGAAGAAGCGGCGCAATGAAACGCCGATCGCCTACGAAGCGTTGCTGAAGCAACTCGAGGCTGATGGGACGATTTGAAGTCCAGGTCCTCCCGTCGGTTCGGAAGGATTTGAAGGGCATCCCACAGAAGACTGTCCGGCGAATCCTCAAGAAGATCGAGACTCTCGCAACCGACCCGCGTCCGCCGGGATGCAGGAAGCTGACATCCGGAGATCTCTACCGGCTTCGCACCGGATCGTATCGCATCCTCTATAAGATCCACGATGAAGCAGTGATTGTGATCGTGATCAAGGTTGGCCACCGCCGCGACGTGTACAGGTAGGTACGGCAGCCGATTGTACGTCCGCCCGTCCGGGATCCAACAGCCCTGGAACGCACGACGGGAGCACTGGGGAGCCCCTACTCCGTCACGAACTGCAGCCAGTTCTCCTGGTCGATGGCGGCGAACTGAGCGGATG
>CAZZIE010000097.1:15015-15633 GCA_964654185.1 uncultured Spirochaetaceae bacterium | reverse complement strand
ATGGAGCGGATGATGTTCATGTAAAACGTATCGCCGGGTTGAACGCCGCCGGGCCAACGCCCCCGGGTTGGCAAATCCCGCCTCGCCCGGAATAGTACAGGAATGCAGTCCTACGAACGCCTGAACAGACGATGGGACATCATAGTCATCGGGATAATAGTCAACGCCTGTCTCGGCACGGTGTACTCCTGGTCGGTCTTCCGGGCACCCCTCGAAGAGGCGCTCGCCATCACCGCGGCGCAGAGCGGGCTGCCGTATTCGGTCTTTCTCGGAGCCTTCGCCTTCTGCATGCCCGTTGGAGGCATGCTGATTGACAGGATCGGTCCGCGGATGACGCTCCTCATGGGCGGCATTCTTGTCGGGGCAGGGTGGGTGAGCGCCGGTTTCGCCGGGGCGCTGCTGCCCCTCATCCTGACGTATGGCATCATTGGCGGCGCCGGCGTCGGTCTGGCCTACGGCGTGCCCCTCGCCGTGGCGGGGAGCTGGTTCCCGAAGCGGCGCGGTTTCGCCATGGGGCTCACCCTTGCCGGGTTCGGGGTCTCTCCCTTCGTCACCGCGCCCCTTGGAGAGCTTCTCATTGTCCGCTTCGGCGTGCAGCCTGCCATGTCCATTCTCGGT
>CAZZIE010000097.1:0-15005 GCA_964654185.1 uncultured Spirochaetaceae bacterium | reverse complement strand
GTGATCATTGGCGCCTTCACTGTCGCCTTCCGGCGGGGGCCCGAACCCGTCTCAGGGAAGGATGCCGAAGCGGCCGAAGTCGAGGCGCTGCCGGGCGCCTCTGTACGCGCGGCCGCCCCCGCACGCCAGGACAGCCCCGCACGCGCGGCCGCCCCCGTCCGCGCACACGCCGCCGCCCCGCCCGCCAGGGCAGCCCCGCACGCACGGCCACCCCCGCCCGCCAGGACAGCCCCGTTCACGCCGCCGCGCCCGCCCGCGCGGCCACGGAAGTACCGCCCGGTGCCATGCTGCGCACCCGCAACTTCTACGGCCTGTGGATCTGTTACGCCATCGGGACCCTCGCCGGGCTGACGGCAATCGGGATGACCGCCCCCTTCGGTCAGGAGGTCGCGGGGCTCTCCGCGCCTGCAGCGGCCGCCGCCGTCGCGGCGTTCGGGGTGCTCAACGGCGTCGGCCGGCCCATCTTCGGCGCCCTGCACGATGCCCTCGGCACGCGCCGCAGCGTGGTCCTCTCCTTCGGTCTCATCGCCATCGCCGCGGCGGTTTCCCTTCTCGCCGGTTCCACCGTAGCGGTGCCCTTCTTCATCGGCTTCGGCCTCTTCTGGCTCATGCTCGGCGGCTGGCTCGCCATTGCCCCCGCCGCCACCACCCGCCTCTTCGGCGCCCGCAACTACGCCCGCAACTACGGCATCATGTACACAGCCTACGGCGTCGGCGCCCTCATCGGCGGCAGCGCCTTCAGCGCCCTCTACGCCCGCTTCGGCTCCTACAGCCCCATGTTCGTCTTCGTCCTCGCCCTCTGCGCCGTCGGCGCGCTCCTCGCCGTGATCCTGTTGCGCCCGGCCCCTTCCGCCGGGTCTTCATAGATCAGGGGTCGATGCCGACGGACCGCGCCGTGCGGCCACCGCCCCGTACACCGGCGCCGACTCGTGCGCCGGGCGGGTCTGCATGTGCAGTGTGCCGCCTCGGGGGGCACGCATCTCGGGGCGTCGGCTATTCCGGTGCCTCGGCCAACTCGAAGCCCGAGCAGAAGTGAATTGTGTACCCGTCGCGCTGTTCGACTATCACACTGTGGTAGGTGCCGGCCGCGAGTTCGCCTTCCCACCGGTATCGATCGCCGGCATCAATGTACTCGTACGGTATGGCCGGTTCCGCCCAGTAAGGCCGCGACGTCGCACCCGCCTCAATGCGCGCCCTGGCGTCCTCGACGGTCTGATCGCCGGTGTGAAAATCCAGATCCACGGCGGCTCGTGCGGTGCCGTTGTTGATGAACTCCACCACCACCGCCCCCGCCTCGAACTCCCCGGGCCCCTCGACCCGACAGCTCTCACCGTCGAAGGAGTGACGGAGCACCGTCGGGCCCTCGGGTGCGCCAACGGTTGCGCAGGAAGCGAGGGCCAAGAGAACGACCGCCACAAAGCCTCCTGCGAAACGCTTTCCTGATCTGATTGAGGTACCCATACAAACCAGCGTATGAGACCGGATCACGCAGGTCAAAATCTAGCCGGGTCAAAGGACTCCTTTGCACGGTGTAGCGAAGGACCGTGTCCCCGATTGGTGTGGTGGACTCATGGCGGAACTGGAGTGTCCTGGGCGACGGTGATTGCCGGCAGATACGTGTCAAAGCCTCTTGACGTCGAAGAGAAGTCCCGCTATTGTGATGTAAACCGACCGGTCGGTTAATAATGACTCGGTGGAACGTGGAGGATAGAGTGCCCAGGCCGGATGTACGTGACCAGCGGATCCCGCAAATCCTTGACGCCGCCGCCCGCGTCTTTGCAGCGAACGGTATTGACGGCGCAAGCGTTTCCCAGATCGCGAAGGCCAGTGGCGTAAGTAAAGCGACCATCTACCACTACTTCGATAGCAAGGAAGTTGTGGTTGGAGCTCTCATTGAGCGACTGTTCGCAGCGGACCAGCCGTCGCTGGATCGCATCGTCTCATCGGACGCACCGGCGGCCGAGCGCCTCCGCGCCTACAGCCGCGAGCTGGTCGCTCTGATCGAAGAGAACAGAGTGTTGTGGCCGGTGATCGCGGAGGTTCGCGCCCGGGCCAATCGGCTTGAGTTTGCCGACGATGTCCTCATACGGTACTTCGAGCGCTATGTCCAGGTCTTCAGTGATGTGATTCAGCAGGGAATGGATCGGATGGAGCTCAGAGCCACACTTCGCGCAGACCATGCCGCACTGGCATACGTCGCTCTGGTTGAAGGGGCACTCCTCATCGCGGAGCACACTCACACCTCACTGGGAGACACCATGTGCCGAAGCGTCGAGGTCTTTCTCGAAGGACTCGCGTAACAGTTCATTCGCAATGAGACTCTACCCGGCGCGCCTGACTGGCCCCGCTCGGGGCAGGGCGGCCGGTGAGGGGCAGGGCCGACGGCGGCAAATGGATAACCAACCGGTCGGTAAATAAATGGAGGCAACGATGCATAACAGTGACCAGCGGGTTGAGCCCACGATTCAATGGGACTACCCGGAACCCAAATCGGCACTCGACCGCTTCGTAGGTCCGGGCGCAACCAGGGCGGAGCTCGCGCTGCAGTTCATCCCGGCAGGACTCGCGGCCATGGCCTGGGTCGGGATTGCGATCCTTCAACAGTGGGGGTGGTCGGTCCTCCAGTTGGTCCTCGCCGGCATTCTAATGGTAGACATGGTTGGCGGTGTTGCCACCAATGCAACGAGCTCGGCCAAGCGGTGGTATCATCGGCCGGGCCAGGGGGTTGGGGCGCACTTGGGGTTCACTGCGGTCCATGCGGTTCAGCCGCTGGTGGTCACACTGCTCTTCGACCGCGGCAACTGGGCGTTCCTGGTCGGATCATATGGCTACCTCATGGTTGCCGCACTCACAATCCTGTTGTGTCCACTCTACCTGCGCCGACCCCTCGCCGGGAGTCTGCTTGTGGGCGGGTTCTTCCTGGCGCTCTACGTGCTCCCGGTTCCGTCTCACTTCGAGTGGTTTCTGCCGGTGTACTACACGAAGCTTCTCATGAGTCATCTTCTCCGCGAGGAACCCTATCGACCCGATCTGGAGCGCACCTCATGAGTCGCTCGGTCGTCGTGGTGGCCGGGGCGACGGGATATCTCGGACGCTACGTTGTTCAGGCGCTGAAGGCTCGGGGCCTGCGCGTTCGCGTCCTGGTTCGCGACAGCGCCCGTCTTGCTGAATCCGGGACCGCCCGGGCGCCGGCCGTTTCGGACGTCGTCGACGAGGTTGTCGTGGGAGACCTCACCAATCCGGCGTCCATTCGTGGCCTGTGCACCGGCGCGGATGCCGTGTTTTCCTCAGTGAGTCTGATGGGCAAACGCGAAGGTCGCTCGTGGCGGGACGTTGACTACGCAGGAAACATGGCCCTGCTTCGGGAAGCCCAACTTGCCGGGGTCGGACACTTTGTGTACGTGTCGGTCTTCAACGCGGATCGATTGGCGGACATCCCCATTGTGGCTGCGCATGAGGCCTTTGCGCGCGACCTTGCAGCCGCCCCGGTTGCGTCCACTGTCATCCGACCGACCGGGTACTTTTCCGACCTCGGCGTCTTCGTGGAGATGGCGCGCTCCGGTCGGGTCTATCTGATTGGGAATGGAAGTACCCGGATCAATCCGATACACGGAGAAGACCTCGCTGAGGTCTGTGTGGACGCCATCGGGGAGGGACCCGCCGAGATTGATGTCGGCGGGCCGCAGGTGCTGACGCAACGTGAAATTGCCCAGCTTGCTTCGAATGCGGTCACAGCCGCAGCGGCCGCGAACGACCAGGAGCGCGAAGCACGACGCCTCCGCATTATCCCGATCCCTTTGCCACTCGCCCGGGCGGGAGTTGCCGGCGCGAGAGTGCTTGCTCCTCGCCGCGGTGAGTTGTGGCGATTCTTTGTTGAGTCTGCATCCATGGACCACATCGCACCGGCCCGGGGCAGTCAAAGGCTTGCGGATCACTTTGCACAGGTTGCAGCAGGCGCCTGAGTACCCCACCGTGACTCCCGACCGCCCGTTCTCATGCGGCCTGGTTACTCCCGCTCACTCCCGCCGAGGAGGGCGGCCAGGAGGCCCTTGCGCTGGGTGGCCGCGAAGCGTTGGAGGCGCTGCCAGTTGCCCAGGGCAAAGAGGCCGGTGTAGAGGGTCAGGATGATTCCTGTGGCCAGAGTGACGGCCAGGTCGACCGCGGGGCCCATGGCGGAGTCCGCCAGGAACTGGTAGGGGATTGCGTAGCGAAAGCCGGCGGCACCCAGGATGAGGAGCACGCCGCCGCCGAGCCAGAACCAGAAACGTACGGCCGAGCTCTCGTCGGGTGACGCCGCCCGCACCGGGCTGGTCTGGTGAATCCGGGACATGATGCGCCGGGTGGTTGCGGCGGAGTAGAGGAGGGCGGTTGCCGGCGCCCGGGACTCCTCCGGAGAGTACCAGCGCACCGCGGCTGCGGCGTCGTCGAGGCCCGCGGCAATGCGTCGACACTCCGGGCATTGCTCCAGGTGGTCCAGGAGCTCCTGCGGGCGGGGCTCGTTGTTATCCAGTCGAAAAAGGAGCTCGGTGGCTCTTCTGCATTGCATACATGTCCTCCGCCTCGGTGCCTGCAATCGCCTTCTTCAGGAGCTTCCGCGCCCGGTACACGTGTGACTTCAGGGTGTTCAGGGTGACGCCGGTTATCGAGACGATCTCCCGGTAGCTGAGCTGAAGCTTGAAGAAGAGCTCCACGGCAATGGCGTACTTCTTCGGGAGTTCCGCGATTGCGCCGTCTATTATCTTCCGCGCCCGGGCGCGGACGTACTGGTGTTCGGGGTCCCCGTCGGGGTGGTGCTGGACATCGGCGAGATAGCCCGGGTCGGTAGCATCTTCAGGAAGTGAGCGGTTTCGCAGATTGCACGCCGTCGTGTAGGCAATCCGCATGAGCCAGGAGTAGAAGCGCCCCTTGCCGCTGTAGGTGTTGAGGCGAGTGAACGCCTTGAGATAGACGTCCTGGATGTAGTCCTCCACGGCGTCGTCGTTGCGCAGGAAACGGTACCCCAGTGCCCGCACGGGGGCCTGGTATCGGTCGACGAGCTCGCGAAAGGCATCCGTATTGCCGTCCAGGACGGTGCGAATGACCTGGCGATCGCGTTCGTCTGTCTCACTGCGCACGGCCTCGGCACTCATCCCGCCCGCGGCTTCCTCCGTATCCAATAAAATACCAACAAACTCAGGCCAACGGAGAGCGGAATCAGGCCGCCGAGCAAGCTGTATGCGCCGTTCTGAACAATGAGAAAGAAGATCGTGAGGACGATGCCGACGCCCGTCGCCAGGAGTCCAGCAAAGAGACTGAACGTATCCAGGTCGACCAGGCGGGATGGCGCCATTCCCTGCTGTATCATCAGAACCCGCTGTTTGTGGTTCCACAGCAGAAAGAAGAGGACTACCAGCCCGCCCATCACAATGCCGACGATGGGAATGACGGTAATCAGGACCTGCGCAGCTTGAGACGGGACGTTCTGCATGTATCGTTCCGGAACCCTTAGTCAATTGCCGATGTCTCGGCTGTGCGCAGTGTACCACGAACGCCGTCAATGGCAACCTCTCCCTGCGCCGTGCGGCGCGTCTTGTCGCGCGTCTTCCCATATGCGGCGGCCCGGTCCGCGGCCCCGGACGCGGCCCCGGACGCGGCATCCGCCGCTGTCAGCGCCGCCGAGGGATCCGTGAGCTTCCGCGGTCGGCGGATACCCGCCATGGCCAGGGTCCGGCGTGTGATCACGAAGTAGTGGTGTCCCTGCACCGCCAGGGTGACTGCCCGGACGATCCGCTTCGGCCGCACGAAAACCGCGCGGATCAGGTACCAGAGGTACCGCATCCCGTACCGCGAGAAGGTCTGGAAGAGGAGTGAGCGCACGAGGGCCATGACCTGCTCCCACTTGATCGGCTCCTTCGCCCGGGTCTCATGATCCACGGCAGTGCGAGGGTGCATCTTCAGGAAGCGGAACGCCCGGTCAAAGTAGCGCCGCGGATCGTAGACTCTGCTCAGCACGTAGCGGTATCCCTCCTCGAGGAGAGACTCCGACAGCATCGTCACAAAATTCAGCTCCGTGTGATGGGTGTTGTCACCGCTCGAGAGGCCTCGAAGCCGCCCTTCCGCCTGGAGGCGGTTCCAGAGGCGCGTGTTCGGCAGCGCCATGAGCAGGCCCACCATGGCGGTGGGGACCGCGAGCTCCTGAATGAAGTCGACCTGCCGCTGAAAGATGTCCGGCGGATCCGTATCGAAGCCGATTATGAAGCCCGCTGTGACTTCAATGCCCAGGCGCTGGATCTTTCGCACCGCCTCCTTGACGTCCCCCTTGAGATTCTGCACCTTGCCGGTCGCCGCGAGGGAGCCCTCGTCCGGCGTTTCCAGGCCAATGAAGACCATGTTGAAGCCCACGTCCGCCATTGCGTTCAGCAGATCGTCCTTGGCCGCCAGGTCAATGCTCGCTTCGGTGGAGAAGCGGTAGGGGTAACCGTGCGCCTCCTGCCACTGCTTGAGCTCGCCGAGGAGCTCCAGGGTGCAGCGCTTATTGCCAATGAAGTTGTCATCCACAATGAAGACGGCGCCGCGAAAGCCGAGCTCGTAGGCGTAGTCGAGCTCCCGGAGAATGTGCGCCGGCGGCTTGGTCCGGGGCTTGTGGCCGAAGAGGCTGACAATGTCGCAGAACTCGCAGTCGAAGGGGCACCCCCGGGAGAACTGCACCGGCAGGGTGGTGTAGAGGGAGAGGTCGCAGAGCTCGAAGCGCGGAACCGGCGTCTCCTCCATGCGGGCCCGGCCGTCCGCCCGGTACATCTGCTGCGGGGTTCCCTGTGCGAGATCCCGGAAGAACGCCGGAATGGTGAGCTCCCCCTCGTCCAGGACGAAGTGGTCGACCCCCTCAATCTCGTCGTGACAGCTGGTCGCGTAGGGTCCGCCCACTACCACCGGAAGGCCCGCGCCCTTGCTGCGACGAATGACCTCTTCCAGCGAGGGCTTCTGCACGATCATGGCCGAAATCATCGTCATGTCTGCCCAGGCCAGGTCCTCGTCGGTGAGCTCTTCAACGTTCATGTCTACCAGCCGGCACTCGTAGCCGTCCGGAACCATTGCCGCCACCGTGAGCAGGCCCAGGGGCGGAATGACTGCCTTCTTGCCGGCAATGCGAACCGCATGCCGATAGCTCCAGTACGTGTCCGGAATCTCCGGGTAGACCAGAAGGAGGTTCTTCGTGAAATGAGAGTTGTTCTGCATGATACCAGGTACGACACGGGGAGGGCGGAAAGGTTGCAGAGTTGGGCAGAATTCGGGAGGTCTGCGCTACAGCGCCGACAGGAAGATGGTCAGAATGACCATGGTCAGGAGGGCGATGGGATAGACCGCGCCGTAGCCGGTCGCCACGTCGTCGCTGCCGGTGGCTTCTACGGCGGCGCCGAGGCCGGGGGTGCTTGTCATGGCGCCGCACAGCGCGCCGGCCAGGAGAATCCAGTTCATCTTCAGCACGTAGCGTCCCAGCACGAAGCCGACCGCGATTGCCGGGGTCGCCACCCCCGCCGACAGAGCGAGGAGCGGCAGACCGCCCTGCGCCATGGAGTCGATTGCCGTGTAGCCGTAGCGAAGGCCGACCACGGAGAGAAACAGCACGATCCCGAGTTCGCGCACCGCCGACAGTGCGGCGACGGGCATGCGGAAGTGGAGGGGGCCAAGGGAGCCCTTGAAGCCGAGGATCAGGCCGACTGCCAGGACTCCGCCGGTCGCTCCCAGGCCAATACGGCCCGCCGAGCCGAGCGGCAGCTCCACTGCCCCTGCCAGGGAGCCCAGGGCGACCACCAGGAAGAACTCCAGGGCACGGAAGCTGCCGGAGTCCTCGGACGGTGCGTTGGGATCGACATCCAGGTCTACACAGAAGGCCAGGTTCTCGTCGTTGTGGTTGATGCGGAAGATGACCGGAATCAGCTGGACTGCCAGGACCACGATCAGGACACCCGGGATGTACGCCACGGCGTACCCGAAACCGACGTTGCCCTCGATCTCGGCGCCCTGTCCGGCGACCTGTTCGAGCGCGGCGGCGAGACCCGGGGAGCTCGTCAGTGCGCCGGTGAACGCACCCGGTATTGCGGTGGGAATGACGCCGGGGATGAGTCGCCCGAAACCCCAGGCCGCCGCCGCGCCAACCAGCGGGACGAGAACGCCGAGCAACAGGAGCTTGATGCCGTAGACCTTGAGCACCTTGCCCAGATACCGCGCCGCGGAGAGCGCAACCGATGCAATGAAGAGCGCCAGGGCCAGACGAAAGAGATTGGCCTGAATCAGACCCTCGGAGACCATGCTCCCGGCGGATTCTTCATCCGCCGTGTGAATGACGAGCCAGCCGATCACCAGGCCAACGAAGAGGGTGCCCGAGGAGCCGAGTGAGAAGCGCCGGATTCTCACCTGCCCGAGAAGCAGCCCGAGCGCGACTGTCAGGGACAGAAGCGTAATCGGTTCGGTCAGTACATCTCTCACCGTCTGCTTGCCACCACCACACAGTCTATCTGGGTGCCTTCCTCGGGGCCGTGGTCCACGGGATTTCGGGCCTGCTCCGCCCGGTCAATGGCGAAACCGCTCAGGAGATCGACAATATCCTCCGGCGTGTACAGCACCTCAGGATACTGCGGTCCCCCGACGCCGTGTGTCAGGTTGCTCCGGTCGTGGCCGACTACCAGAAAGGTTCCCCCGGGCCGGACGGCCTCCGCCGCGGCGGACACAACCCGTGACATCTCCGGCCAGGGTATCTGCAGATAGCAGATGCAGACCAGGTCGAAGTGGCGGGGAGTCGGCTCGTACTCGGTGAGGTCCGCCACTTCCCAGGTAACCTGCAGATCAAGCTCCTGCGAGCGCTCCCGTCCCCGACTGACGGCCACGTCGGAGAAGTCGACTGCCGTCACCTCCCAGCCGGACTCCGCCAGGTAGAGGGCGTTCCTGCCCTCGCCGGCAGCGAGGTCCAGGGCGCGGCCCGGCGCCATGCCGTCGACAACCTTCTTCAGTTCCGGAGTGGGATCCGCCTGCCAGAGGCGCTCCGTTTCGCTGTATCGTCGGTTCCACTTGTCTCGACTCATGGCCCCACTTGTACCATACCTGGCGCACTTCGTCGCCCGGCGGTCCCCGGCGCGGTACCGGGGGGCCGTAGACATCGATCCAGATTCTTAATGGGGACTCAATACGCACAGGCGGGGTCACTCGGTGCCGGTTTGGCTTTCAAGGGTGCCCGGGGCGACCTGGTTTCGATTGCGCCTCCGATGCTTCTGCACTGTCGAGGCGATCCACCAGAGGCACGAGAGGATCCAGACCACGCTTCCCGCAAACGCTGCAGCGTCGCCGCTGCGAATTGCGGATACGACGAACAGACACCCTGAAATGGTGAAACCGATCAGACCAAGTACCTCGGCATTTCGTTCCATGAACCCTTCCTCCCACCAGGTTCCCCATGGTTCACGGAGTGCCCGGGAGTGTCCACCGCTGAGCGTTCGGAGGAGGGACTGAAACGGTTGCGGTTCGGTGACAATCCGTTATCCTGTCCGACAACGCACAAGGGGGCTCCGGAATGACCCAGCAGGAGAGGGGATCCATGGCCGCACGGCGCGACCGTGGCGGCGTGCATGACGTGATTGTCGTTGGAGCGGGCTTCGCCGGTTTGAGTGCGGCGCGCCGGCTCGTCGAGGCGGGGCTGAAGGTGTGCGTCCTCGAGGCGCGTGATCGGGTAGGGGGACGCGTCGAGAGCCGGACCCTCTCCGACGGCCACGCCATCGATCTCGGCGGGCAGTGGATCGGCCCGACTCAGACGGAGCTCCGCGCCCTTGCCGACGAGCTTGGCGCGGAGACCTTCCGGCAGTTCGACGAGGGCAGAAAGATCATGTCCATTTGCGGCGCGGCCTCCACGTACCATGGCACCATTCCATCCCTTCCGGTCTGGAGTCTCCTGGATCTGCAGCAGGCGATGTCGAAGCTCGACCGCCTGGCCCGCACCGTAGACCTGGACGCGGTTCACGCCCCCGGGCGGGCCTCCGGGCGGGCCCCCGGGCGGGCCTCCGGCGGACGAGCCAGCGGGCGGGCCGGCGGGCGGGCGGCGGCGTGGGATGCCATGACCGTAGAGACCTGGAAGCGCCGGAACGTCTTCACGAAGCAGGCGCGGGCGGCCCTGGACTTCGCCATCCGGTCGATCTTCGCCGCCGAGGCTTCGGAGCTCTCCTTCCTGCACTTCCTCTTCTATCTGCGCTCCGGAGGCGGGCTCATGAGCCTGGCATCCGTCGAAGGGGGCGCTCAGCAGGAGCGCTTCCACGGCGGTGTGCAGCCCCTCGCGGAGAAGCTTGCCCGGGCGAGCGGCGCCGAGCTTATCCTGGGAGCGCCGGTCCGCGCCGTCCGGCAGGACGCCGATGGCTGCACCGTGATCTCCGACGCCGGTGAGTTCCGGGCCGCCCACGTGGTGGTTGCGGTGCCACCGGTCCTGGCGGGACGCATGCACTACGATCCCGCCCTGCCGGCGCGCCGGGATGCGCTCACCCAGCGCATGCCCATGGGCTCGGTCATCAAGTGCGTTGCGGCGTACCGGGAACCCTTCTGGCGACGCGCGGGCTATTCCGGAGAGCTTCTGAGCGACGGCGATGACATACAGCTCGCCTTCGACGACTCCTCGGAAGACGGGTCGCAGGCGGCCCTTGTGGGATTCATCCTCGGGAACGCGGCGAAGGGTTGGACGGCGCGCAGCCCGGCGGCACGGCGCCGCGCAGTCCTGAGCACCTTTGCCCGCTACTTCGGAGACGACGCTCTCGATCCGCTCGATTTCGCGGAGAAGGACTGGCCTGCCGACGAATGGAGTCGCGGCTGCTACGCGGCTTTCATGACGCCGGGTACCATGACCAGCGTCGGAGACGCCCTCCGGGAGCCCTGCGGTCGCATCCACTGGGCAGGAACCGAGTGCGCCACCGTCTGGAACGGCTACATTGAGGGGGCAATCCGGTCCGGTTATCGCGCCGCTGAGGAGGTGCGGGATATCCTCGATCGTCTTTCCAATTGACGACTGAGGCGTGATAATCCCCCCATGAGAGACCCCGCCACCGTCGAGACCTTTCCGCTTTCCCGTCTCGCCACCTCGGACGTCGGCGTAATCGGCCGCCGGAAGCACCACATCATGGGCCTCCTGGAAATCGATGTGACCGCGGCGCGGACGCGGCTTCGCGCGCTGCGCCGGGAGGGGCGTCCAGTGTCGTTCACCGTCTGGCTCGTGAAGACCATTGCGGCCGCGATCGCCGAGATGCCGGAGGTTCACGGCATCCTCCGCGGCCGGCGCCGCGTCGTCTTCGAGGGGGTCGATCTCTCCGTCATGGTCGAGCGCGTCGTCGACGGGAATCCGGTTCCGCTGCCGGTCGTGCTGCGTGGATGCGAGAGGCTCACGCTTCAGGAGATTGAGTCGATGGTAACGGCCGCGCAGGCGCAGAGCGTTGAAGGCCCCCGGGACTACGAGCTCGGCCGCCGTCGATCCCGCCTCGTCATGTCGGCGTACTACCGGCTGCCCCAGGCGCTCCGTGTTCGCATTATGAAATGGATCGTGAAGAACCCCTTCCGGCGCAAGGCCGCCATGGGCACAGCCATTGTCACCTCCGTGGCCGCGGGAACGCGCTTTCCCGGATGGATGATCCCGAAATCCATGCACAACCTCGCCTTCGGCGTCGGCGCGGTGGTGCGAAAGCCGCGGGTCGTCGCGGAGGAGGTGGTTCCCCGGGACGTGCTGCACCTCACGGTGCTTCTGGACCACGACGTCGTCGACGGCGCACCGGCGGCGCGTTTCGTGTCCCGCCTTGTCCGGAAGCTGGAGTCGGCGGAGGGCCTGCCACAGGCGTGAGGGATCGCTGCACCGTCCGGGAGTGGGTCGGCCGGGTGGTATGGGCGGCCGGTTGCGTACGGACGTCCGATGCTCCGCCCGTTGCCCGAAGCGGGCCCTTTTCGCCATACTGTCGCCACATGAATATTGGAATCATAGGTCTGCCCAAAGCGGGCAAGACCACTATCTTCAACGCCCTCACCGGGCAGAACGCCGAGGTGGCCGAGTACACCACCGGCAAGGTTGAGCCCAACGTCGCGGTCGTCGACGTCGGCGATCCCCGGGTCGAGGAGCTGTCGCGACGCTACCAGCCGAAGCGCACCATCCACGCAACGATCGAGTTCATTGACTTCGTCGCGGCGCCGGGTGGACACGGCGGCCACGGCGGATCCGCCGGGCATGGCGCCGGCGGGCATGGCGCCGGGGACGGCGAGGGGGGAAGCCTCTTCTCGGGCGAAGGGATCACCCTCATCCGCAGCTCGGATGCGCTGCTTCTGGTGCTGCGCAACTTCAGCAATCCGTCTCTGGACGATGTCTACGGTCCCCCGGACCCGCAGCGCGACCTCGATGAGATCGAAGGCGAGCTCATCCTTTCCGATCAGGTCATTGCGGAGCGGCGCCTCGAGCGGATTGAGGCGGACCACCAGCGCGGCAAGAAGACCCCCGCCTCCCAGGCGGAGGAGAAGGTCATGCGCCGGGTGGTGGAGCAACTCGAAGCCGGCGGCATGGTTCGCGAGATCGAGCTCTCCCATGAAGAAGAGCGACTGATCAGCGGTTTCCGCTTCCTCACGGCGAAGAACGTACTCATCGTTCTCAATTCAAGTGAGGAGAACTACGGAAACAACCAGGAAGTCCTGGAGCAGCTTCAGGCACGGCACCCGGCAATCGAGTTTGCAGGAAGCCTGGAGATGGAGCTGGCCGGCATGGATCCGGATGAGGCTGCGGCCTTCCTGGAGGACATGGGCATCAGCGAGTCTGCGCGGGACAGGCTGACGCGGTTCGCCTATCGAATGCTGGGGTACATCAGCTTCTTCACCGTCGGGGAGGATGAAGTGCGCGCCTGGACCATCCGCGAGGGCGAGAACGCCCAGGAGGCGGCCGGGACCATCCACTCCGACCTGGCGAAGGGCTTCATCCGCGCGGAGTGCTTCACCTACGACGACTTGATCGAAGCGGGCTCCGAGCAGGGGGTCAAGCAGAAGGGCCTCTTTCGCCTGGAAGGCAAGGAGTACCGCGTCAAGGACGGCGACATCCTGAACATCCGGTTCAATGTGTAGCGGGGCGGCGCCGGGCTCGCGCCCGGCCCGGCGCCCGGCCCGGCGCGCTGAGAGGCCGCTGCGGGGCGGCAGCGGCGGGCTCGCGCCCGGCCCGGCCCTCGCCCACGCGGGAAACAAGAACCGTGATCCCTCCCGCCCGGGGCTTACCTCTGCTCCTCAAGGTCGTCTACCGGTATCTCCACCGTCACCGTCGGCACCGGATCGTTCGTGATCTCGACGCTGCCCTTGTATTGCCCCGTCAGAAGTTGAACCATCTGCAGACCGAAGCCGTACTCCCCGTCGAGCACGCGTTGCGGGAAGCCGGGCCCCGGCGATTCGACGCGCAGCCGCAGTCGAGACCGTTCGGTTGAGTGCAGTTGCACCGTTACGTGGTGCTCTTCCTCGACGTCTTCTCCCGGGGCCCCGTACTTAAGCCCGTTGGTGACGAGCTCGTTCACAATGATGCCGAGGGGGATGGCAACGCGTCTCGGAACGGTAACGTCTTCCACCTCATGAGTGACGGACGCGCCCCGGGCCGTGCCGCCCTGGAGGTCCGAAATGATCCCCTCAATGAGGGGGCGGACGGATGCAACGGTGTAGTGCTCGGCGTTCTGCAGGCGTTCGTAGACGCGTCCCATCACCTGGAGGCTGTTCTGCGCCTCTTCCAGGGCTTCCTTCGCCTCAGCGGTCTCGGTCTGCCAGGACTTCACCGCAAGGAATGAGCTCAGCATGCCAATGTCGTTCTTGACGCGGTGGTGAATCTCTTTGAGGAGGAGCTCCAGGTCGCGGGTCTGGTCCTCGATAATCCCGGTGAGCTCTCGCGTATCAGCGACAACTCGCCGCGACAGGAGGCGCAGTACCACGGCGGCGACGACCGCCGCGACCAGTCCGAGGAAACCAATGCCGCCGAGAAACCACCTCGTCTGTGAATCGGCATTTGCGTAGAGTGTGCGCCTGTTCTGAGCCACTCCAAGAACCCAACCCGCCCGAAGCTCGTACGCCGCCATGAGCAGTGTGCACTCTCCGGCCTGAACCTCCCGAAAGATCGCCGGACCGGGATCGCCCGGCTGTGTACCGGCGGCGATCACCCGGAGAGCTTCCCTCATGTGATCCGGGCAGCCGTCGGAGTAGATCGGAACGGCAGTGTCTTCTCCTGCGATCGCAGCAATGGCGACGTGGGCGTCCTGTGCCTGTTCTGCGGCTCGATCGGTCCGCCCGATCAGCTCGTTGAGCGACACGGCGACGACATCATAGCCGGCGAGCCCGAAACCCTCCTGGCGAATGGGGACGACGAAGAAGGCTACGAGCTCCCCATCAACCTGTGCGGTGGTCCCCTGAAGGATCGTTCGCTGCGCGCTGAAGTGGAGCCGGGGCAACTCCTCCGCAGCAATATTGACGCCGACGATCGGCTCCCGGTCGGGGCCGAGACGGTAGACAGCCACCAGGCGCGCGGATGCCTCCACCGCGTCGAAGAGTTTCGGTTGGGTGTACTCAACGTAGGACTCGAGGCTGCGATCGCCCTCCAGCATTGCCACGAGCTCCTCGCGAATCCGCGTACGGCTCGGCACTTGCCGGGCAAGCTGTTCCGCCTCGGCGAAGAAGCCGGAAATCTCACTGCGGATGAAGGCGCTGTAGGCGCGGAGCTCATCCCGCTCTCGCTCCTTAAGGGTTCTCCGAACGGGCCATTGAATCACCGCTGCCAGGCCGAGCGTAAGCAGCACGATGAGGAGGAGCGAGGCCCAGACCATTCGCAGTTGCAATCGCCGGGTTCGGTTCCACTGATCACTATGGGTATTCAGAGTCTCCCCACTTTGTCTTGCTCGTTTCAGGGCTGTACCTCATGGTCCCGTAGTACCGCCTGCTCAGTCAAGCAGCGTGAACTGGTGCCAGAATTGTTGATTGCGTTGAAGCGTTGAAGCAATAGGGACACT
>CAZZIE010000096.1:0-15862 GCA_964654185.1 uncultured Spirochaetaceae bacterium | reverse complement strand
GATTCCGACGAAGAGAACCCCGTGGCGCGGCTTCAGGAACTCTTCCAGGAGATGCGCAACCTTCTCCAGGGGGTCACGCTCATCCGTGAGTGCTCCCCCCGCACCATGGATGCGCTGCTTTCCTTCGGTGAGCGCCTGTCGACGCTCGTCATCCACGCCGGCGCCCGGGCGCGGGGAGTCCCCTGCACCCTCCTCGACAGCCGATCCCTCATCCGGACCGACGCAGCCTTCGGTGCCGCTACTCCGGACTTCCCGGAAACGACCCGACTCCTGCGCGCCGGAGTGAATCCACAGCCGGGCGAACTCCGCATCCTCCAGGGCTTCATTGCCGGGGACGCCTCCGGGGTCACCACGACCCTCGGCCGCGGTGGCTCGGACTACACGGCCACCATCATCGGATCGGCCCTGGGGGCCGAAGAGGTCCAGATCTGGACCGATGTTGACGGCATCATGAGCGCTGATCCGCGAATCGTTCCGGAGGCCCGTACCCTGGAGGACATCAGCTACGTTGAAGCCGCTGAGCTCGCCTTCTTCGGTGCCCGGGTGGTCCACCCCTCCACCATCCAACCGGCGATCGAACACGGCATCCCCGTCTTCGTCCGGAATACGGAACGACCCGACCGCGCGGGAACGCGCATTACCGGCGAGTTCGCCGAGCGCGGAGTCCGCGCCCTGACCCTCAAGCGCGGGATCACCGTCATCACCATCAACTCGTACCGTATGCTGAACGCCTACGGCTTCCTGAGCCGCATCTTCGGCGTCTTCGCCCGCCATCAGGTCTCGGTTGACCTGGTCGCTACCTCCGAGGTTTCGGTGAGCATGACGGTGGATACGCCGCGCAGCATTTCCGAGGCCGTCCGGGAGCTGGAGGAGCACGGCCAGGTCACCGTCGAGGAGGAGAAGGCCATTGTCTCCCTGGTGGGTAAGGACCTGTGGAAGGACACCGGCGTGCTCGCCCGGGTCTTTCACACCCTCGAGGGTATACAGGTCCGCCTGATCTCACTCGGCTCATCCGACACCAATCTCTCTCTGGTTGTTTCGGCAGAGAACGGTGTGGATGCCGTGCGGCGGCTTCACACGACGTTTCTCAATTAACACGTTCCTCACCTGACCTGGATGCAGCAGCCAATCAGGCCTGTGTGCAAGAGCCCATCCGCCGCGCTCGTGACGTGCCGGGTGAGTTGCCCGGGCGACGTTCCCGGGGAGGAGGTTGTGCTGCCGGCGAGGGACCGATATCATGGCCCCCACTGTGGACATCTTCGACAAGCTGAACCGTATAATAGATTCCTTCGTGGATGAGCCCGTCGACTCAGGAACGGGCCGATACGACCCCGACATGAGTGAGGCGTGGGAAGAGCTCGAGAGCTTCATGCGCGGGGAAAACTACGACGGAAACCCGGAGGATCACCACGCCGGTCGGTCCGGGACCGGCATGCACCGCGGCGGGGTACCTTCGGAGCTCGAGCGCGACTTCCAGAACCTGGAAGTGCCGGTCGGCGCTCCCTGGAAAGAGGTCCAGCGGGCGTACAAGAGCCAGCTCGCTCAGTATCATCCGGACCGTTTCGCGAGCAATCCGAAGAAGTACGCGACCGCCACGGAAATCACGAAGCAGCTCAACTACTCCTACCAGCGATTGAAGCAGTACTACGGCGACCGGCCGCGGCAGTAACCGGTCCGAGCCGGGAGGAGCTACCCGCCGGCGTCCGCGGACTCGCCGGCAGGTTGTGTATCGGCAGCGCCGCCCTGCCCTTCGGCATCGCCGGAGGCGGAAGCCGGAGGCTGAAGCTTACCCTGATCCAGGCGGTACTCGCTGATTTTGCGGTGGAGGGTCTTGCGGCCAATGCCGAGTACCTCGGCAGTCCGGCTCTTGTTGCCGTTCTGCTGGTTCAACGTGCTCCGGATTATCTCCTGCTCCGCTTCCGCAAGGGTCGAGCCCATGGGGATCCGAATGTAGTTGTTTTCCGGTTCGCTCGTGACGGAGGGGGAAAGATCCTCCGTGGTGATGATGTTGCCCTTGCACATGACCACGGCGCTCTCAATGACGTTGCGGAGCTCCCGTATATTCCCCGGCCAGGCGTAGTTGTATAGTGCCGCCCGCGCCTTCGGATCGATACCTTCGACGGACTTGTTGTTCTCGTGTGCAAACTCCCGGATGAAGGCGGAAACGAGAAGCGGGATGTCCTCCTTACGTTCCCGGAGGGGCGGAATGTGGATATTGACCACGTTGAGCCGGTAGTAGAGGTCCTCCCGGAAGTTCCCCTTCTCGATCTCAGCCTTCAGGTCCTTGTTCGTGGCTGAGATAATGCGTACGTCGACTTCCAAGGTCTCCTCGCCGCCGACCCGCTCGAAGGCCTTTTCCTGAATGACCCGGAGTATCTTGATCTGAACGCTCTGACTGATCTCCCCGATTTCGTCCAGGAAGATGGTGCCCATGTGCGCCAGCTCGAAGCGGCCCCGCTTCCGGGCGACGGCACCCGTGAAGGAGCCTTTCTCATGTCCGAAGAGCTCGCTCTCCAGGAGGGACTCCGAGAGAGCCGCGCAGTGAACCTTGATGAAGGGTTTGTCCTTGCGGTTCGAGAGGGTATGGACGGCGTCGGCAATGAGCTCCTTTCCGACACCGCTCTCCCCGGTGATCAGAACGCCGGCCTTGGTCGGGGCCACCTGCTTGACCACGTCCAGGACCTTGTTCATCTCGCTGCTCTTGCCGATGATGTTGGAGAACTGCCGCTGCTGCTGCAGCTCCTCCTGCATTGCCCGGTGCTGAAGAACCAGCTCCCGGGTCGACAGAGCGCGCTTCACCAGAAGGCTGAGGCGATCGAGATTGACCGGCTTCGTCACGAAGTCGAAGGCGCCGTCGCGCATGGCCTGTACGGCCGTCTCGATTGTACCGTGACCGGTCAGAATGATGACGGGAATGGTGGGCCAGGAGTCCACCACGCGCCGGAGGAGCTCCTCACCGGAGAGTCTCGGCATCCGGAGATCGGCAATAACGAGATCGATCTCCTCCTGGTGAATGATGTCGAGGGCCTCCTGGCCGTCACGGGCGAGAAAGGTCTCATGCCCGTCCATCTCGAGGGCCTTGCTGAGACCCTCCCGGATGTTTCGTTCATCATCAACGATCAGGACGTTGAACTTCATGCATTCTCTCCACGGAAGCTGAGTAGGTGCCGCTCACGCTGCGGAACCGGGAAGGAGAGAGTGAAGGTCGTTCCCTTCCCCTCTTCGGTGTCCACCGAGACCTCGCCGAGGTGCTCCTTCACGACTTTGTAGACCAGGGTCAGACCGATTCCCGATCCGAAGTCCTTGGTGGTGAAATAGGGCTCGAAGATCTTCTCCGCTACGTCCTCGCTCATGCCCACGCCGGTGTCGGCAATGTTGAGCTGTACCTCGTCCCCGCGCCGTTCGGTCCATACACGCAAGGACCCGCCTTCCGGCATGGCGGCAATGGCGTTCTTGATGATGTTCATCAGCGCCTGTTTGAGGTACTTCTCGTCGAGCTCTATCTTGGGCAGGGAGGGCGAAAGGTCCACCGAGAGATCAATGTCGCTCGTCTCGAGCTCGTACTGCACGAAGTCCAGGACGCCTCTGACGACATCGTTGAGGTCACCGTCGCCGAGCTCGACGTTCATGGGACGCATGGCGAAGAGGAAGTCGACGACGATCTTGTTCAGTCGGCTCACCTCCTCGTTGACCACATCAATGTAGCCCTGCACGCGCCCGCGATCGATCTCCTCCTCCTGTAGCGACTTCTGCACAAGCTGAATGTGGATACCAATCGATCCGAGGGGGTTCTTGATCTCGTGAGCAACACCCGCCGCCAGAGTCGTCAATGAGGCAAGGCTCTCGGCGCGGCGAAGACGCGCTTCCTTGCTCTTTCGCTCGGTAATGTCCTCCACCAGGAGAATGTTCCCCTGGATGTGCCCCTCCTTCACCACAGGAAGGACACTCACGGCAAGGGTGCGGCTCGATCCGGAGGTACCGAGGGTGAACTCCTCATCAAAGAGGGACTCCTGCCTGACCAGGGCATCCTCGACGAAGGCCGAGATCTCTTCGTCCGCAATGGCATCCCAGATTCGCCGCTCAAAGATATCCGTCCCCGCCAGCGGCACCAGCCGTTCCGCCGGCTTGTTGACGAGAATGAGGTTGTGCTCCTCATCCGAGACCAGCACACCATCGGTCAGCGAGTCCAGCACGCTCTCAAGGCGATCGTTCTCGTTGGCCAGATCGTAGATGAGGGCCCGAATCTGCTCCGAGTCGAGCTTCGGTAGTTTCTGGAGTGCCCGCTCAATAAACTTCCGCATGGTGCTCCAACTTGTACACCAGATCCTCGAGGACATTATGCATGGACATGTTCAGGACCTCCGTTCGGTGTGCCGCCTCCGCCAGTGCATCTCCGACACGGCGCCGATCGAGGGCCGCCTCCACGCCGTCACTGCCGGCGCCACCCGGCAGATGCCCCAGCAACTCCTCGAAGAACCCGCGGTATCCGCTTCGACCAAGATTTGTGTCGATGTCTTTGGCCAGCGCCTCGATCGCGGCGTGTCGCTCCCATCCCGGCGCCGACCGCATGAGCTCCGCGGTTCGCTGAGCCAGATGAGAAACCGTCTCTCGATCGTGTCCGCCGGCGTGGTTCAGAAAGTACTCGCGCAGAGAGGCTGCATCAACGTCGGGGTGCCGGAAGATACGCCGGATCACCGACTGCTCCATATCGCTCCCGCGGGCGCCGAAGGTGTAGAGGCGGGCGCGGGAGCGAACGGTCTCAATGACCGCCTGACTCCGCTCGGCGAGGAGAATGAAGTAGACGGAGCCCGGGGGCTCTTCGAGAATCTTCAGCATTGCGTTTCGGGACGCCTCATTCAGCCCTTCGGCATCGTCAACAATGGCAATCTTGGCCGGACCGGCCGGGGCGATTCGCGCCCAGAAGGATAGGTTTCTCACCACCGCAATGGGGGTAAGCTCCGTCGGGACGTGCCGAAGCGCCTCCTCGCTCTGCCGCAGGATCTCTCCGGACACGCGTTCCAGCTCCGTCGGGTCTTCCGGTGAGCGCTCGACGTCGAGCCCCCGCAGGAGCTCCTCCACCTCGTTCAGCGCCTCGGTGCTCTTTGCCACGCGCTGCTCATCTCCCTCCCACAGGAGCGAGTCGAACCGCCGCGTGAGCTTCCGAACACTTCGAAGGAAGAGGTAGAGCGTCGCCGGCTGCGGACTGCGCAGGAGCGTCTGCCGGGACAGGCGAACCTCCGGGAGGAAGTCGCGATTACCAACCAGCATCGTCTCCGGATGAAGGAGAGCACGTTGCTGCTTGCAGGCGTGACATCGGCAGCCCCAGCTTCCGTCGCCGGTGCAGGTAAGGCCTCGGGCGACCTCGAGAGCGGTAGTCAACTTGCCGCTGTACGCAGGTCCGGCGAAGAGCAGCGTGGACGGCAGCGTCCCTGATGAGATGGAGGCGCGGAGTTGCTCGACCACGTGCTCGTGGCCAAGGATGTTCTCAAACACTCTGGGTCCTCTTCGTAATGAACTCCGACGCGTAGGGAAGAAACGGCAACAGCAGCCGGGCGAAGGCGCTCCCCTGGAGCAGTCGTTCCGGATGCACGAAGGGCTGTACCTGAATCACCAGAATTGCGACGAAGGTCAGCAGCACCCCTTCGGCGACGCCGAGAAAGAGCCCCAGCGCGTGGTCAAGGCTCTCGAGATGAATCCGCTCGACCAGCCCCTGGAGTCCCTTCTCGAACAGTTTCACAATAGCATACCCGAGCACGAAGATGCCAAGGAAGGCGACAATCTGGCTCCACGCAGAGGAGCCGAAGAACTCCACGATCAGCTCGGCAACCAGAGCGGAGAAGAGCACCGCCGCGAGAATACCGGCCACCACGGAGGCCATGGACATGAGCTCCCGGACGAAACCGCGGACACCGGCGCGAATAGTCGTGAACACCACGATGAGAGCGAAGACAATGTCAATGGCGGTAAACTGCATATCCTATCTGGCTACCAGCATCGTCGACTATGGACATTATCGGCGCAGCGCGGCTGCACGAAGAGTCGACGCGATCAACGGGGCCGCCTCGGCGGCGCCGAAGGAGGCGGCCGCCTCTGCCATCTGACTGAGCCGCGCCGGGTCGCTGAGCAGAGTCTCGACGGCGTCGGCGACGGCGGCCGGTGTTGCGGCGTCTCCGACAAGTGATATCGCAGCCCCGGTTTCACTGTAAACCTCCGCGTTGCGCACCTGATCTCCCCGGGAACTTCCAAACATGAGAGGGATCAGCACCGCCGGGGTCCCCGTCGCCGCCAACTCCCAGAGTGTTCCCGCTCCGGCCCGGCACACCACCAGATCCGCCGCGGCAAGCACATCCGGAAACTCCTCCACCAGAAACTCGAAGGAAACGTAGTCGCCGGCGTTCGGCGACACGGCGGGGTGACGGCCCCGCTGATGCACAATGTCCGCACGCTTTCGCAGACGGGGCAAAGCCTTCTGGACGATCTCGTTGATCTGGGCGGCTCCCTGGCTGCCGCCGCCGAAGAGAACGACCGGACGGTCTCCGGGGAACCCGCAGAAGCTGCGTCCCGCTGTCGGATCCGCCTGTAGAACCCCCCGGCGAACGGGGTTTCCGGTGACGACCAGTCGCTCCTGCAGCCGCGCCGGGTAGTATCTGCGGCTCCGTTCGTAAGGAATGAACACCTGCCGGGAAAACCGCGCGTTGATGCGCGTTGCCAGACCCGGATCAACGTCGGACTCATGGCTGAATACCGGAATACGGAGGACCCACGCTGCCATGACCGGAGGCACGCTGACAAAGCCGCCCTTCGAGAAGAGCGCCGTCGGACGCAGACGGGCGAGCACCGCCACGGAGGCAAAGAAGCCGGCGACGACCCGAAAGAGATCCACCAGGTTTGCGAATGAGAGATATCGCCGGAGCTTACCTGCGGGGATACTCCAGAAGGGCACCCCGAAGGAGGCAACAATGTCGCGCTCCACCCCGCGGGCCGATCCGATCCATCCGATCGACCCCTCCCATTGTTCGGATAACGCTTCGATCACGGCAAGCCCGGGGAACACGTGGCCCCCGGTTCCGCCGCCGGTGCAAAGAATCAGATCGTCACTCATGAGTTTGTGTCGCTACCACTCTCGCTGTATATTCGAGGCTATCATGAAGAATCCGGCCAAAGCAACGTGCACCCTCATCATGGTCCTCCTTCTCTTCCCCCTCCTCCAGGTCGGCGCGGAACCGCAACAGACCGGAACCATCCGTGACCTTCCCGTGTACGACCTCGATTCGCTCTTTCCGCATTTCACTGCGGAAGATCTCGAGAAGCTGCGAGAGGATGGGAAGGTCTCGGCCTTTACCAATCCCGGCTACAGCATTGATCTGGGCCCGCGGATCTGGACGGTCGATCAGGTTGCCGAGAGCCTCGAAGCCCTCGAGCCGGCCTTCGCCCTGGAGTCGGTATACCTCATTCCGCTGCAGGAGGAGATCCGGGACGCGGAGGATCCGGAGCTCTTCGTCTACAACGTCCTGAGATCCATCAGCACCATGGAGGGACTGCAATACTACTCCCACACCCGGGAGAAGTGGCGGGAGCTCTTCCATGAGTCCATGGTCATTGCGGATCCCGGCAACCGCACTCCCGTTCCCGATCCAACGGTGACCTCGGTTCCGCGTTACGATCAGATATACGCCTATCAGCACGATTCGAGCTTCGGAAAGAACACCTACACGGTCACCTACCGCTACGGCGAGGGAGCGTACTATCTCCGCCTCGTAAACATCTCCCCGGTGAGGTACCTCGGAATCGTGCCCGTCGTCGCGCGCGAGGCCATGCACGTCTACGTCAGCGTCGCCGCAACCGATGAGGGCCTGGTCTTCTACGGACACGCCGCAGTGGACGTGCTGACCACCCTCGGCATGGAGGATCGCCTTCGCCGCAGCTTCGAGAACCGCGTGCAAGCGATCTTCACCTGGTTCCAGAACCAAGTTGAAGAACGCGGCGGGAGCGCCGCGTCATAGGTTGAAGAACGCGGCGGGAGCGCCGCGTCATAGCGGGCCCTTCGGGTACCGGCCCCTCGCGAAAGATCTCGCGAACACGTTTTTCCTAACAAAAAACTCATGGAACTCTGACTATTCTCTCAAGAATGGCCCCTAGAATCCCAACTATTGTGATGTCTTGTCATGAACGCTAACACGACGCTCTCTTTCATCGCAGGAGGCCCGGCAGGGCCGCAAGAAATTGCAGTGCGGAGGCTACGACTTGCAGGCACGAGAGGAAGGGTATTAAATGGGGCCGTCCGAAGAGACTCTACAGCCTGAAGAGGTACGCATGGAAGGCCGCACACACCTGACCGCTCAGCTCAACACGATGTATGAGAACATCCTGAAGCTCAGTGCTCTCGTCGAAGAGGCGCTCAAGAAGGCCCTTGCCGCGCTGTCCATGGGGGACTCCCAACTTGCCCGGACCGTCATAGAGAACGACGCGCGCATAGATGAGCTTCAGCTCGAGATTGATAGCCACTGCACCCGCATGCTCGCCACGGAGCAACCCGTAGCGCACGATCTGCGGGAGATTCTGGCAGCCATGAAGATCTCCAGCGATCTGGAGCGCATCGGCGATCACGCGCGGCATCTGGCCAAGGCGGTACCCACCATCTCCGACAGCGTCTTCATGGCGACCATCCCCAACATCCAGGATATGGGCGAGCTCGGTGTCGCCATGGTCCACGATGTCATTACGGCGTTTGTCGATCAGGACGCCGACAAGGCAATGGAGATCGCCGAACGCGATGACGAACTGGACGCCATGCACCGAACACTCTACAAGAAGGTCCTGGACATCATGAGGAAGAACCCGGAGAAGATCGACAAGGGTATGGACCTCATGTTCCTGAACCGCTTCCTGGAGCGCCTTGGGGATCACGTCACTAACATGTGCGAGTGGGTCGTGTTTTCGAAGCGAGGAGAGCATGTCGAGCTCAATAAGTAGCAACGGCGGAGAGCGGAAAGCCAGAGAGAGCATCCTGGTTGTCGACGACGAGAAGGACATACGAGAGCTGATCGAGTACAACCTCGAGAAGGAAGGGTACCTCGTGCTCGGCGTTGCCACCGGAGAAGAGGCGGTCCAGAGCGTGCGGAAACAGCCACCTGACGCGGTCGTCCTGGACCTCATGCTTCCCGGGCTCGACGGTCTGGAGGTGTGCAAGCGCCTCAAACAGGACCACAGGACGAGCTCCATTCCGGTGATCATGCTCACCGCAAAATCCGAGGACAGCGACGTAGTCACCGGTCTCGAGCTTGGAGCGGATGATTACGTCACGAAGCCGTTCAGCCCGAAGGTCCTTATTGCCCGACTACGGGCGGTCTTGCGGCGCGCCTCAGAGCAGGCAGAAGGCGGCGCCGAGGAGACCCACATCTCCGTTCACGGCATTACCATCGACGTGTCGCGACACGAGGTGTTCATTGAAGATGAAGAGATCAATCTCTCCGCCACGGAGTTTTCCATTCTGGAGTTCCTGGCCCGCAATCCCGGCTGGGTCTTCTCCAGGAACAAGATAATCGACAGCGTCAAAGGAAAGGACTACCCCGTGACCGAGCGCAGTGTGGACGTCCAGATCCTGGGTCTGCGGAAGAAGCTCGGAGAACACGGTCACTACATTCAGACCGTCCGCGGCGTGGGCTACCGTCTCCAGGCGGAAAGCTGACCGGCAACCGACTCCCGGACCACCCACATCGGTGATCCCGCACCGGCCGTGAGGGCTCATGCGAAAGACACTGCTTACCCGGGTCCTGCCCCTCTATCTTGCATTGATCCTCGTTGCCCTTGCCGGGCTGACCGCCAGCATAGTGCAGCGCGACGATGTTCAGCGTCAGACCCAGGCGGTCGAGCAACTGCGAGTGGCTTTCTCCTTTTTCGCACCGAACCTCACGCACGCCGGCGGCGCGCGCGCCGCACCAGAGATGGCCGCTGGGGAGCGCGCCGGTCCGGTACCGAGGAAAGGAGGCAACCGCGCGCCCTCCCCTTCAATGGCAACACAGCTTCGGGCAATAGAAGAAGCCTCCGGCATTGAGGTCGCCCTCTTCACGCGGGATGGCACGCCCATCGTGGAGCATTCGAGCATGCCTGCCGACGGCGCGATCGCGGCGCTGATACGGGAAGTGCGTCTTACAGGTCAACCAGCCCACGACGCTCCGTCGCCGGAGGTGGGTGCGCCCGACAGCGAAGGCAGCGCCGGAGTATCAGTCCTCTTCGCGGGGCCGATTCCCGGTGAGCGGAACACACCCGGCGCGGCAACGGACGGGCTCATCGCGGTACTCCGGACAACACTGCCGGAGAGCTCGTCCCTGCAGCGCCGGGCCGTGAGCGCTATCATCGCCACGGGAGTATTCATCTTCCTGCTCTCTCTGATCTTTCTGCTGGTTATTGCACGGCGACAGACTCAGCCTTTGCAGGCCATCCAGGATTCGGCGAACCACTTCGCCGCCGGGGATCTGGAATACCGTCTGCGCCTCGATCGGCCGCAGGAGATGGCTGCCGTTGCCCGGACGCTCAACAGCATGGCGGCTCAGCTTTCCTGGCAGCTGGCGCGAATCAGGAGACAGCGCAACGAGCTCGAGGCCATCCTTTCTGCAATGGTGGAAGGGGTGATCGTTCTCGACGACTCCCTGCGGATCAAGTCCATGAACGCTGCAGCAGCGCAACTCTTCGAGGTGAACGCCCACGCAGGACTCGGCAAGTCCGTCATCCAGTATCTGCGGGACTCCAACCTGGCGGACTTCGCCGAGCGGACGCTTCGCAGCGAATCCCCGATCGAAGAGAGCCTGGTGATCTACAACCGCGACGTAATACACCTGCAACTTCACGGAAGCGTGGTGAGAGGAGAGGAAGGCAAACCCGGCGGCGTACTCATCGTCCTGAATGACATTTCCCGGCTCAAGCGCCTCGAGAACATGCGCAAGGACTTCGTGGCGAACGTCTCGCACGAGTTGAAGACGCCGATTACCTCGATTCTGGGCTTCGTGGAGACCCTCTCGGAGGGTGCAGTTGAGGACCCGGATAGTGCGCGGCGTTTTCTCCGGATCATCGGGGATCACACGAACCGGCTCAACCTCATCATTGAGGATCTTCTGAGCCTGTCGCGACTGGAGTCCTTCGACCGGGACATTCCGCGGGACTGGTGCACTGTCGAAGAAATCGTCAATCGCACCCGGGCGGACACCGCGACCCTGGCGCACTCCCAGGGCATTCGAATCGTCGACTCCTACGCCGGCAACGTCGACGCTTTTGTGAACCAGAACCTCCTGGAGCAGGCGCTCACCAATCTGGTAGACAACGCAATCAAGTACAGCGATGAGGGATCCCGGATCAGCATTGACGTAACCAACAAGGCGGGCACCCTGACCATGGCGGTTTCGGATGCAGGGATCGGCATTCCCCGGGAGGAGCTCGACCGCATATTCGAACGCTTCTACCGGGTCGACCGGGCGCGGAGCAGACGCCTCGGCGGGACGGGCCTTGGCCTTGCCATTGTGAAGCACATCGCCCTGGCGCACGGCGGGAAGGTGGAGATCACCAGCACTCTCGGAGAGGGAAGCACCTTTACCATCTCGGTACCGTCGGAGGAGCCGGAGGAGGACGTCGGGACGTGACGGCGCTGCCGCGGGGGAGTCGGCGCGACGGCGATCCGCGCGCCGGCGGGCGGACCCCGCCGAGCCCCGGGGGTGTCACCCCCGTGCGGGGCCCCTCAGCTCTCCACTTCCAGCTCGACGCGGTTGCGACCTCGCTGCTTGGCGACGTACATGGCGCGGTCCGCCCGGGATATCCACATGTCCCGGGTTTCCCCCGAGCGGAAGCGTGCAACCCCGATCGACGCGGTCACGGAGATCGACGCGCCGTCGCACTCGACCGCCTCTTCGGAGAAGCGCATCCGAACACGATCGGCCACAACGGCGGCATCAGCAATGGCGGTGTTGGGGAGTACCATGAGGAACTCCTCCCCCCCGTACCGGCCGGCGTAATCGTACTTGCGCCGCTCATTCCGAAGGATTTCCCCGATCCGGCGAATGAGCGCGTCGCCGCAGGCGTGGCCTCTCTCATCGTTCACAATCTTGAAGTGGTCAATGTCGATCATAAGGATGCAGAGGCCGCTGTTGCTGCGGAGGCTCCGCTCGATCTCGACATCGAGGACGTGGAAGAGGCTCATCCGATTCATGAGGCCCGACAGCGAGTCGTACCGGGCAACGCGCTGAAGCTGCCGGTTCATCCGGGCGAGGTCGCGGTTCTGCTCTTCGATCCGATCGTAGGCGCGGCGCAGGTGCACATTCTGGTCAAGGACCCGCGCGGAGAGCTGCTCCTCTTCCTTCGCCGCCTGTCGATAGAACTCCCGCTCGTGGATGAGATCGAGTTGCTCCCGCAGTCGAATTGCCGCCGCCCGGACCCGGAGTTTCACCTCGAGGGGCTGCATGGGCTTGCCGACGTAGTCGTCGGCGCCGACCTCCATGGCGCGGCGCAGCACCTCTTCATCCGAGCGATCCGTCATGAGTACGATCTGCAGCGCCCGGCTGTAGAAGAGGCGCCGAATCTCCCTGGTCAGTGCAACACCGTCACCTCCGGAATGCTCCAGGCCGATGATTACGATCCCCGGTGCCGCGGACGCTTTGTCGCGCTCCCCGGCGTCTGCTGCTCCGTGGGCGGCGTCATCTGTCGCGGGTTCATCCCTGGGCGCGGGCTCGCCGTCCTCTGTCGCGGGGCCCTCGCCCGCGTCAGGGTCGGCATCCGGGGAACCCGCCGACCGCAGCCGCTGAAGCGCCTCTTCACCGGTGAGCACGGATTCCACCACGTAGCCCTCCTCCCGGAGGGCGCCCTCGATGTGTGTCCGGGTCTCTTCGTCCCCGTCGATCACGAGGACGCGCGGTGCATCCGCCATGGAAGTGGAGGTCCTTTCAGTCACATGATGTATCGCAGGATGACCTGCGACCCGCCGATAAGGGCGCCGAGCAAGGCGCCAAAGAGGTTGATCCACTTCAGGTGCCTGGCGATTACCATGAGCAGAAGCTCTTCAACACGCTTCACATCCAGACTGTTGACACGATCGACGACGAGTTGCTGGACGTCCAGCGTCTCCAGCACCTGCGGCAGCCGCCGCTCCACCATGAGAGCGACCTGTCTGGTGGCCGCCTGATCGATCTTGCGCTTCTGCTGACTCGGAATGCGCAGGATGCGCTGAAGACTCTCCCGCTGCAGACGCTCCCGAAAGCGATGGACCGCGACCCGCAACTCCTCCGCGAGGCGCTCGGTCGTCCCTTCCCGCTGGAGCCAGGTGTCCACGGCGCTGACCACGTATTGCACCGCCTGTTCCCGCCGGATCTCCGCGATGCTCGAGAGAATCTCCTCCACCGTGCGGTGGCCGTTGCGCTCGACCGCGCGCTCCACACTCTCGACAAGGTGCTCCCGCACTTCCGGGCGCTCCACAGCTCCGGCCACGTGGTCCAGAAGCTTCTCGAAGAGCTGCGGAATGTTGATGTTGCCGATCGCCGCGGCCTCCCGCATACCCTGACCCTGGATCCGCTTCATGGCGTCGATCCCGGCCTGGATGATGCGCTCCTTGTTCGCCGGATCGCTCCCGGCGTCCGTGAGAAGTCCAATGATGTCGTCGACGATCTCCGGCATCTTCTCTTCGAGCTGCCGGTCGTACTGCGCCGCGGTGACAAAGAAACGCTGCATGACCGTGAGCTTCTCCAGGACGCGCCGCATGAGGGTCTTTCCCCGCACGCTCAGCTCGCGGCGAACCTCCGGCTTGTTCAGCCACCGCAGTATATGCTCAAAGGTGGGATCGTAGACGCCCACCATGACCCGGGCGATCTCGGAAACCACGCCGTCGGTGAGAAAGCGCTGCATCGGCGCATCCGCGGCGAGTTGTCTGTTCAGCCATTCATGTCCGACATCCAGAATCGTCCGGCGCAACTCCCCCTCGGAGAACGTCGACAGTACGCGATCGAGGAGGCGCCGCCGGGACTCCTCGCCGGGAAGTACTTCATCCAGCCTGGAAGACATGAATGTGTCGATGCCTGCGGCCACGGCATGGTCGACGACACTCTTGAACTCCGCCGAGCGGAGAAGGTCGGGAACCCTACGGGTGATCCACTCCTCGATCCGGTCGAAGGTTCGCGCATATGCGTCGCTCGGTTCGAGCCCGACCGGGCGGCTCATGAAGCTCGCGGTGAAGTTGCCGATGCCGCGCTCGAGACTGCTGTAGAACTTCTCCGAGGCGATGTGCTGCCGCACCGTCTCCTCGGTGAGGAGCTGGGTCGAGACCATGCGACCAATGCTGTCGGCAAGCTGATAGCGCTGTTTCGGAATGATCCCGGGAGTAAGGGGCACCCTTACCCCGAGAAGGCGCTTCTCCGTCAGGGGTCGAAAGAGCATGCGAATCGCAATGTAGTTCGTTATGTACCCGATCGCCGCCCCGAGAAAGACCGGTAGCACGATCGGAAGGACAGTGATCACCCACTCACTCATTCGTCCTCTCCGCCGTTCAGTACCTGCCGAGATGCATTCTCGGCGCGAGCACGCGACTCGTACAGGGCAAGATCGGATTCCAGGATCCACCCGTCGACGTCCGCACCGGTAATGCGGAACCAATCTGTCTCTCCGCTCCCGCTTCCCGACTCCATTACTTCCGCGACTTCCACAACAATACCCCGTCGGACGTAGTCCTTGATCGCCGCCTCCGGCCGGGGCTCCTCGCGGACTCGGACGTAGCTCCCGGTCACGACGCCCCAGCGGTCGCGCACGGCAACGATCGGGGTCTCCGGGAGCTCAATGCTCTCTACCCGGGGTCGCCGGTCACAACCCGTCGCGCTGAACGCCAGAATGAGGAGCAGCGCCGTGGCGGCGAGACGAGGCAGCGCAGTCATGTGGTCCCCGCCTGCTCCTTCAAGCCGTTGATCTCGTCTCGGATCAGCGCCGCTTCTTCAAACTCCAGGTTCTTCGCATGCTCGAGCATCTGCTCCTCAAGCTTCTTGATGAGCTTCTTGCGCTCCGCCGGGATCAGGACGTTGTAGGAGCTCTTCAGAATGTCGATCGAGATCCGCTCGTTTTCCTGCTTCTCTTCCTTCTCCCGGACAATGATGTCGTGGATCGCCTTCTCGATGGTCCTCGGAGTAATGCCGTGCTTCTCGTTGTACTCCAGCTGAATCCGCCGCCGGCGATCCGTTTCATCGATAGCCTCCCGCATGGCGTGACTCACCTTATCGGCGTACATGATCACCTTCCCGTTCACGTTGCGGGCGGCCCGACCGATCGTCTGAATCAGGGCGGTGCTCGACCGGAGGAATCCGATCTTGTCCGCATCCAGAATGGCTATGAGTGAGACCTCCGGAAGATCCAGCCCCTCCCGCAGCAGGTTGATGCCAACCAGAACATCGAAGCGACCGTACCGCAGGTCGGTGAGCAACTCAACCCGCTCGATCGTTTCGATCTCGGAGTGCAGATACCGGATACGCACACCCAGGCCACTCAGGTAGTCCGCCAGGTCTTCGGCCATCTTCTTGGTGAGGGTCGTCACCAGGACGCGCTCGCCCGCCGCGACCCGCTCCTGGATCCGGCCGTAGAGGTGGTCGATCTGCCCTTCGGTCTTCCGCACCTCGATCTGGGGATCAACCAGGCCGGTAGGCCGGATGATCTGCTCCACGAGCTGTGCGGACTTGTCGACCTCCTCGTCTGTGGGTGTGGCGGAGACGAAGACCGTGCGGTCGAGGAGCGACTCGAACTCGTCGAACACCAGTGGGCGGTTGTCCAGTGCCGAGGGAAGGCGGAAGCCGTACTCCACCAGAGAGAGCTTCCGGGAGCGGTCTCCTGCGAACATGCCGCGAATCTG
>CAZZIE010000095.1:13590-15892 GCA_964654185.1 uncultured Spirochaetaceae bacterium | reverse complement strand
CCTGGCGTGAAAGCCCCAGCGCAGGGACAGACGGCTTGAGGACGCCGGCCGTTCCCGGATCCGGTCCCGACCCCTCCATACATGCTGCGTCCCGGAGTCACGACGCTCCGGGCACGGAGATTGCGATGTCGAAGAAGCGCACCACCAGTCCGGCGCTGAGCGGGCTGGCACAGTAGACCCCGGCGGTCAAGACGGCACCTGGCGCCGGTGGTTCCAGATGCGCAATTCGGAGTTGTTCCCACTGACCTGTGGTGCGGCGTGTCAGGACGGTGTAGTCGTCTCCGTCGCGGTCCATACGGAACCACCTGTCCACCGGGACCGCCTCGATCGACTGGGTCGACCAGTCGGAGTAGCCGTCCCGGGTGACAACCGCTCCCAGGCGGAAGGGTGCGTCCGTCTCAGCTTCGACGGAGGCCTTGATCCAGTTCTCCTGGTCGTAGCGGACCATGAGCCCTGCCTGTTCGTACTGGTGCTTCGGGTCATACACAACCCGGGCGGTCAGGGTGAAATCGCCGGCAGCGGGGACGTAGAGGAAGTGGCCGTTGTCGGCGCGGAAGCCGTAGTGGGTCCGCTGCCAGAAATCGGTCTTTTCCTGCGTCGTTACCTCGACGCCGGAACCCGGAGTGACGCCGGAACCCGGCGCCGCGGCGGAACCCGGTCCACCGGCCGCTCCGGTCTCGTGCGACCCGAGTGCGCGCATCTGCGCCGGCGGATTGAGCCACCGTGCATCCTCCGTCGCGCCGTCAATGCGTATGGTCATGCGTTCTCCTTCGAAGTCGGAGTCAGCCGCGCCAGGATCACCTCATGGCGTGCAAGCGCGAGGGGGATCCCCTCGCCAAGGTAGAGAACGTCGTCGCGGTGAGTTCCCAGCAGGACCGACGCTTCTCCCAGTGCTCGTCCGAGAGTGATCGTACGTCGCCGTGGGGCAAAGTTCAGGACTACCAGGATCTGCTCCTCCGGGGTCTCCCTCAGGTAGGCGAGGACGTTGCCCTTGCCTTCCCGAAGGATCGTGAAGTCGCCGCGAAGGAGTGCCGGGTGGCTGTGCCGCAACTCAATGAGGCTCCGGTAGAACGCGAGGAGCGAGTCGGGATCGTGTACCTGCGCTTCGACGTTCCGTTCCAGGTAGTCCGGATGCAGGGGCAGCCACGGCGCCACGCGAGAAAACCCGCCGTGTCGGCGCGGTGACCACTGCATGGGGGTACGTTCGCCGTCCCTGCCGAAGGGAAACGGCCAGGTGCGGCGGCCCAGGGGGTCCTGCAGGTGCTGACGCGGGATCGGCCGATTCCGCATTCCGATTTCCTCACCGTAATAGAGGAAGGGCGTTCCCTTCACGGTGAGGAGCATGGCTGCGGCGATTCGGGCGCGGTCGTCGGTGTGTCGGCCGAAGGCGTACCGGGAGACGTGTCGCTTCTGATCGTGGTTGCTCAGAGTGAAGTTCGGCCATGCACCGTCAGGGAGTACCCGATACCAGCGCTTTGCGGCGCGGGCGAAGCGCCGGGCGTTCCACGGTTGAAAGAGGAACTCGAAGTTGAAGGCCAGGTGGAGCTCGTCGTTCTCCCGGCCATGGAAGGATGAGGCCAGCTCCGGATCGTCGTGGAAGACCTCGCCGACCAGGAGCCGATCCCCGTAGGAGTCGGCGAGGGCGCGCATCTCCCGGCAGATCTCATGCGTCTCCGGCCGATTGCGATCGTAGATATGCTTCTGGAAAAGATCCGGATTGAGGCGAAGGGAGTGCGGATTGTTCCGGAACTGATCGTCCTTGATGAACCAGTTGATCACATCCAGGCGGAACCCATCGACCCCTTCATCCAGCCAGAACCGCATGACGCCGTACATGGCCTCCCGGAGCTCACGGTTGCGCCAGTCGAATTCCGGCTGGTGGTGCGTGAAGGTGCCCAGGTAGTACTCCCGGGTCGCCTCGTTCCAGTGCCAGGCGTTGCGTACCTCGAAGCTGCTCAACCAGTTGTTGGGTCGGCGAGGGCGGAGCCGCCCCCTGAGCCAGGGTATTCGCCGGGGCAGCCCGGGGTGCCAGATGTACCAGTCGTGTTTCGGATTATCGCGACTGCTTCGCGCCTCCCGAAACCAGGGATGCTGGTCCGACGAGTGATTCAGAACCAGGTCGATGATTACGCGAACCCCCCGGGCGTGGGCCTCTCGGATCAGGACGCGGAAGTCTCCCATGGTGCCGAAGCGGGGGTCGACGTCCGTGTAGTCGGCCACGTCATACCCGAAGTCCTTCATGGGCGACGGATAGAACGGGGAGAGCCAGATAGCATCGATCCCCAGAGAATCAGACCGCCCC
>CAZZIE010000095.1:3307-13490 GCA_964654185.1 uncultured Spirochaetaceae bacterium | reverse complement strand
GCGGGGCGTCCTTAGAGTCTGGTGAAGATGAGGGCGAGCTCCGCCATGCGGTAGCTGAAGCCCATCTCATTGTCGTAGAAGCTCGTCGCCTTCACGAGGGAGGTGCCGCCCTGCGGAACGACCAGGATGTTCGTGGTGATCATGGATGACCAGGGCTCGCCCACGACGTCCTGAGATACCTGGTAGTAGTCGCCGAAGTAGGCGGTCTGCTTCATGAGGGTCGAATCGTTGATCTTCTTGACGTTCTCCTCGATCGCCTTCATGACCTCTTCCTGGGAGGGCTCGCCCTCAATGTGGAAGATTCCCTCGACCACGCTGCCGGTGTCGGTAGGTACGCGAAGGGCCGTACCGTTGAGCTTCCCGTTGAGGTGGGGAAGGACCTTTCCTACGGCGATCGCCGCTCCGGTTGAGGCCGGAATGATGTTGTTGAGAGTCTGCCGGTTCTTCGCGCCGCCGAAGTAGTCGACGATGCGCTGGGTGGCCGTCGCGGCGTGAGTGGTGGACATGAGGCCGCCGAGGACCTTGTAGCTCATGTCGATCGCCTTGGTGAGCGGGGCAAGACAGTTGGTTGTGCAGCTGGCATTGGAGACAATCTTCTCGTCGGCCTTCAGGCTGTCGTGATTGACGCCGACGACGACCGTGTGAGTGTCGTCCTTGGCGGGAGCCGAGATGATCACCTTCCTGGCGCCGCCGTTGATGTGCGCCATGGACTTCTCGGTGGTCAGGTAGATGCCGGTGCACTCGAAGACAACGTCGACGTTGTGCTTGCCCCAGGGGATGTTGGAGGCGTCCTTCTCCGCGTACATTGCAATCTCGTGGCGTCCGACCTTGATGGTATTCTCATCCTTCAAGGAGACGTCGACCGGAAATCGTCCGTAGATCGAGTCGCGCGGGAGGCTCGCCGCCACGTCCTTCGCGGGGAAAAGATCGTTTCCCGCAACAATGTCGATCTCATTGTCGAATGTGCTGGTGATGACACGCATGACGTTCTTGCCTATGCGTCCCATCCCGTTGAATCCTACGCGGATCTTTGCCATGTAATTCTCCTTCTATGGGATCGCGAAACTTATATCGTGACTGGCGGAAAGTTTCAACGCCGCCGAGGCGTCCTCAAGGACTCCCCGCTGCGGTGCGATAATGAAGCATGACGACGAAGCTCTCCGCTGCCGCCGCCCGGGCCCTGCTCGTTCCTGTTCTTCTGATCCTCGCGACCTGCGCGACGGAGCCGGAATCGGCACCGCCGCCTGCACACGCCCCGACGCCGGTCGAGCCGCCGCCGCGCTCTGCCGGCGTCGATCCGCCCCCTGAAGAGGCGCTCCCGGATTACTCTGAGGTCCCGAAGCTGGTGGTCGAGTGGGAACGACCCGTGGGAGACAGTGTCGGGGAGGCTCTCGCCTATGACGCCGCCACGGAGACTCTCTACGTCGGAACGCGGACCGGCTACGTCCTTGCCGTGGAGGGCGCAACCGGGAAGAACAGGTGGGTCCACAATGCCGTGGGGGAGGTATCTTCGGCACCGGCATTCGATGACAACCGAGTGTACGTCGGCTTCCGCGAACCCGGCGGGGCGGTGGCCCTGGACAAGGAGACCGGGCGGCTTCTGTGGCGCACCGTGGCCGTGGGATGGGTTGCCCGCGACCCGGTTGTCATGCGGAACATCGTGCTCTTCGTCAGCGACAACCTCCTCCTTGCGCTTTCACCCCGAACGGGAGAGCGACTGGCCAGATACGACCTTTCGGTGCCGCGGAGCGCGGAGCTGAACAACCTTGCGCCGTTGGGGGAGGGCGTCGTTGCCTCCTACAGCAGCGACGAAGAGGCCGGTGTTGTGGTGGTGCCGCGCATTCGAAATACCTCCACGCTTTCGTACGCGCTCGAGCACGAGGTCGCCGACCTTACCGTAATGCCTCATGGGGGCGTGGTAGTTCATGGGCCAGAACACGCCGGAGAGGGGACGGTGCTTACCGTGCTGGAGGCGCCGCAGGGGGCCGCGGGCGTGGCAGAATCGGGAAAGTCGGACCGCGCAGATACCGTTTCAAAGCCCTTTCATGAGGGATCCCGGTTGCTCGGTTTCGCGGACGGGAACCTGCTCATGACCACGGCGCCCTCCGCGGTCACCGCCTTTACGGCGACCCCGTCGGAGGGGCTAACCCGGCACTGGCAAACTCGACGCCACAATGCCGGCGTAGAGGCGGAAGCGTGGGCGCCCTCGGGTCTGCCGGTGTCCGGATCGGCAGCGGTTACCGGACGGGGACTGGAAGGAGTCGTCGGGTACGAACCGACGAGCGGGGAGATCCTCTACCACTTCGAGATCGAAGAGGGAGCCGTAATCCGCGGAATTGCCGCCGGTGCAGAGCGGCTGTACCTTCTGATCAGTACCGCTACGGGGGGACAGGCCCGCCTCGTTGCCCTTGCCACAGCGGGGCGCTGACCGCTCGCCGAAGTATGACAAACATGGTAAAGTAATCTCACGTTATGAAAGACGGCGGGATCGAAAAGCCCCCAGCGTCTCATCCGGTAGGCACCATGCCGGCCATGTACGATATGCTCGAGCGGGTGAGCCGCACCTTCGCTCTCTCGAATCGCTGCCTTCCCCGGCGCTTTCGCCGAGCCATGACCCTCGCCTATCTGCTCCTTCGCGTTTCCGACTTTCTGGAAGACAATCACGTCCTCCGACCCCGGCAGAAGCGTGATCTCCTGCGTCTGTGGGACCTGATCCTCGCGGGGGTTGCGCGCAAACGACAGCTCCTGCGGGAGCTTCGAAAGGTACCCATTGAAGTTGACGATGCCGAAGGGGAGGTGGCCACGCGCTTTCCGGAGATCATGAAGCGCCTCGACCGTCTTCCCTACCCGCAGCACCGCGTTGTGATTGACCGTGTGCGGGAGACCACTCGGGGAATGGCGCTGTGGCAGGAACGGGGTGACCTGGACACCCCCGGCTCGGTCTTCGCGTGCGAAGCGGATCTCGACGACTACATGCACTACGTAGCGGGCATCGTCGGATACATGATTACCGAGGTGTTCTCGGAGGTGTCGGTTCTCATTGCGGGGCGCCGTCACACCCTCATGCCCCTTGGGCGGGAATACGGTCTCGGTCTCCAGACGGTCAACGTGATTCGCGGTCTGCGGAAGGACTACCAGCGCGGCTGGGTTTTCGTGCCACGCAGCTTCTGCGAGGCGGAAGGACTGTCGCCGGAGCAACTTTTCGACCCGGAGCAGTTGCCCCGATCGCTTCGTGTGGTCCATCGCCTCATTGGCAAGGCGGAGCAGCACTTGCTTGCCGGGCTCTCCTTCGTCATGAAGCTGCCGCGAAGCATGCACCGGGTTCGCCTGGCTACCATGTGGCCCCTCTTATTCGCCGTGCGAACTCTCGCCATCAGTCGGAACAATCCGCAGGTTCTCCTCGGGGAGGCGAAGATTTCCCGCCGGGATGTCAAAGCGATCATCCGCCACACAACCGCTCTCGGCTGGTCCAACACCTGGCTGAACCACTACTATCACGTTCTTCTCGAGGACCGCTCCGTCGCGTGAGCGCGCGCCCACCCACTATCCTCTCTGCGGCGGTGGCGCCGACTCCGGCGACTGGGAGGTCGGCGGAATGTGCAGTCGTGCCGTCGTTCCCTCTCCTGAAGTCAGAGCGAAGCTTGCCGAAAGCTGATCCTTCGCAATAGTACGTACCAGCGTGAGGCCGAGGGATGTACTCACCGGATCTTCAGTCGTGCCGGGAAATCCGGAGCCGTTGTCGTGAACCGTCAGGTCCAGACCTCCATCCGGTCCGTCCGCCAGTGAGACGGCAATGGTCCCGTCGGATCGGTCCGCAAAGGCGTGGACCATGGCGTTTGTTACCAACTCGTTGATAATCAGACTGACGGGCACCAGAAGTGCCGCAGGCAGCTCAATCCCGTCGGCGTCGACGCGCACCTGGATGTTCCCGGCGGCCGGTCCGACTCCGGTGACAATGTTCTGCGTCAACTCACGGAGAAAGCTCTCCGCAGACACCGTGTCGGGGTGTGCGCCCTCCTGCAGGGACTGGTGAACCAGCGCCAGCGCGCCGATTCGATTGCGTGCGTCCAGGAGGGTTGAGCGGGCCTCTTCGTTTTCGGCGTCACTGAGCTGGAGGCTCAGCATGCTCGAGATAACCTGAAGGTTGTTCTTCACGCGATGATTGCTCTCACGAACCAGCGCCTCCCGGGCCCGCGCCAGTCCCCGGGCCTTCTCCTCCGAGGCGTCGGCCTGCCGCAGCAGGCGCGCTACGACATCGCCCCAAAACAGGACGCCAAGACCGGCGGCAACCGTGGTAATGACCAGGAGCGGCCCCACCGTTACGAGCTCGATCTCCACCGCCGCGCCGGGATCCGGACGGATGATGAAGGTGAAGACGATAATGAGAGCCGCCGCCACCGTTCCAGCCAGGATGACGCGGCGGTGGAATACCAGCCCCATGGCAACGAGAAGCGAGATGAGCGCCGGGGCAATCAGAAGTACCGTAAAGCCCAGGGTTTCCGGAGTGACCACGAGAGGCTCGATCACCATGACGGCGAACATGAGGGCTGTGAAGGCGCGAATCGACGTGATTACGCGTCGTGCGAGCACCAGGGCAAAGGAGGCTGCCGATACCCCGAACTGCACCGCCGTCGTGAGGATGTACCGCTCGCCCGGCCCGTAGCCGAGTACCGCCAGGCCGTATACGACAAACCCCAGGATCAGCACCGCGACGCCACCGAAGACGACGGCGGCGACACGACGGAGATACCGCGTCGGTGCGATCCTGGCGATGATCGGGTGAGGGGGGAAGCTGGATGAGCCGGTGTTGGTCATATGAACGTGGATGCTACGGTATCACGCGCTACTGAAGAGTGCAATAACTCAATTAATAATGTTACATCTACATTCGGTAATCACACGTTCGTTACTTCCTCGTCGGGGTGCGCGCCGGTGCCGACGTACGGAAAGAGGACGTCCACTCGAACCTGCTCACCCCGATCTGTCTGCCCGGTGCGCGTTACCGTCGCCCCTATCTGGTCGGCCAGTGCCTGGACCACCTCTTCGGTGAAGGTTGTCAGCACCCCCTTTGTAGTGGACGGGCAGGTAACCGAGAGTCGTCCGCCGGTGTGGCCGGCGGCTGTCAACCCAACGCGAAGGCCGGGTCCGCCCGGGTAGAGTTCGGTGTGCTTCCGAAACCCTGCGAGAAGCTCCGCCGTCACCAGTCCAAGAGGAACCGCGGTGGCCATGGGCACGTACATCTCCTCCATGTCGGCGGAGAACTGCGCGGAACCGTCGGGACCGCGGGCGGCGCTGTTTTGTTGCACGATCCGGCCCAGGTAGATGTGCAGGGCGATCTGCGATACGTGCTCGGTCACGACGGACGCATCGTAGAGATGGCCGAGCGCGGCAACGCGCATCATGGCGTCCTGGAGTACCTCTCGGGCGGTGGATTCGGAGAGTGAGTTAACCTGGATGTTCAGGATGGAGAGTATGGTCTGCAGGTTGTTCTTCACCCGGTGGTCCAACTCGTGGAGCAGACTCTCCTTGTCCTCCTCGGCGGCGCGGAGGGCGAGTTGCTGTTGTCTGAGCTGGGTTGTTTCGATTGAGAACGCGGCAATGCCACCGGCTGATCGCAACACCTCGGAGCGTCCGAGGGGACTCAACAGGGTGTGGAAGGTGCGATAGGCGCCGGAGCGGTCGGTCAGGCCCGTCTCATCTGCAACGGCTTCGCCGTGCATTGCCGCCGAGTAGCGGTCGCGGGTGGTTCGGCGATACGACGGGTCGGTAAGATAGGAGAGTACCGAGTCCCCCAGGCGGATGTCCGTTCCCCAGAACTCTCGCATGAGGGCGGCGTGGGTTTGATTGAAGTACAGGTAACGGTACTGTCCGTCGATTGCCCACACGCTGAATTGCGCGGGGCGACTCAGTATCGCCTCGAGGAGGGAGCGCCGGGCGCGGTGGCGGCGCGGCACAGCACGGTGGTGTCGTGCCGCGCGCCCATACGGGTACATAGTGGAAAGACTACCTCACGGTACGATGTGAGTTCCGGTCTTGCCGTCCAGGGCATCTCCGGCTTTGTGCAAGGACGTGATGATGGCCTCCTTGCCGGACCACTTCACGAAGCGGACCGCCGCCTGCACCTTCGGACCCATGGAGCCCTTCAGGAAGTGACCTGATTCGAGGTATTCCTCGGCTTCCTTGACGGTGAGCTTGTCCAGATCCTTCTGATCGGGCTTCCCGAAGTTCAAAGCGACCTTCTCCACGTCGGTGAGGATCATGAACTTCTGCGCCTCGACCGCCTGGGCCAGCTTGAATCCTGCGCGGTCCTTGTCAATGACCGCCTCGATCCCGGTGTAGCTTCCGTCTTCCTCTTTCTCGACGGGAATTCCGCCGCCACCGGACGCAATGACAATGAAGCCGTCCTTCACCAGTGAGCGAACGGAATCGCGCTCCACTATGTCGATCGGTTCGGGGGAGGGGACGACGCGACGCCAGCCCCGCTCGGTGCCCGGCTTAACCTCACGGACGATGTAGCCCTTCTCGTCACGGAGCTGCTCGGCAACTTCCTTCGTGTAGAAGGGACCAACCGGTTTGCTCGGGTCCTTGAAGTCGGGATCGTCGGCGCTGACCTCGACCTGGGTCACCACGGTGGCAACCTGGCTCTTGACCTGATTTGAGCCGAGGTGGAAGGCCACCCGGTTCTGCAGCATCCAGCCGATCTGTCCCTGGGTCATGGCGCCGCAGACCGCGAGGGTCTGAGGCGGTACAAGCTCCTTTGCCTCTTCCTGCTGAATCAGCAACGCACCGGCCTGTGGACCGTTGCCGTGGGTAACGACGACCCGGTAGCCCTTCTTGGCAAGCAGCGCGATCTCCGACGCTGTAATGTCAACATTCTTGAACTGCTCTTCCGTGCTACCCGACTCATCCGCCTGTTTGATGGCGTTGCCGCCGAGTGCGACGACAATTAGTTCACCGCTCATGTGTATCCTCCTGATGATGTGAGCAATAGCAACAACGAATACGGCCCTCCGCGAAGCAGAGGGCCGTACTGCGTGCCGACAGTAGTGTAAATGTGACTTGCGAAGTGCGCAAGCGACTAGGGTTCATTGCGGCTACGAGCCGAGCGTCGCAACCATGACCGCCTTGATGGTGTGGTACCGATTCTCGGCTTCGTCGAAAACAATGGATGCCTCCGACTCGAAGACCTCTTCGGTGACCTCCATTGCATCCAGGCCGAACTTGTCGTAGATGTCCTTGCCAATGGAGGTCTCGGTGTTGTGGAAGGCGGGCAGGCAGTGCATGAACTTGACGTCGGGGTTGCCCGTTGCCCGCATGAGCTCCGCCGTGACCTGATAGGGCTTCAGCAGTGCGATCCGTTCCTTCCACTTCTCCTCGGGTTGTCCCATGGAAACCCAGACGTCCGTGTAGATGAAGTCACAGCCGGCGACACCCTTCTCCACATCGTCGGTGACGGTGATGCGGGCGCCGGTTTCCCGGGCAATCTCCCGGGCAGTGGTCACCAGGGATTCGCTCGGCTGGGTCTCTGTGGGCGCAACCGCCCGGAAGTCCATGCCGAGCTTCGCGGTTCCGACCAGCAGGGAGTTGCCCATGTTGTGAGCGGCATCCCCGAGGAAGGCGATCTTGACGTCCCGGAGCGGCTTGGGCGTGTGTTCCTGAATGGTGAAGACGTCCGCCAGGACCTGGGTCGGATGGTACTCATCCGTAAGGCCGTTCCAGACCGGCACGTTCGAGTGCTCGGCGAGGGCCTCGACCGTAGACTGGGCGAAGCCGCGGTACTCTATGCCGTCATACATGCGCCCGAGGACCCTGGCGGTATCCTTCATGGACTCCTTCTTCCCCATCTGGGAACCCGACGGGTCGAGGTAGGTGACGCGCGCCCCCTGGTCGTACGCCGCCACTTCAAAGGCGGCCCTCGTACGAGTTGAAGCCTTCTCAAATATGAGCACGATATTCTTGCCCGTCAGCGTCGGGCGCTCCGTACCGGCGTACTTCGCACGCTTGAGGTCGCGCGAAAGGTCGAGAAGGTAGTGAATCTCTTTCGGGGTGAAGTCGAGCAGCTTCACGAAGCTGCGATTCCTCAGATTGAACGCCATGTTCCTCTCCTCTTCCGTCGTCGTGCACGCTGATTGCACCCAATCCTATACAAAACGGGCCCCGGTGTACAAACGAACCGGGGCCCTTTGCGGAAAACTTTCTGAGGTTTGTGTCAAAGCGCGTCTCGTCCCCGCACCGCCGCCGAGTTTTTACGGTGGCGGGCGGCGGCGGAGGCGGGCGGCGGCGGCCCGCGGCGGCCCGCGGCGGCCGGCGGCACCTCTGCTGCGATGGCGCGCGGCGGCTATTGGGCCGCGGCGGCGGGCACGGCTTCCGTGCCGCCTGTATCCAGACGCGCCGCGGCCTCCGATTGCGGACGAATGTCCACCCGCTGCAGGCGCCGGGAGTTGGTCACCACGTTCACCGAGCTGAAGGCCATGGCGATCTCCGCCAGCACCGGATGCAGCGCCCCGAGGAAGGCGAGGGGAATCATGATGATGTTGTAGAAGAACGCCCAGAAAAGGTTCTGACGGATCTTCCGGAAAGTGGCGCGGCTGAGCTTCACCGCCTTGATCACCGCGGAGAGGTTGCCCTGCACCAGGACGATGTCCCCGGCCTCAATGGCGACATCCGTGCCGGTGCCGATGGCGATCCCCACATCCGCCTGGGTCAGTGCCGGGGCGTCGTTGATGCCGTCACCGATCATGGCTACCCGCAGCCCCTCCTGCTGGAGGCGCGCGATCTCCGCGGCCTTGTCCGCCGGCAGCACCTCGGCAATGACCCGGTCGATCCCGACTTCCCGGGCAATGGCCCGGGCCGTCCGCTCGTTGTCTCCGGTGATTACCGCCGTGGTGAAGCCCATCTCTGCGAGCTCGCTGATTGCTGCCACGCTGTCCGCCTTGAGGCGATCTGCAACTCCAATCAGGCCGATGGCAACGCCCTCCGCCGCGATCCACATTGCCGTCTTCGCGGCGTTCTCGAGCTCCTCCTTGTGTCCTCGCAAGTCTTCGGGAATGGTGACGCCCTCTTCCTCGAGGAAGGTGGTCGTTCCGATCAGGGCGGACACCCCGTCGACGGTCCCGCGGACGCCGCGTCCGGATACCGCCTGAAAGCTCGCCGGCGTTGCGTACTCGATTCCGCGTCGGTCGGCGTGCTCAACGACTGCCCGTCCGAGAGGGTGCTCACTGTCACGCTCCAGGGAGGCCGCCAGGCGCAGGAGGCGCTCCTTGCCCCAGGCGTCCACCCCACCGGTGATCACGTCGGTCACCCCGGGCTTCCCCTCGGTGATAGTGCCGGTCTTGTCGAGAACAATGGTATCCACCTCGCGAAGGGCCTGAATGGCGGCGCCTTTACGGACCAGGACGCCGTTCGCCGCGCCCATGCCGGAACCCACCATCAGGGCGGTCGGCGTAGCCAGACCGAGGGCGCAGGGACAGGCGATGACCAGAACCGCGATCGCCGCGTAGAGCGCCAGGGCGCCGCTCCCCATTGCCGGATTGACCCAGGGCAGCACCGTAGAGAGCGCCGTTGCAATGCCGCCGAAGAAGGCGGGGAAGAGGAGCCAGACGCCCAGGGTGACGAGTGCCAGACCAATGATCACGGGCACAAAAACCGCGGTGACCCTGTCGGCGAGGGCCTGTACGGGGACCTTGGATCCCTGCGCCTCCTCGACCAGGCGGATCACCTGGCTAAGAAACGTATCCTTTCCGACCCGGGTCGCCCGGATCCGGAGGGCGCCGTTCTGATTAATGGTTGCCCCGATCGCCTCGGCCCCCTCGCTCTTGGCCACCGGCATGGACTCGCCGGTGGCGAGGGACTCATCCACCGTGCTCTCTCCGGAGAGGACGACCCCGTCGGTGGGAATCTTCTCACCGGGGCGAACTACCATGACATCGCCCTCCTGCAGTCTGTGGACCGGGATCGTGAGCTCCTTGCCGTCGCGCTCGATCCGGGCCTCCTTTGCCTCCAGGGTCAAGAGCCGCTTGATCGCCTGGGAGGCGCGCCCCCGCGCCTTGGTCTCGATGTAGCGCCCGGTGAGGTGGAAGGCCATGATCATCCCGGCAACGCCGCCGAAGTTCGCGAAGGCGGGTGCCACGCCGAGCTGGTGCAGCACCGAGACCACACCGGTCGCCAGGGCGGCAAGGGTCCC
>CAZZIE010000095.1:0-3297 GCA_964654185.1 uncultured Spirochaetaceae bacterium | reverse complement strand
ATGGCAATGAGGACGTCCATGTTGGGGGTGAGGTTTCTCGCGGACTTGACGGCGCTTCGAAGGGTCGCCCGGCCGGGTCCGAAGAGGACGAAGGCGCTCAGGACGACCATCCCGACGTTGAAGACGACGGCGCCGCCGAGGGCGACCCCGGCAATCATCTCCGGAAGCATCCAGAGGACAATGGGGATCGTGGCGCCCCAGGCCGTCCACATGGTGCGACGCGCCGAGACGATCTTGCGCTCGTCCTTCGACATCTCCTCGTCGACGCCGGTATCGGCGCTTCCGTCGCCGTCCTCTCCGGCGACGCTGTACCCCGCGGCGTCGACGGCGGCGGCAAAGTCCGCGTAGCCGACGGCGCGGGGATCAAAGGTGACGAGGGCCGTTTCCGTTGCCAGGTTGACGTTTGCCGTCTCGACGCCGTCGACCCCGTTGAGCGCCTTCTCTACCGCGGCGGAGCACCCGGCGCAGTGCATTCCCTCAATGCGCAGAGTCGTCTGCTCGGAGGAAGCCTGCTGCTCCTGCTCCGCGTCACGAAGGCGAGCCGCGTAGCCCGCCTTCGACACCGCCTCCATCATGGCGGAGGCGTCCGCGTTGGCATCGTCCAGCTCGACCCGGGCGGTCTCCGTTGCCAGATTGACGGCGGCGGAGCGTACGCCGGGAACGCCCTGGAGCGATCGCTCCACGGCGCCGGCGCATCCCGCGCAGTGCATTCCCTCTATGTCAAGCATCTCTATCTTCGTGCTCACGGTGCTTCTCCTTGTGCTCGCAGCTGCTCAGTCGGTGCTCGCCGAGCGCACCCGGCGCCGGTGGCTCCGTGCGTCGGCGGCGCGGTCGCGTACCGGCACGCGCCGAGGCGCTCACCCGTGCTTGCGGAACCTGCCGATCACGGTCATGAGCTCATCGATCTTCTCGCTCTTCTCGGCGGGATTGTCGCCCTGAATGGCATCGGTGACGCAGGTCTGCAGATGGTTCTGCATGACCAGATCCTCCACCCCGCGGAGGGCGGCAACCACGGCGCTCGTCTGATTCATGATGTCCACGCAGTAGCGATCCGCGGCGATCATCCGGCGGATGCCGGCGATCTGCCCTTCGATCCGGCGCAGCCGCCCCTCAACGCTCCCTTTCAGCTTCTCATCCATCATACACGGCAAATATACAATACCCCCGTAGGGTATTCAAGGGCTTAGGCGGGAAGATCTCGGGAGGCTGGCGCAGTACACCTCGCCCGCGCTTCAGCGTGGCGCGCCGATTCTCGTGACAGGGCGCAGATCGGGTTCTCGCAGTGATACCCGGTGACATAGACGCGTCAACGTGAGAGCTGTTGCCCGTGCACTTCCCCGGTAGTCGCCGGGTCCGTGAACGTCTATACTCTCAGGCAATCATGATGCAGGAACGCCTATGACTCAGGAAGAAAGCAGCGTTGCCGTCTTGTGGGACGCGGAGAACGTACGACCCAAGAATCTCAAGGCCCTTGTGGACGCCGTCGGAGAGTTCACGCGGCAGTTCGGGCGGCTCTCCGTCGCCTACGCCTTTGCCGACTGGCGGCGCCGCGATATCGGTAATGCCGACGAGCTCTTCTCGCGCGCCTCTTTTCAGCTTGTTCACATTCCGAAGGGCCGTAAGAACAGCGCCGACATCTCAATGGTTACGAGCGGCATGGAGCTGCTCTTTCTCTATCCGCACATCTCCACCTATCTACTGGTAACCGGAGATGCCGACTTCCGGCCCCTCATTGTCAGCATTCGGCGCAGGGGCGCACGGATCGTGATCATCTGTGACGCCCAGAGCGCCAGTGAGGATCTCCTGGAGCTGGCGGACGACTACAAGGACTATCGAGACCTGCTGTCGGACGATGAGACTGAGCAGGAAGCCCGGGAGAAGGACGAGACGCCCCTCACGCGGGAGGCGGCCTTCCAGCAACTCGCCGAAGCGGTGAGTATGCTCCGGGAAAAGGGCAAGAAGCCCTCCCTGGGGCCCACCAAGATCCGCCTCAGTCTGCTCAACGAAGACTTCAACGAGAAGAAGCTCGGCTACCGAAGCTGGAAGGGATTCGTCCTGGACGCGCAGAAGAAGGGCTACGTTACCATCTCGTCGACCGAGTCCGATCTGGTCCTGGATCTGCCAAAGGGTCCGAAGGCCGGGGAGGACACCCTCTCCGAGCCTCTCGCCAGCTTTCTCAAGGCGGTTTCGAAGGCCAAGGAGCAGCGCTCGGACGACGAGGTGCCCTTCGCGTCGGTGGGCAACGTCCTGAAGGATCTCAACGTCGACTACGGCAAGTACGGCTACCGCAGCTTCAAAGGGCTTGTTCGCGCCGCGGAGAAGCGCGGTCTGGTGGAATCGGTAAACCGCGGGTTGGAGTGGTGCGTCCGCCTCACCCGGGAGGGCTCGCGCCACCTGGCGTAGCGCTCCACCGCGGCCGGTCGGTCGAGGGGCTGCCTGCCTCCGGAGTGTTGCGCTCCCCAACGCGACTACGTGTCTTTCCGCGAGCGGTACGCCTTGCACCGCACGGACTCCACCGTGACCATTCCCTCCGGGACCGCCTCATCCAGGAAGGGCACGAGCCGGCGGAGTTTCTCCTCGGTGTCGACCAGCTCGATTACAAGGGGGAGATCCTCCGCCAGAGCCAGAAGTCGGACGCTGTGCAGCTTGCTGTCCGCACCGAATCCCAGGATGCCCCGGAGAACTGTCGCACCGGCAAGGCCCAGCTCCCGTGCCTTGAGCACAATCGCCTCGGCGAGGCTTCGACCGTGATAGTGGTCGTTCTCGCCAATGAAGATGCGCATGAGGGTGCGCTCCTCGAAGCCGATCGCACCGAAGCCGTGTTCTTTGCCTTCCATTGCTTCGCCTTCCATTGCGCCTCCTATCCCCTGCGCAGGTAGATCACGACGGTGCGCGCCGCCAGGAGCCCGGCAACTGCCGCTGCGATTCCCAGGAGGTTCGTCACCGCGAGGTTGGTTACCGCCCGCATCCACTCGCCCTGCCGGATGAGCGTGAGGGTCTCCACGGCGAAGGTGGAGAAGGTCGTGAAGGAGCCGAGAAAGCCCACCCCGACCAGGGCGCGCGCCCGCGGTGAGACCAGCGACTCGACCACAAGACCGGTGAGAAAGCCCAGAATCAAGCTGCCGATGAGGTTGACCGTCAAGGTGCCCCAGGGAAAGCCGCTCGGCGCGTGCTGGGAAACAGCGTAGGAGACCGCGTACCGTCCCACGGCACCGGCGGCACCGCCCAGGGCGACCGCAAGAATGTGAACCATGACCTGCCATTCTTGCGGGTTGCGCGAGGATGCGCAACCTCGTC
>CAZZIE010000094.1:0-16033 GCA_964654185.1 uncultured Spirochaetaceae bacterium | reverse complement strand
CCAAAACATTTTTCACACTGTCAGTAAGATTTTCTGGCGTGGGATGTGTCGTCAGTCTTCGGCTGGTTGCGGTTCTTCGCGTAGCGGTCCAGGCGGGCGGAAAAGAGCGCGGTGGCAAGGCGCATGCCCTCGTCGGTGCCGCCCCGGAAGAAGCGCGAGACCTCCCGTACGCTGCGGTCCATGTTGAGGGCATTGCAGGCCGCGGCGGGGTCGGAGACATCCAGGGACCGGGCAGCGAGACGCCGGGCGGTGTCCGCATCGAGGTGGAGATGCGGCGCGGTCTCCTCGGGAAGGACAAGGTACTCATCGACCTGGGACATGATCTTCCGGCGGATCGTCCGGGCGGCGAATTCGCGTTTACGGCTCGCCTGCTCGAGGGGGACCACGACATCGCTCTCGACCTCGAAGACGGGGCAGGGGGCGGCCTCGGCGACGCTGCGGCGCCACTCCCGGAGGTGCCGGAGGTAGGCGCGGTCGCAGACCAGGAGGCGCGCCTCCCGGGCAACTGCGGCGGCGACCTCCGGTGGATTGCCGGAAAGGACGAAGAAGGGAATGCCGCGGCTCTCGAGATCGCGGCGGACCTTTGAAAGGCCTTCGAGCATGAATCGGTAGTGGCGCTCCCGCGCTTCCGGATAGGCGTCGGTGAGGGCAAAGAAGACGACCACGGGCACGCTGCGGTCGTTTGCCGCGGCGACGGCGTACTCCAGGGCGTGGTTGTGCCGTGCGCGCTGGCTGCGCTGCATCCAGTAGGCGACGTAGCTGCCGTTTCGTTCCTCCTGCCGGTTGAGGCGGCGGAGGCGCCGAGAATCAATCTCCCTGCTCATGGTCGTATCCTTTCCACGTGGCCGCCGGCCCGCGGCGTCCGGACGAGCGACTCGCTGCCACCGCGTCCGACCGCTAGAGCGCACCGTCCGCGGCGCAGCCGCCGGCCGAAGGGAGAGCGTCGCGCCAGGGGGCGGCAGGGTCGAGCTGGTCTTCCAGGAGGACGAGGCGGTTCCCGGACATGCTATACCGATTCGGGCTGCGCCTCAGGTCGCCGGCCGCGACGGTCGTAGCGGCGGACGAAGTCCTCCGAGAGGACAATGCACTCCTTGGTTTGCTGGGAGGTCGGGGCGTAGGGAACCTTGTTGCGCTTCATGAGGCGGAAGACGTGGTTGTCGATCTCCTTCTCGGGGATGCCGTGGTGCTTGTTGACCCACGTCTTCATCTCATTGATGTTGACCTTCACGCCCTTGTCGTAGAGGCGCTCGCCGTGGTCGACGGCGTACTCCACCAGGCCGTAGACGAAGCGGTCGTGCGGCATGAGCTCGACAAGCTCGCTGATCTGGAGGTTGCTGCTGCGGATGCGATCCGCCAGCACCTTGATGACCTTGAGGGCGAAGCGGCCGTTGTTGAGGATGAGGTGCTCGAAAGAGGACTGATCGACGACGAGGAGCTTTGTCGGCTCCATGGCGGTCGCCGTGGCCGACCGGGGCCGCCCGTCAATGAGAGCCATCTCGCCGAAGAAGTCGTTCTTGCTGTCGACGACTTTGAGGCGCTGCTCCGCGCCGGAAACCTTCTTGGTCAGCTCGATCGCGCCTTCGAGGAGGATGAACATCTCGTGGCCCTCGTCCTTCTCGCGAAAGACCACGTCGCCCTGGTTGTAGAAGTGGACGCGCTTCTGCATGGGTCGGAGTGTATCTCGAAGATCTCTTTGTGTCACCGTCCGGGGCGGCGGGGAGTCCGCGCATCCTACGGAGTGGCGCCGCCGGCGCGGGCGCGGGGCGGGGGGCCGAGCGGCGGGGGTCGCGGGGCGGCGCGGGCGCCGCGCCCTTTGGCGTTGCGGGCGAGCCGCCGTGCCGCGCCCTTTGGCGTTGCGAGCGGGGTGCCCTGCGCGTATCATGAGAGCCATGAGTCGCATTGTCTTTGACGCCTATTCAATTGAGGATATTGTACCGCCGGAGTACGACCAGGAGACCTTCTACTACCGATACAGGAACGGCGCCGGCGCGGAGAACCTTGCGGACTTCACGGACATGCGCAGGGCCCTGGAGCCGCTCCTGCGGGAAGGTCCCCGAACCGCCAACGAGCTCGCCCGGGCGCTCAATGCAAAGCCGTCCAGGCTCATCCAGGTGCTCGACTACCTCTTTGCCCACACAGGTGAGGTTGCGGCCCTGGAGGTGCCAGGTCGCGATACCTACTACATCTGGGCGGATGCGCAGGTTGCGCAGCAGATGCGCACCCACTTCGCCGTCGGCAGCGTGCGCTTCGAATCCGAAAGCATCTCTCCGGAAGACCTGCCCGTCCTCACCTCCTACCTGACCAACCTCCTGGTGCTGCGACCCTCCGTGGAAACTCTCGACAAGACCATCGACAAGACCCAGCGACTCCTGGACGCCTACCGGATCAAGCAGGCCATTGAAGGCACTAAGGACGATGAGGGGCGCATTGCCCTCTTGCGTGAGAAACTCCAACAGCTTCGCGAGCGCCGCAGAGTGGAGTGGGAGCGCTGGAGCACGGAAGACCCCGGCGGTGCGGCGGAGGGCTCAGGCGCTGCGGCGCCGGGCGACGCGGCGGCTACGGGTTCCGCTGCGGCCGCCGACGGGGCGGCGGGAAGCGAATCGGCTCCGGGAGCGACGGCGGGTCGCCGCCGGCGCGGTGCGGCTGCGAAGGAGTCGGGGGTCTATCCCTTCAAGAGCCTCTACCTGCTGGGAACCAACTACAACTACTCAGGACCGGAGAAGGAGAAGCGTTTCTGCTGGCGGGATCCCGAGCTTCGCCGGCGGAGCTTCCCGAATCTGTCCCGGATTGTTGTGGAGCTCGACACCTTCTTCGACGATGTTGCCAACGGTATGTCCGTGCAGGACAAGATCGAGGAGCTCCGGCGCGGCCTCTTTCCGGATCACCGGCTCAACATCGTATTTCGCCGCGTCCCCGGGATCTCCTATCCGAAGAAGATTGCGAAGCGCCTGCACGACCAGACCGTCGCACTCATTGAGCGGGGCTACAAGGTGCTTCAGTAGCCGCCGGCCACTTGGCCGCCGGCCACGTGGGTCAGCCGCCGCCCGACAGTATCAACCCGAAAGAGTAGACGGCCGCGGGTTCCGATTGCGCCGGCGCACGGCGCCAGGGGGCGGTAATCCGCTCGAACTGGCCGTAGAGGGTCGCACCCCTCGTGCGTTCGGGCCAGGAGATCCCCGCTCTCACGAGTCCGTCCAGGCGTACTCTGCCGGCGGTCGCGAAGTCCGACTCGGGATCATCCACGAGGACGCTTCCCCGCGCCTCCGCGAAGAGGACCGGTCGGGCGGCCCCGAAGTCGAGCTCGGGCCGCACCGTGAGATGCGCCGACGCGACGTTCGCATTCGCCTCGTAGTTCTGGAAGATGAGGGGCAGATCGTACTCAAGATCCAGCCGGATCAGCGTGGAGAAGGCGGTGTCCGGGGCATCGGCGGCGCGCGGCAGATCGGCGGTACCTTGAACACCGACGGCGTCAGTTGTCCGCGGCGGTTTCGATGCGTCGCCGCCAGGGTTGCCCCAAAGGTGGAGCCGCTCCTCGATGGAGAGACCCAGGACGTCGTGGATCAGGTCGCTCCGGCTGCGGGCAATGTCGTGCTTGCAGTCGTGGCGATACCACACTGCCGGGGTCAACGGCAGCGTCGGGAAGCGCGCCCGCAGCTGCAGATCCGTCACGATTGCCGAGGGATCAATGCCGAAGCGCTTCCCGGGCACAGATTCGTTCTGGTACAGCAATCGCCCGAGACCAGAGACGGTGAACCGGTCGCCGCCGTAGAGGACCAGGTGATAGCCAAGGTCGAAGTCCCAGGCGAAGAGGGGGTCGTCGCCTTCCGGGATGTAGCGCTCCAGGCCCAGCCAGCCGTACCCGGCGGGAAACGCCCCGACGACGCCGGAGGCCGTCTCCACCCACGGGTCCATGGGGACCGGCGGCGGGGACAGGACCTCGGCGTCGAGCATCTGAGGGACGAGCGCGGTCACAAACAGAAGCGCAGGAAACACGGCCCGAAGTGACCGCCTGCGGTCCCCGGTGCGCGGCTCACCCCTGTATCCATGGTTATCCGCTGGAATTCGGCGCGGTCTCATTCGGCTCGCTCCTTCGAGTCGCATGATATCACACGCGGACGTCGGGTGGTGCGCGCCGGGGAGCACCGGGGCCGGGCGCACGCCCCGGCCCCGCCTTCTTCATGGACTCAGATAACCCGAATGGGTTGCGGCAACGGCCCGGTTCGAGTACCGTTGGTTCTCGATTATGAGCACCGTACTGTGGTACTTGTTCTTCCTGGCAACACCGGCGCTGATCATCTACCTGGCGTACCGGATCGATAAGATCAGCAAGCTCGGCACCATTGTGGTCGCCTACGGCATTGGCCTGCTGATTGGCAACATAGGCGTTCTCCCGGACAACGCGCCGGACATTCAGAACGTCCTCACCACGGCGACCGTGCCGCTCGCGCTGCCGCTTCTCTTCTTCTCCCTGGACCTCCGACGGTGGCGGTCCATGGCGCGACGGGCGGTTTTGAGCCTGGTGGCGGCCTTCGTGGCGGTAACCATCACCTCCGTAGTGCTGTATCTCCTCTTTCCGGAGATGCTCGGGAAGGAGGGGTGGAAGGCCGGCGGCATGCTCGTCGGTGTCTACACCGGCGGTACCCCCAACCTGGCGGCAGTGGGCAAGGCGCTGGATGTGAGCGCAGTCACCCTGGTGTCCGTGCAGGGTGCCGACGTGATCGTCGGTGCGGTCCTGCTGCTCTTCCTGGTGTCCCTGGCGCCGCGCCTCTTCGGCAAGGTGCTTCCCGCCTTTGAAGACGTGACCGGAGAGGAGGTAGATGCAAACGGCTTCTCCCCGTACTTCACGGGGTGGAGCGGCCGTGAGGTGGGGGAAATGGCGGCGGCGTTGGGCCTTGCCGCGGTGATCGTTGCGGTCGGCGCTTCCTTCATGCTCTTCCTGCCCGAGGCGAGCGCCCTGCCGGCGGTCATGCTCACCATTACGACCCTCGGCGTGGGGGCCTCCTTCGTGCCGGGTGTGCGAAAGCTCCGCAACTCCTTTCAGCTCGGCTACTACCTCATCCTGGTGTTCTCCCTTACGGTGAGCTCCATGGCGAACATCCGTGAGCTCTCGGTGGCCGCGCCGTCGGTGGTGCTCTACGTGGCAATCCTCCTGGCAGCGGTTTCGGTGGTTCATCTCATCCTGTCGGCCATCTTCCGGGTGGACGCAGACACGCACATCGTAGCGGCCACGAGCTTCATCTATTCGCCGCCCTTCGTCCCGGTGGTTGCCGCAGCCATCGGCAACCCGAAGGTCGTCGTGCCGGGAATCATCATGGGCGTGACGGGATGGATCGGCGGGAACTACCTGGGCCTCGCCATCGCCTACGCGCTGCGGGCGCTGGGGTGACCGCGGGCGCTGGGGTGACCGCGGCGGCCGGGATAGGGAAAGGAGCAACTGCATGGGAGCAGACGTGGAGATCCTGAGAGTCGACCCGGGCAGCCGGGAGGAGACGGAATTCATCGGCCTGCCGGCTGCTATCTACGCCGGCAACGACAAGTACGTGCCGTGGTTCACCCGAAGCATGCGCCGCCTGATTGCGCGGAAGCACCCCTTCTTCGAGCACTCCGGCGGCGAGTTCTTTGTGGCGCGCCGGGAGGGGCGGCCGGTCGGGCGGATCTGCATGCTCGAGCCGCGACGTTTCAACGAGTATCAGAAGCGCCGGGATGCGCGGTTCTACTTTCTCGAATTCGAGGACGATGCTGCTGTCGCCGGCGCCCTCTTCGACCACGCGGCGAAGTGGGCCGCCGATCGCGGCCTGGACCGGCTCATTGGCCCGCAGGGATTCTCGAGCTTTGCCGGGAGCGGCATCCTCATTGAAGGCTTCGACTACCGCGCCTCCATGACCATGATGCCCTACCATCTGCCGTACTACCGGACGCACATGGAGGGGCAGGGTTTCGACAAGTACAAGGACTTCTACAGCGCCCTCCTTGCGGAGGGGCGCCACGATCTCATGCCGCGGTATCGCCGGGCGGCGGAGATCGCCCTGAAGCGCAGCGGCCTGGAGGCCCCGCCGTTGCGGAGCAAGAGAGATATCCGAAAGGTCGGTGCCGAGGTGGGCCGGATCTACAACGACTCCTGGGACGACCACGAGGAGTTCGTTCCCATGACCGACGCGGAGCTTCAGGTGATCATTGACGATCTGCTCCTCGTGTCGGTGCCGTCACTCATTCGGATCTTCCGGGCGCGCGGTGAGATTGCCGGCTTCGTCCTGGCCTTCCCCGACCTCAGCGAAGCTCTCATCAAGGCCAAGGGCCGGCTCAATCCGCTCACCATGCTCTCGTTGCTTCGGGAGAAACGGCGGACCCAGCACTTCCTGGTCAACGGCCTCGGCATTCTTCCGGAGTACCGTAACTCCGGCGGCCTGCCGCTGCTGTTCAAGGAGATCACCGACGCCCTCCGGGAGCACGGAGCCGTCACCGCGGAGATGACCCAGATCGCCGAGACGACGGACCTCATGCTCAGCAACATCGACAAGCTCGGCGCGGAGGTCTACAAAACCCACCGGGTGTATCAGCGGCCGGTGTAGGACGGCGGCGGCGCGGCGCGGCCGGCAGGGCGCCCGGAGGCGCGGGGCGCCGCGAGACCCGCGGGCGCGCGGTGTGACCGGAGCGCACCCGCCCATGGCGGAGCTATCCCTTCACCGAGCCCGCCGCGACGCCCCGGATGATGTACTTCTGAAGGAACAAGAACAGGACAATGACCGGCAGCATGCCCATGGTGAGCGTGGCCAGGGCGGAGTCCCATCGATCCATGTGCTGGCCGAAGAAGCGGAAGATCCCCAGTGGGATGGTGTGCAACTCCCTGCTGAAGAGCACCAGCGCCGGGAGAAGGAAGTCGTTCCAGATCCACAGCGCCTGCAGGATGATCACCGTCACGATCATGACGCGCATCATGGGCAGGACCACGTGGATGAAGCTCTGGATGGTGGTGCATCCGTCAATGTAGGCGGACTCCTCCAGCTCCCGGGGCACCCCCTTCACGAAGCCGTGGAGCAGGAAGACCGTGAGGGGCAGGCCGAAGCCGAAGTAGATGATGATGACGCCGGGCCGCGAGTTGATGATGCCCAGGACCTTGGCAACCTTGACCATGGGGATCATGACGGACTGGAAAGGGATGACCATGGCGGCGACGAAGAGAATGAAGAGCAGGCGGCTCACGATGTGGGGGCGCCGTACCATGCGCCACGCCGCCATTGAGCCGAGCATGACCATGCCGCCGATACTGAAGACCGACACGATGATCGAGTTCATGAGCACCGTCGGAAAGCGCACCTGCTGCCACGCCCGAATGTAGTTCTCGAAGTGAAACGTCTCCGGGAAGGAGGCGGCGTTCTGGATGATCGCCCCGAAGGGCTTCACCGAGTTCGCTATGACGAAGTAGAAGGGCGAGAGGAAGAGAAGGGCGACGGCAATGACGACGATCTCCAGCACGAAGAGACGCGGAAAGTAGCGTTCCCTGCTCATCCTTCCACCTCCCATCGCTTGGTGATCAGCACCTGTGCCGTCGATATGATCCCCACGACAAGGAAGAAGACAATGGCCTTTGCCGAGCCCAGGCCGTAGTTGTTCGACGAGAACGCCTCATAGTAGATGTTCATGGCGAAGGTCTCGGTAGAGCCGAAGGGTCCTCCCTGGGTCAGAGCGTAGATCACGTCGAACATCTTGGTCGTCCAGGAGAGCGCCAGGAAGATGCATACGGTAACCGCCGGGACCACCAGCGGAATGATGATGCGCACGAGCATCTGGTAGGGTGTCGCCCCGTCGATGCGGGCGGCCTCCAGGAGATCCTCGTTTATTCCCACCAGTGCGGCGACGTAGATGACCATGAGGTAGCCCGTGCGCTGCCAGAGAAACACGATGACCGAGCCCCAGAAGCCGGTGTTTGCGGTACCCAGCCAGGGAAGCTCGAAGAAGCCGATTCCCGTGAGATTGCCGATCGACTCGAAACTGTTCACGAAAATGAAGCGCCAGATGAACCCCAGGATAATGCCCCCGATGATGTTGGGCAGAAAGATGATCGTCCGGAGGATGTTGTCGGTTTTCAGGGCTCTCGTCAGGGCAAGCGCCAGGAAGAACGCGAGCAGGTTCGCGGATACCACCGAAACCACGGTGAATCTCACGGTGAACCAGGCGGAGACTCCCGCCTGCTTGTCTCCCTGGAAGATCTCGACGTAGTTGCGCGTCCCCACCCAGATTGCTTCCGCATCCACTCCGTTCCACTCGGTGAAGGAGTAATAGATGCCCAGCACAAAAGAAATGAGGACGATTCCCACGAAGAAGATCGCACCGGGAGCAATGAAGAGGAGGTCGTTGCGCAGCTCTCGTGTCCGTCGTCTATCCATGCGTCACTCTATTGCCCTCGTACGTTGCGTTCGTACGGGCATTGTTGCATATGACGGGGGTCGGCGTGATGCCGACCCCCTTGTGATTTCGGTCTGTACGTGTGGGCTCCTATTCGGAGCGATCCCGCCACGCCTCATCCAGCGCCTCGAGGGTCTCGTCCCAGCTCTGACGCTCGGCAATGTAGGCCTGCAGATTGTTGAAGGCATCCTGCTGGGCAAAGCCGTCGGGCCACTGTCCGAAGACCCAGGGGATCGTCTTATCCTGCTCGGCGAACGCCAGAATACTCTGGCCGACGCCGCCGAGACCTTCAGAGGACACGCCCTTGTAGGCGGGAATGTATCCGAACTCCTCAACGGCGTAGCGCTGGCCGGTGTCGCTGATCATCATGAAGTTGATGAACTCCCTCGCCACCTCCTGTTCGGCCTCTGAGCTTTGCGCATTCACCACGAAGTACCAGGGAACGCCGAGGGGCACCCGGTCCATCTGTGATTGATCGTTGATCAACAGCGGAATGAGCCCGATGTTCAGGTCGGGATTGGCCTCGAAGAGGGCAACCTCCTTCCAGACGCCCTGCTGGATCATGGCAACCTCGCCGTTGGCGAGCATCTGGACCTGCTGGTTGTGGTCGGTGGCAAGGGGGTTGTCCTCGCCGTACTCGACGGTGAGGTCCACCAGCTGCTGCAAGTCCTGGAAGACGCGGTTGTCCGCCATGGAGGCGTCACCGTTGGTCAGGTCCTCCATGAACTGCGCGGGATCGTCCTGCTGGGCAAAGGCGACGTTGAGCATGTGCAGGCCGATTACCCACCAGGTTCCGTAGCCGGTGGAGAAGGCGGTGTAGCCGGCATCCTCGAGTTGCTGCGCAACCTCCTCCAGCTCGGAGAAGGTCGTGGGAAGCTCATCAATGCCGGCATCCTCGAAGATGTCCTTGTTGTAGATGTAGCCGTACCCTTCGAAGTTCACCGGTGCGCCGTACTGGTTTCCGTCAATGTTCAACGGCTCGAGGGCGGAAGCCACGGCCTCTTCGGTGAAGGGTTCACCGCTGAGGTCGGCAATGTTCTCACTCCACAACTCGTACTGGGCGGGACCTTCAATGTTGAATACATCCGGACCCTCATCTGCGGTGAAGCGGCTCTTCAGGATGGTCTGCCAGTCCGCTCCGCCGCCGACGGTCTCGACATTGACGGTAACGTTCGGATTGGCTTCCTCGAACTCCGCCGCCATGGCCTCGAACTGTTCGGCGATTACCGTCTTGCTCTGGAAGATGTCCAGCTCGACGGTCTCAGCCTCTCCGCCTCCTTCGGCCTGCCCGGTAGCAAAGGCGAAGCCCGTCAGGGCGGTCACGAGGACCAGTACAATCAACAGTTTCTTTCGTTCCATTGGTATCCTCCTTCTGGAATCAAGAGCCATGCAGACCGCATGGCGTTGGAACCCGTTCTTGAGAGACAGCTACTCGCTCGGATTCACCTCCTTCGTTTCGATTGCGGGCGTATCCGGAGCAACCGAAACTGCAATCGTTTGCAGGTGCATAGATGCACGATTCATACGCTTTTCTCTCCGACGGCGCCGTCGCGCCGCTCGGCACCGCAGGACTCCCTGACCACCAGATAGGGCTGAACGCGCCGCTGAAGGAGCGCACTCTCCGGGACTGCCGTGGAAGCACCGTTTCCGCCGGAACGGCGTGCGCCGGCCGAAAGGAGCTCACCCAGCCGCGTCGTAGCGGCGACCGCCAGACGGTCGCGGGGCTGGTGCACCGTCGTCAAACGCGGCCGGAAGTCCTTTCCGAAACCGATATCGTCGTAGGAGACAATGGCGACGTCCCTCGGGACCGTGAGGCCCTGATCCCAGAGCCCCTCGATGACCCCAAGAGCCATGATGTCCGTCTGGGAGAACACCGCGGTGATCTCCGATCCGAAGCGTCCGGCGTTGCGGGCGACGAACTGGTAGCCGAACTCGAAGGTGCCGTCTCCGGCGATGGTGAGGTCCTCGGCGACTGGAAGCCCGTGGTCGGTGAGGGCGCGGCGGTACCCTTCGGTGCGTTCGTGAAAGGAGCCTTCCGGGGTATCTACCGTGAGGCAGAGAATACGCTCGTGGCCCAGGCGGATCAGGTGGTTCGCCGCCATGGTGCCCCCGGAGACGTGGTCGGCGAAGACGTAATTCTCGTTCTTCAGGTCGAGATGCGGGGGAATTGCCTGCACGAAGACCACCGGCAGGCGATTGCTGTGAATGAACGCAACCTCCTCTGCGGTGATGTCCGGGTTTATGACGACCAGCGCGTCGATCTTGCGACTGTTGATGAGGTGTCGAACGCTGTTCTTGCCGTTGGCATCTACCCTGAACTTCACGACCAGGTCCAGATCCTGCCGTTCCAGTTGTCGCCGGAGCTGGTTGATCAGCAGGGTGGTGTGGAGGGAGTACTGATACTCGTCGAAGGAGTCAGGGCAGATGAGCCCGACGATGCCGGTGCGCTGCGTGACCAGGCTCCGGGCGGTGGCGTTGAAGGAGAAGTCTCCCTCTTGCGCTATTTCCCGGATCCGCGCCTTCGTCTCCTCGGCCACCAGGGGGCTGTCATTCAGGCTCCGGGAAACTGTCGACGGGCTGACATCCGCCATTCGGGCAATGTCTCGAATGGTCAGGCGCTTTTGCATACGTTTGCACCACCTGCACTCTACCACCGCCCCTGTGAGGTGTCAACGAAAAGTTCACACCGGCCCTGGGGGCCACGGCGCCGTCCCGGAGCCACCTGATCGGAACTACTCGGCCCGCCTTGAGGGGTATAAACCGGTTTACAAACCACCAGGCGGCCTGACCGGGGCAGCGAACATCCTTGCGCGCGGCGCCGCGCCGTGGTATAAACACCACGAGCGCCATGATCCGAAGGCGCTGCTGCAAACGTTTGTAGAGTTTGCGCCGATTGGGACGTCTCCTGTGAATGTTGTGTACCTGCACACTCATGACTCAGGCCGCTATCTGACCCCCGGGGTCGGACCGGTCGAGCTGCCCGGGGTCGCGCGTATGGCTGAAGAGGGGGTCACCTTCAGAAACGCCTTCTCCGCAGCGCCGACGTGCTCGCCGAGCCGATCCGCCCTGCTGACCGGAAGATGGCCGCATCAGAACGGCCTGGTTGGGCTGGCTCACCGTGGATTCCGAATGAAGGACTATTCGACCCATCTCGCGGGCCACCTGCGGGGCGCCGGCATGGAAACGGTGCTCTGCGGAGTCCAGCACGTGGCTCCGGACAAGCGCATGCTTCCATACGACCGGGTGCTGGACGGGAGCGTTGACTACTTCACCGACCCCGCCCTGGACCCCGGCGAGTATGACAAAGGGAACGCCCGACTCGTCCGGGAGTACCTGTCACAGCGGCATGATCGCCCCTTCTTTCTCTCGTTCGGACTCCTCACCAGCCACCGCCCCCTGCGGGCAACGGCGGACAAAGCGCCATGGGAGCTGCGCGCACCTCCGCCGCTCGTCCCGGACCTGCCGGACACGCGGGCGGACGCGGAGGCCTTCTACAGCGCCGTCGAGAGGGCGGACGGCATTATCGGTGAGGTTATGGCCGCACTGGATGAGTACGGTCTCCGCGACGACACGGCAGTCGTTGTCACGACCGACCACGGTCCGCCCTTTCCCGAAATGAAGGGAACCCTCTACGACGGCGGGGTCGGGGTGAGCCTGATCATGCGCGTCCCCGGCGTGACCGACGCCGTGCCCGGCGGCCGGGTCGCGGACGCCCTTGTAACCCAGCTTGATGTCGCGCCGACGGTGCTCGAGCTCCTGTGCGAGAGTCCAACGGTCTCACCGGATGTCCCCGAGGGAGGAACGTCGCTCCTGCCGCTTCTGGCGGGGCACCAGGACCGTGTCCATGACGCGATCTTCGCAGAGAGCAACTACCACGCGGTCTACGAGCCGGCCCGGGCGGTACGAACGGAGCGGTACAAGCTGATCCGCCGGTTCGGCCATGGGGGACCGCCGGTCCCGCCCGTCGCGGCAAACGTGGATGACTCCGCCGCCAAGGCGCTGCTGGCCGAGGCGGGATACTTTGAGCGCGGGCAGGCGACGGACGTACTCATCGATCTCTTTCTGGATCCAATGGAACGTTGCAACGTGATCGACGAGCCTGCGTATCGGGAGGCCGCGGCGGCGCTGCGGCAAAGGCTGGAAGAGTGGATGGCCGCGACGGATGATCCGTTGCTGCATGGTGAGGTGCCGCGGCCGGCGGAATCGCGGGTGAATCGGCCGGACGCGTGGAGCGCGACCGAAGAGACGATCGAGTAACAAGAGACGATCGAGGAAGCCGGTCGAGAGGATGTGAGCAGCATGGAAAAAGCGAAGGAGCAGATACGCGTTGCCGTCATCGGCGCCGGGGAGCGCGGCGTATACGTGCTGGGTGCGCGTACCGCGGAGCTCTGGCGGGAGACCGGGGTGGTGGTGCGAGTCTTATGCGACACAAACCGCGCCAGGGCGGAAGAGGGCAAGGCGTACCTCGATGAGCTCTATGCCCGGCACGGGGCGGACGTGAGCATCGACATAGATAATGACTACACCCGCGTCATTGAAAGAGACGATGTGGATTCAGTCTTCGTCACGACCTACACCTCCGAGCACCGCGGCCCCGCCGTGGCGGCGCTGAAGGCGGGCAAGCAGGTCTACCTGGACAAGCCCATGGCGACGACCCTGGAGGACGCCCACGCCATCATGGACGCCGAGACGGCGGCTGAAGCGGAGAGCGGACGGCCCATCATCATGGGCTTCACCCGGCGGTACGAGCACTCCTGGCGCACGGCGGTGGAGATGCTCCGGAGTGGCGCCATCGGCGAGCTCCAGTCGATCCTGCTTCGCTCGGTCATTCCCTACGCACGCTACCTGCAGCGGTGGCACCGCAACCGCGAGCGCTCCGGCGGCGCCCTGAACGACAAGGTCTCCCACTACTTCGACGCGCTCAACTGGATTGCCCGGAGCAGCGCGGTCTCCTTGAGCGCCACCGGCGGGCGCTCCAACGTCTTCGCGCCGGATCCCACGGCGCCGCGGCGCTGCCGGGAGTGCCCGCGGGAGTGTCCCTTCCGGGCGCTGCCGAGTCCGTGGGTGCCCGAGATCGGCACGGTCTACCGTCTGGATCCGGACTACCGCAAGCAGGACGTCGGCATCTTCTCCCGGCCGAGCTGGACGGAGGCGGAAGCCGAGGACGCCCAGATCGACAACTGTGTCTACGACCCGGAGAACGACATCATTGACCACGCCCTCGTCCACATTGGCTACGACAACGGCGTCAAGGCCTCGCTCTTCTGGAACATCTACGGTCCGAGCGCCGAGGACGAAGAGACAATCGAGCTCGTGGGCTCATCCGGTCGTCTGCGCCTCACTCGCGACACCGGAGAGATCGACCTCATTTCCAACTACGGCATGAGTCATGAAGTGATCGATGCCAAAGGGCCGCACTTCGCGAGCTCACACTTCGGCGCCGACGTGGAGCTCCTGAGCGCCGTGCGGGCCCACTACCACGGCACCAATCCGGTCGCCGGCACCCGGGACGGCTACGAGTCCCTCCGCATGGTGGACGCCACCCAGCGCGCCATTGACGGCGGCGGCGGCACCATCTCGCTCCGCCCGGATACAGGAGGCTGACGATGAGTACGCACAGCAGCGGCGGCGCCGGTTCGGCCGGCGGCGCGGGGGGCCGCGGGGGGCCGCGGCCCGGTGAAGGTGGGCGGTCCGGGGGCAGTCGCCCCGCGGCCGGCGAGCGGTCCGGGAGCAGGCGCCCCGCGGCCGGCGGGCGGTCCGGGAGCAGGCGCCCCGCGGCCGGCGAGCGCCGAGGAGCCGAGCGCGCCTTCTTCGGCGATATCCACAATCACTGCAACATCTCCTACGCACACGGCGATCTCGAGGACGCAATTGCCAACGCCCGGCAGCGCCTCGACTTCGTCTCGGTGACCGGCCACGCCCACTGGCCGGACATGCCGGAGCGCAACGAGCGGATCGGCCACATTGTCGACTTTCACGAAGAGGGCTTTGCCAGACTGCACGGAAACTGGAAGCAGAGCCTGGCGGTGCTGGCTGGGGCGGCGGAACCCGGGCGCTTTCTGACTTTCCCCGGCTTCGAGGTTCACGGCAGTCGGGATGGTGACCGCGCCGTTGTGTACCGGGACGCCGAGGGAGAACTCCTGTATCCGGACAGCATTCCGGAGCTTCAGGAGATTCTGGCGCGGATGGCCGGGGAGGGGCGGCAGGCGCTGGCGCTGCCTCACCACATTGGCTACCACCAGGGCGCCCGGGGCATCAACTGGGACTCCTTCGATGAGCGGGTTTCACCGGTGGTGGAGATCTTCTCCATGCACGGCGCCGCCGAGACGACGGAAGGACCGGTACCCTTCCTGCACTCCATGGGCCCGGCGGACTGGCGGAGCACAGTGCAGTACGGCCTGGCGCAGGGCCACATCTTCGGCTTTGTCGCTGATACCGATCATCACAGCGCCCACCCGGCGAGCTACGGCCACGGCATGACCGGCCTCTGGGCCACCGAGCTCTCCCGGGAAGCGATCTGGCAGGCCCTCTTCAACCGCCGCACATACGCCCTGACCGGCGACCGGATGCTCCTGGACTACGCCGTCGGCGGCACACCGATGGGTGGCATCCGCACTCCCGGCCGCGCCGGGGGCCTGAGCATGCTTATTGACGCCGGCGCGCCGGTCGATTACGTGGATGTGATTCACAACAACCGGCTCGTCCGGAGGGTCAGTCCGACGGAGGTGGGGGCCAGCCGCGGCGGCCGAGAAGCGGGCGCCGCCGGTCCCGACGCGGGGGGCAAAGCGGGCGCCGCCGGTCCCGACGCCGCGGCCGGCCCCGACGTTGCGAGCGGCGCCCCCGAGGCCGCCGGCACAATTCGCACGAAGCTTTTCCTGGAGGTGGGCTGGGGCCCGCGAGGCAAGCGCGCAGACTGGCAGGTCGACTTCGGAATCTCAGAGGGCGAGCTTCTGGACGTGGATGCGCGCTTCCGCGGGCCGGACGTCCTGTCGCCGGAGAACGCCTCCGGGGCTGACGGTGCGGCCGGGGAGGGCGATGGTGGGAGCGGAGGCGCGGTTGGCGAGGAGCCGGCTCCCGCCTCCGACGCAGCGGCCCCGGGCGCCTTCTACTCCTGGTGGCGACGCGAGGATTCGCGAACCGTGCACTTCGAGACCATTACCTACGGAAACCCGACGACATCCACCCCGGGAACCCAGGGAGTGTGTCTGGACGTACAGGTGCGGCCGGACAGCGTGGTCTGGGCGGAGCTCAACGGCGTGCGGACCGAGACCACGGTTGAGCGCCTCCTGGAGGGTGGAAAGAGCGGCTACCTCCGACACGAGATCGACTGCCCGGCGTGGCTCTTTCATCGGGCTCCCCGGGAGGAGGAGTTTCACTGGGAGCTCGAGCTGGATGACTTCGATCCCGACCTTGCGGCGGGAGACTTCATCTACCTCAGGGTGCGCCAGCAGAACGGCCACTGGGCGTGGGGCTCGCCGGTGTTTGTGCGGTAGGCGCGAAGCGCTACGCACGCGCCGGAGTCCGACACTTGCACGCGGCACCTCCCGGCGACTACCATGCACCTACCATGTCCTATGTGGAACTGATTCGTGACGACTACATGCGCCGGAACGATCTCAACTGCGCTGAG
>CAZZIE010000093.1:0-16134 GCA_964654185.1 uncultured Spirochaetaceae bacterium | reverse complement strand
TTCAGATCGATTGCCGGGCACTACGCAATCCGTCTTCGCCCAACCCCGTCAGGCCCGGAAGGGAGCAGCGGTAAGCGACCGGCGGGTGTGACGTAGCTTGCTCGGCATCCCTGAAGGGGTTTTTTTTGTAGGGCGGGGAATGAACTACGAAGTCACGGCAACGCGCAAACGTCCGCGTACCTTCGATGAGCTCACCGGTCAGGAGTTCGTCGTCGAGTCCCTCAAGAACGGCATTGCCAAGGGGCACATTGCCCATGCTTACCTCTTTGCCGGCCCGCGCGGCGTCGGGAAGACCTCGGCGGCGCGCATCCTGGCGAAGGCGCTCAACTGTCCCGAGGGGCCCTCTCCGGAGGCGTGCCCGGACAGTGAGGAGTCCGAGAACATCACCCGGGGGAACGCCATTGACGTCATTGAGATCGATGGTGCCTCCAACACCTCGGTGAACGATGTTCGCCAGATCAAGGACGAGGTTCTCTTCGGCCCGACGCGCCTTCGCTACAAGATCTACATCATCGACGAGGTTCACATGCTCTCCAACAGCGCCTTCAATGCGCTGTTGAAGACGATCGAGGAGCCGCCGCCGTACATCGTGTTCATCTTCGCGACGACGGAGATCCACAAGGTTCCGGCGACCATTCGGTCGCGGTGCCAGCAGTTCAACTTCCGGCTGATTCCTCTGGAGAACATCGTCGAAGCCCTTCGGAGCGTCACGACGGAAGGCGGCCTCGAAGCGGAGGAGGATGCGCTCCTCTGGATTGCCAAAGAGGCGCGGGGAAGTCTCCGGGACGCCTACACCCTCTACGACCAGATCGCCTCCTTCTCCACCGGGCGCATCACCATGGATCGCATTCGCGAAATCCTGGGGGTAGGCGGGCTCGAGCAGATGCACGGTCTCGTGCAGCGCCTCGCCGGTGGAGACGCCGCCGGAGCGACGGAGCAGATGGACGGCCTGCTCCACGGCGGCATGTCCCCGGAGCGCTTCCTCGCGGAGCTCGCGGACTACGTCCGCACGCTCCTGCTGGTGCGAAGCGGCGTCTCCAATCCCTCCGTCCTCGGCGGCACGGTGGAGCAGTTCCCGAAAGACGTCGTGGAGGCCTTCTCCCGAAGCCAGCTGCTGCACGGGCTGGACCGAATCCTGGACGCCTATCGCAGGCTCCGGTACACCCTGCGCCAGCGCTTCGAGCTCGAGGTGCTGCTCCAGGAGCTCGCCTTTCTGCGCGAGCACGTCCATCCCCGCGACCTGGTCGCCGAGCTGCGCGAGCTCAGCCACGCCGTCGCCGCCGGTGAGATCGCCGGCGGGGCCAACGCACACAGCCGCTCCGCCGGCGGTTCCGGCGCGGCGGAAGCAGCGAGCGCGGCGAGCGCGCGGACTCCGGCGGGCGAATCCGGGGCGCAATCGCAGACGTCCGCGGACGAGTCCCGGGCGGAATCGACCGTCCGGGAGGAGCAGGGGGCAACCCAGGCACGCGCCCTGGATGATGAGGCCATTGCGGCGGTGTCGACGATCCTGGAGGAGCGCAAACCCACCCTGGCAGCGACGCTCAAGAAGGCCGACCAGTGGCGGGAGGAGCCGGCGGGGACGCTGCGGATCAGCTTTGCCGACCGCTTTGCGGCCAACACGGTACGGCAGGAGCACGCCCTGGTTGCCGAGGCGGCGGAGCAGGCGCTCGGACGCGCCGTGGCCGTCAAGGTGACCGACCACTCCGGCGGGGGCGGCAACGGCGGGGAGAGCGAGACCGGGGCCGACTCACCCGGGCAAGATGAAACCGTTGAGATGGTTCGCGAGGTTTTTCGCGGACGCATCGTGGAGGAATAGCGTCAGATGAATCCCATGGATTTCCTGAAAAACTTTCAGAACATGCAGAGCAAATTGACCGAGGCGCAGGAGCAGCTGCGCGGAGTCACAGCCACCGGGTCTGCCGGCGGCGATATGGTCCGCGTCGAGCTGAACGGACAGTTCGAGCTCATGTCGATACAGATCTCGCCGGACGTGGTGGATCCCGGCGACGTACAGATGCTGCAGGACCTCATTCTCGCTGCATTCGCCGACGCCTCCGCAAAGGTCAAAGAGCGAATTCGCGATCAGGTCAGCTCAATGACCGGCGATATGGATCTTCCGCCGGGAATGTTCGGAGCTCAATAGAGGCATGACCGTCCTCGACCGGCTGATACAGGACCTTTCGCGCCTCCCCGGGGTCGGAAAGAAGAGCGCCGTGCGGATGGCGTACTACCTCCTCCAGAGCGATCGCGCCTACACCGACGATCTTCTCCGCCACATTGAGGAGATGCGGGAGAGGATCCGTCCCTGTTCCGTCTGCGGCAACTACACGGAGGAGGATCCCTGCGGGGTCTGTCGGGATGCGAGTCGCGAGCGTCGCATCGTCTGTGTGGTCGAGCAGCCGCAGGACGTCGCGGTCCTCGAAGCGACGAAGGAGTACCACGGCCTCTACCACGTGCTCAACGGCACCATTTCGCCGATCGACGGTGTCGGTGCGGAGGACCTCAACATTGCGTCTCTGCGACGGCGCGTCCACGACGAGGGCATTGAAGAGGTCATTCTGGCGACGAATCCCACCGTGGAGGGTGACACCACCGCCCTCTACCTGGTGAAGCTTCTGGAGCGGGAAGGGATTCGCGCTACCCGCCTTGCCCTCGGCCTGCCGGTCGGCGGGGATCTGGAGTACGCGGACCGCCTGACGATTGCCCGCGCGCTGAAGGGGCGCACCGACCTGACTGCGTAGGCCGCGACGGGCGCGGGTGAGGGCGCCGGGCAACCGGAAGCGGCCTCGCCGGCCCCGGTGGCGGCCGCAGCGCCCGGCCCGTCGGCATCGTCCCAATGGATTCTTCGGCCGAGGGGTGTCACCTAATTCTCACTTGCTCCTGACACTTCTATAATATGAACTTTGTAAGAACCACGTCGTGCGGCTCCGCTCCCGGCGACTCCGTCGCGCGGCGGCTTGTGAAGGACTCCGGCAATGGAACTGAAGGTCACCAAGGTAACCCCCGACATCACGGCCATTGCGTTGGAAGGTGAAATGGACCTGTACAACTCCCACAAGCTCAAGGAGCTCGTGACGGAGATGTACGCTGAGGACCCGCAAGCGCTGATCCTGGACTTCAAGGATCTCGCGTACATCGACTCCAGTGGCATCAGTGTGCTCCTCTACATCTTCACGCAGTCAAAGAAGAAGAATCTGGGCCTCCGGTTTGTCAACCTTGAGGGCTCGGTTCGCAAAGTCATTGAGCTCACCAGCCTGCTCGGCTTCTTTCCCATTGCCGACTCCTACGATGAGGCGCTGGGGCTGCTGAAATCGTAGCGCCGGAGATGTGCGTGGTGCCGCGGGCGCGAGGTTCTTCTATGACGGTATACGTGCGAAAGGACGACCACGACATCAGCGTCCTGGCCCCCGAAGGAGAGCTCGACCTCTACAATTCGCCGCGCCTGAAGGAACACGCGGTACAGCTCTTCGAGCAGGGAGAGCGCAGGTTCATTGTAGATCTCGATGCGGTGCCGTACATCGACTCCAGCGGCATTGGGACTCTGCTCTACATTTACACGAGCTGCCAGAAGCGGGGGCTTCACGTCCTCTTTGCCAACGTCAAGGGCGCGGTGGCCAGGGTGATCTCCCTCACCAAGCTCGATGGCTTTCTTCCCCTCACCGGGTCCGTCGATGCGGCGGTCAATCGTCTGGTTGCCCGGGATCAGGCGGAACGGCGGGAGGACGGGATCAAGCAGATCCGGGTGGACGGCAACGATCCGCTCTTCGACACCGACGGGATGTATCACAAGACCTTCAACATCGACCTCTTCCAGGTCAGGCGGCTCAGCAACCTGATTGCTCAGAAAGCGCCCAAACACGTGCAGGAGATAAACATGTTGGAGCAGCAGATCTCCGAAATCGTGAAGAACGCCGTGCGCCACGGGAACGGAAACGACAAGGACAAGGCACTTCAGATCTGGTTCTCCTTCAGCGATCACGAGGCGCGTCTCATTGTGGAGGACGAGGGTGACGGCTTTCAGGACATTGAGCGCTGGAACAAGTTCTACCGGAAGAAGATCGAGTGCTACCGGAACAGTGACTTCGAGGAGATGATGAACTATCTCTCCTTCCGCACCGATAGCAGCACCGAAGTCGACGGTGGCAACGCTATGTTCGCCGCCATTGAGTACTGGAACGGCGGTCTGGTGTTCAACGAGCGCCGCAACGCTGTGGCGGTCCGCCGCATCTTCCACTAGACGTAACGGGCGGCACAGCCTGCTCGACGGACAGCCTTGCCCGCGGCGCGTTCGTTCCAGGCGCCGCCCGGCCCCGACCCGCCTACAACGTTACTTCCTGCGGCGTGAACTTCATGAGGGCGAAGGTGACGTCGTCGTTGAGGTGGTGCTGACCCCGGAACGTGTTGAAGTCGCGCAGCAGCGTGTCTCCCACGCTTTCAACAGGCGCCCCTGCGTTGCTGCGCAGCACCGAGGCGACGCGCTCAATGGAGTAGAGGTCTCCGGCGTTGTTGTCCTGTTCGATCATGCCGTCGGTCAGCAGGAAGAGCGTGTCGTTCCGCCAGGGTCGAATGGTGTCGAAGCCCGGCTCCGTCTCGGAGACCACGCCGATCGGCAGGTTGTTCGTAGAGTTCTTCAATCGGATGAGTCGGCCGTTGCGAAAGAGGAAGAGATGGGAGTGCCCCATGTCGCAGATCTCGAGCTCTCCAGACTCCTCGTTGTAGTCGACGAATACGCCGGTGACGAACTTCTCCGATTCGAAGGTCCTCACGATGTACTCGTTCAGTTGCCGGACGAAGGTCGGCAGCCCCTGCTCGAAATCGAAGATGCTCATCATGCCCCAGATCACCGAGGTGATGATCGAGGCCGAAACACCCTTTCCGGCGACATCGCAGAACGCGAGAGCCCAATTGGTGTCGTTGTACTTGCGAATGTCGTAGAAGTCGCCGCCGACACCTTTGGCCTTGTGGGACGCGGCAATGAACTCGAAGGAGCGGCCCACCTGAAACTCCCGCTCCCGGACGATCCGGCTCTGGAGCTTCCGCGCCAGGGCAATATCGTTCTGGGTCATCTCCGAGAGGTAGACCAGCATGTCCTGGGTGGAGAAGATGCCTCGAAACCGCTCCTGCCCGTCGGTCAGGACGAAGTAGTGGACGCCGGGAGACTTCATCTCGTCGTTGATCTCTTCGGCGACGGTGAAGAGGTTCAGATCGCCGTTGTAGGTCCGCGCCTGGGTCATGACCTCCCGCACGGGCCGGTTCCTGAAGACGTCCCGCGCATAGGGCCGGACCATGGTATTGAAGAGGTCATCCTTCACGACCATTCCGACGACCCGGTCGGTATCATCTACGACACCGACTGCCTGTGCGTCCTTGCTCTTCCGCAGACTGTCGGCAAGGAGATGGATCATCTCTTCGTCCCGAACGTAGCACAGGTCGGAAGCCAGCCTGGCAATGGCCTGGTTCCGCGTCTTCGGCGGCTCGTAGTAGCGGAGGACGTTCTTCTCTTCGCGAATGATGTAGGTATCACCCATGCGTGCGCTCCTCGGTGCTGCCTACCCCCCGGGTGTTAGCCTTTTATGAGATTCATTTGTTATGAGATTCAAGTGACGATGTGACCGGTCACCGCCGGTCCCTGTCGCACCGCCGTTTCGAGAAGCTCGAATGCCTGGTTGATCACTCCCGGAAGAGCGCTCTCCTCCTCCGACGTGAACTTACCCAGGACGTGACTCGAGAGGCTGCCGTGACGGGGCCGGGAAACGCCGATCCGGAGTCGATAGAAGTCCCGCGTGCCCAATCGCTCAGCCACCGACTTGAGGCCGTTGTTCCCGCCGAGGCCGCCGCCGAACTTCATGCCGATCACCCCGAAATCCATCTCCGTGTCATCGTGCACGACCAGGATCCGCGCGTCGGGGACCCGGAAGTACTTCGCGCAGGGCTGGACGCTCTCGCCGCTCCTGTTCATGTAGGTCTCCGGCACCAGGAGGATGGCCGTGGCCGGCCCACCGGCCGGGGCAGGCTCGGAGGCCGTGGTGCCGCCCCTCCCGCCCCGGCTCCCTACCGTCACCTGGGCAAAGCGGCCGTGGAACTTCTGCTGCCAGCTCGGCACCCAGTACCGCTCGACCGGCTCGAGGAGCCGTTGCGCTACGTTGTGCCTTGTCTTCTCGTACTGCTTCCCGGGATTGCCCAGAAAGGCGACCAGATACGTCACGGTACTACTCCTTCGGTGCGGTGGCGGGGTTGTGCGGCGCCACCCCGGGGCCGGCCCTGCGTTTGAAATGCCCTGCTCCTTTGGCTATATTGGTTCCGGCTTAGGGTTTCCGCCGACCATCCCGATCCAACTACCCTCGGAGGAGCAATCATGGCCACCAACGTTCGCCTGTTCACTTCCGATAGTCATAATCCCTGGTTCAATCTGGCAACGGAAGACTGGATCTTCCGCGACATGGATCCCTCATACCGCATCATGTTCCTGTGGCGCAACAGCGATACCGTCGTGATCGGGCGCCACCAGAACCCCTGGAAGGAGTGCAACCTCGAGAAGATGGAGCAGGACGATGTCTTCCTGGCCCGCCGTCAGAGTGGCGGGGGTGCCGTCTACCAGGACCTCGGCAACACCAACTTCACCTTCATGACGACCACCGATCAGTACGACCAGGAGGAGAACTTCTCCATCATCATTGAGGCGCTCGGCGACTTCGGGATCGCCGCGGAGCGGTCGGGCCGGAACGACATCCTCGTGGACGGCCGAAAGGTCTCGGGAAGCGCCTTCAAGCACCGGAAGGACCGTTCGTTCCACCACGGCACCCTCCTCATCAACGCCGACCTGGGCCGGCTCATCGACTATCTCAGCCCTTCCAGGAAGAAGCTCATGAGCAAGGGCATCGATTCGGTGCGCTCCCGGGTCGCGAACCTCACGGAGTTCAACGCCGACCTGACTCATGAGAAGCTGCAGGAGCGCATTTTCGCCCGCTTCCTGGAGCGGTACAACGCCACCGCCGAGATCGAGCACCTCAGCCGGGAGCAGCTCGAGGAGATCCCCTCTCTCAAGACCTACTACGAGGAGCTGAAGGACTGGAACTGGCGCTTCGGCAAGACCCCGGACTTCTCCCACCACCTCTACAATCGCTTCGACTGGGGAGAGATGGACGTCCACATCAACACGAAGCGCGGGGAGATCGAAGAGGTCAAGATCTTCTCCGACGTGCTCTATCCGGACTTCGTTGACCAGCTGGAGCAGCGGATGGTGGGCGTTCGATACGACAAGGCCGCCGTCGGCGACTTCTTCCGGAACGCCGCGCCGGAGCTGGCCGACTGGTCGGACATGGCCGGCGAGTTCGGCGAGTGGCTCACATCTGAGATCTAGTCGGTCGAGACTCTACAGGTGACAGTCCAGGTGACTGTACCGCATTAGGGACACCGGACCGGCGTGCCGACCAATCGTCACGCCGTGACGGACGACAACAGGACATATCGACGCATCAGTGCGCCTGCGGGCGCGAAGCAGGAGGCAGCATGAGCATTCACATTGGCGCGCAGAAGGGAGAGATTGCCGAGGCGGTGCTTCTACCGGGCGATCCCCTGCGGGCAAAGTACGTCGCGGAGAACTATCTCGAGGACGCGAAACTCTACAACGAAGTACGGGGCATGCTCGGATACACCGGCACCTACAAGGGAAAACGAGTATCCGTCCAGGGAACGGGGATGGGCATTCCCAGCCATCTCATTTATGTAAACGAGCTGATCGAGCAGTACGGCGCAAAGAAGCTCATTCGCATCGGTTCCGCCGGCTCTCTTCAGGAGAGCGTCCGCATGCGCGAGCTCGTCTTCGCCATGTCCGCGAGCACCGACTCCCACATCAATCGGCTGCGCTTCGGCGGTGCGGACTTCGCCGCAACGGCGGACCCGAGTCTCTTTCTTGCCGCGTGCCGCGCCGCGGAGGAGCGTGGCGTCACCTATCATGCAGGCAACATCCTCTCGTCCGATCAGTTCTACCACGACGATCCCGACCAGTGGAAACAGTGGGCCGCCTTCAACGTGCTCGCCGTCGAGATGGAGGCCAACGGTCTCTACACCCTCGCCGCGAAGTTCGGCGTCCAGGCGCTGGCAATCCTCACGGTGAGCGACAGCCTGGTGAGCAAGGAGGAGCTCTCCTCCGACGACCGGCAGAAGTCCTTCACCGAAATGATGGAGATCGCCCTGGACATCGTGTAGGGCGCGCCGGACCCGGTCTTGCGCCGCCCGCGGCCTCGACGCGCCGCCGGCGCCGCGCATTGACGCGGCGGCCGCGCCCCCGAGTGGCGGCCGCACACGCAACGCACACCACACCTCAGGAGGAAACATGGAATATCGACGACTCGGAAAATCGGGCCTGAAAGTCAGCGCCCTCTCCTTCGGCTCATGGGTGACCTTCTCCAACCAGGTCGATGTGAGCCTTGCCCGGAAGCTCATGCACACCGCCTACGACGCGGGGATCAACTTCTTCGACAACGCGGAGGCCTACGCTCGCGGGGAGTCGGAGAAGATCATGGGGCAGGTCCTGAAGGACTCCGGCTGGCGCCGGGACTCCTACATCGTCTCGAGCAAGGTCTTCTTCGGCTCCACCAAGGAGCGCAAGCCCAACCAGACCGGCCTGAGCCGCAAGCACGTCTTCGAGGCGTGTCACCAGGCCCTCGATCGCCTGCAGGTCGACTACCTGGATCTGTACTACTGCCACCGCCCGGACGAGGAGACGCCGATCGAGGAGACCGTCTTTGCCATGAATGATCTCATCCGGCAGGGGAAGGTCTTCTACTGGGGCACCTCGGAGTGGTCGGCGCAGCAGATCATGGAGGCGTACGCCGTAGCGCGGCAGTACAATCTCATTCCGCCCACCATGGAGCAGCCGCAGTACAACATGCTCCATCGGGAGCGCTTCGAAGAGGAGTACCGCCGGCTCTACAGCGAGATCGGCCTGGGCACGACCGTCTGGTCGCCTCTCGCATCGGGCCTCCTCACCGGGAAGTACAACGACGGCATCCCCGAGAACTCCCGCCTCACGCTGCCCGGTTATGAGTTCCTCCGGGACATGCTCCTCGGCGACAACGCGGAGAAGAACATCGCCACCATTCGCGCCCTCGGCGATGTTGCCGGCGCCCTCGGCGTCACCATGGCGAAGATGGCCCTCGCCTGGGTCCTGAAGAACCCCAACGTCAGCACGGTGATCCTCGGCGCCTCACGCCCCGAGCAGCTCGAGGAGAACCTCGGCGCCCTGGAGGTGGTCGAAAAGCTCACCGACGACGTCATGGAGCGCATCGACGGGATCCTCTCCCAAAGAACTTCAGATTAGGGTCGATGCCGACGGCCGGCCGCCGCGGGCCTCCCGAGCCCGCAGCCGGTCCTGTCGATCGGCCGCGAAAGGCCGCACCCCTCACGTCAGAAAGAGCAGGGACACGCCCGCGACGGCCACCAGCGCCGCGGCGACCTCCAGTCCCCGGATGCGCTCCTTGAAGATGATTGCCGCCGGCGGAATGATGAGCACCGGCACCAGCGCCATGATCGTCGAGGCGATGCCGGAGGTGGTGTTCTGCACCGCAAGCAGGCTCAGACTCACGCCGAGAAAGGGCCCGAAGAATGCGCCCAGGGATATCCGCCGCATGGCGGGCCCGTTGCGGAGCGCCTCTCCGACCTTGTGCCACCGGCGCAACACCGTGAAGAGAATCGAGAAGCCGATGATGCCGGCAATCCCGCGGATCTGCGTCGCCGCAAAGGGGTTGTAGTCGCCCACCCCGTGACGGCTCAACACCAGCCCGCCGGCCTGTCCCACGGCGCCGCCGAGGGCGAAGAGCGCCCCCGTCACGGACTGCTTCAATGACAACCCTCGGCGGCGCCGCTCCGGGCGCCCCGCCGCGGCGTCCGCTACCGCGGTTGCTCCCGGCGTCGGGTGTGGCGCGGCCTCGGCGGTCCCCGCGGTTGCCACCTCGTCGGCGCCGGCCGCTGCGGTAACCTCCTCCCGCTTCTGCCGCTGTCCCACCACTGCGGCAATGCCGCCGGTGGTCAGGAAAATGCCCAGAAGCTCCGTCAGCGTGAGCATCTCTCCCAGGGCGAGCCACCCCAGGAAGGCGGTGATGGGCGGTACCGCCGAGAAGACGAGCATGGAGATGCGCGCCCCGATCAGCACGAAGGCCTGAAAAAGAAAGAGATCACCGATCACGAAGCCCACCAGCCCCGACAGGGAGAGCCAGAGCCAGGCGTGAGAGCCCGCATCGACCGGAAAGGCGACGCCGCGGAAGATCAGTGAGTAGATGGTGAGAAGCCCGAAGGCGATCCACAGGCGGATCAGGTTCACCGACAGCGACCCGACCCGCTTGCCCGCGCTCTCGAAGGAGAGCGCGGTGATAGTCCAGCACATCGCCGTCCCCAGGGCGGCGAGCTCACCGAGATTGCCCATGCTGCCTCCTTGGCGCCACGGTAGCCCGTCACGGCCGATATGGTATAGTGCCTGCCATGGGGAGACGCATCGACTGGGCAGCCGAGACGGTATGGATTCTCGGGGCGAGCTCCGGTATCGGCCGGGCGCTGGCGGAGGAGCTCGCCGGACGCGGCGCGACACTCATTCTGAGCGCCCGGGAGAGTGAGCGCTTCCGGGCCGTCGTTGACGCGTGCGCGGAACTGGCCGGCCCGGGCGCCGGCGCGGTGACCGCCGAGCCGATCGATCTAACGGATCCCGCCGAGGCGCGGCGCGTGGCGCACCGCGTGGCGGAGCGCGCTGCCCAACCGGAGGCGCCGCAGGAAGGCGCTGCGCCGGGGCGGCGCCCGGTAACCACCGTCATCTACGCCGCCGGCGTGAGCCAGCGCGCCTTCCTCCTGGACATGTCCGACGATGTGATCGACCGCGTCCTGAACGTGAACTTCCGCAGCGCCGTCGCCGTTGCCCGCGCCGTTGCGCCGACCATGCAGGAGGCGGGGACCGGGCGGCTGGTCTTCCTCTCCAGCCTGGCCGCGTATGCGCCGACCCCCCTTCGCAGCATGTACAGCGCCTCCAAGAGCGCCCTGGGTGTGGCCGCCGCAACCCTTCGGGCGGAGCTCGCCGATGCGGGCGTCGAGGTGGCTCTGGTTATCCCCGGCTTCGTGCGAACCGCCATCTCGGAGAGCGCACTGCGCGCCGACGGGGCGGTGCACGGAATCATCGATCCAAATCAGGCCTCAGCAATGGACCCGGCGGAGTGCGCTCGGCGCATCCTTCACGGACTCGAGCGCGGACGCGGTGAGTTCTCGGTTGCCATGGGTTTGAAGGGGCGGCTTGCTCTGGTCCTGGGGCGCGCGGCGCCGCGCCTCCAGCGACGGCTTCTCGCGCGCATTCCGACCTCCGCGGAGCCACGGCCCTGACCACATCCGGACCGGTTTCCGGTGCACCAACAATTTCGGCACCACTTCACGGCGGTTGCGGATGGGCCGGAGAGATCGCTATACTTATATCGGTTTGCTAATCAATTCATCACGCCTGCAACACACACACCGGAAAGGGTAGCCCGACACTGTGAAAGATTCTCTGCACGTCGTCGTCATCGGAGGGGGTGGAACCGGAGCCGCAATTGCCCTCGATCTGGTCAAACGGGGGTTCTCCGTGGACCTCTTCGAGCGGGGGGAGCTTACATCCGGAACCACGGGACGCCACCACGGACAGTTGCACTCCGGGGCCCGCTACGCCGTGGGCGACCGGGAGATCGCCCGGGAGTGCATGGAGGAGACGACCATTCTCCGGCGCATTGCCCCGGAGTCGATCGAGTCCAACTACGGGCTCTTCATTACCCTGACTGAAGAGGACGAGGCCTTCGAGCCGACCTTCGTGGCGGCGTGCGAGGAGTCGGGGATTCCGACGCGGCGCATCTCCGGGGAGGAGGCGCGGCGGCTTGAGCCGCGGATCTCTCCGACGGCGAAGACGGCCGTGGTCGTACCGGACGGCACCCTGGATGCGTGGCGGCTGCCTCTGCAGTTCTTTGCCACCGCCCGCCATCTCGGCGCCCGGATCCACGCCTTCACGCCCGTCGTCGAGATTACCAGGCGGAACGGCGCCGTCACCGGCGTCGTCGTCGAGGAGTTGCCCGACCGGCGGCGCCGGAAGGTTGAGGCGGACTTCGTGGTGAGCGCCACCGGCGCCTGGGCCTCCGAGGTTGCCGCGGTCGGGGGCGTGCACATCCCGGTGACCCCCGCCCCGGGAACCATGGTCGCCGTCCGGGGGCGTCTGGCGAACATGGTAATCAGTCACCTCCACGAGGCGGGTGACGGCGACATCATTGTGCCCCAGCGCGGGCTCTCGATCATCGGGTCGACCCAGTGGATCACCGACCGCCCTGACGCGGCGGCCACCCCGGAGGAGGACATTGACCTGCTCCTGGACTACGCCGACCAGCTCATGCCGGAGTTCTCCAGCGCGCCCTTCCACGCGGCGTGGACGGCTGTACGCCCCCTCGCCGGAAAAGCCCACGAGAACACCCGCTCCCTGAGCCGGGATTTCGACTGCATTGATCACGAGGTGACCGACGGTGTCACGGGCCTGGTGAGCATTACCGGCGGAAAGGCCACGGTACTCCGGGCAATGGCCGAGACCACCGTGGACCTTATCTGCCGTAAGGTGGGCGTGGAGGCGGAGTGCACCACCGCCGAAGAACCCCTGCTGTCGCACCGCGCCTACTTCACGCCTTAGAAGGGCGCCATAGAGGACTGTATGAACAGCGAACGTACAATCCGGGTTCGCCGGGGCACTCCGGGGAACCCTTCATACGATACCTTCACGGTACCGACCAGTCGCCGCATGACGGTGCTGGACGGCCTGGAGTACATCCACGCGCGGCTGGACGAGACGCTTCTCTACCGCCACTCCTGTCACCACGGCTCCTGCGGCACCTGCGGCATGCTCATCAACGGCGAGCAACGCCTGGCGTGCCTGACCAACATGGAGGAGACGGCGGAGGCGGGTGCACCCGACGGCGCGGGCGGCCGCGGCGGTGAAGCGAACCGGCCCGGGGAGGCGGAGGCCGTGGACATCGTCCTGGAGCCTCTTGATGCTTTCACCCATCTGCGCGACCTCGCAGTCGATCCAACGGGCTTCTTCAGGCGCTATCCGGAGGGCGCAACCTACCTGCGGCAATCGGAGGCGAACAAGGACGCGCCGGTTGCCCAGGAGCTTCGCGCCGAAGGCAACGAAGGATACGAGCGCTTCGAGAACTGCATTGAGTGCGGCTTGTGTGTCGCCGCGTGTCCGGTGACGCAGGCCTTCGTGGGCCCGGCGACGCTGGCGGCGTTTCACCGGGAGCTCAAGAACCGGCCGGAACGGCGCGAGGAGATTCTCGGGCTGGTGGATCAGCGGGACGGGGTGTGGGCGTGTCAGCGCGCCCTGAACTGCAGCCGCGTCTGTCCGACGAAGGTGTATCCGGCCAGGCACATTGCCATGTTGCAGCGGGAGATCGAGCAGTCGCGGGAGTAGCGGCGGGTCACCCCCGGCCGCAACATTGACCGCCTGCCCACACGTTCACCGGCTGCCCGCGCGGCGAGCGCACCACCCACCGCGGGGAGTCCGGCTGCCCGCGGGCCATACCGGCGCACGCCTGTGGCCGCGACGCCCAGCCTCTCGGCGCGGGCTCGCCGCGAGCGGACCAGAGAAGCCGCCGCGAGCGGACCGTGGGGCGCGCCGCCGCGCAGGGCGCCCTTACAGCTTGTCGATCAGCATTGAGCACTTGCCCGACGGGATGGGCAGGGTCTTCTTCTTCTGGCGAAGCACATCAATCGTGAAGTAGTAGAGTTTTTCAGACTCCAGCCGGATCTCCCAGCCGCGCCCGGACTTGTTGCTCAAAATGGTAATGAGGTTCCGTTTGAGCGAGAGGTTCTCGATCCCCATGATCTCGAGGGTAGGAACGATCCAGTCCACGGTCTTCCGGGGCAGACTGATGTAGAGCCCCAGGACGTTCTCGATCATCAGTGCCACCGATGACAGGGCGGTGTAGATGACGAAGAGCGGCCTCGGGAAGTCGTCGCGATCGGGCCACCGGGCGGGGCCGTCCCGGGTCGGCTTGTACGCCTCCCAGACATTGCCGCGCTCCTTGCCCTCCGGGTGGAGGGTGTCGAGCATGTAGTACATGTGACGAATGGCACACTCTCGGGCGAGCTCATAGGCTGCGTACTTCTCGAGGCCCTTGATGACCATGAAGGTGAAGGGCGGGTATACGGAGCCGCGGAAGCCGTGACCCTCTTCGGAGAAAGCCGGCTCGTTGGCTGCCAGCGTGGGAAAGGGGTTCTCCGTGCCGAAGGTCTCGGGATTGCGGACGTGCTCCAGGAGCCGCTCGAACTTCGCTTCGTTGGGAAGCTCGGCCAGAAGCGGCCAGAATGAGGCGATGGTCTTCACCTTCAGCTGCTCTTTGTTCTCATCCAGATCGAAGTAGAGCCCCTCATCCTCGTTCCACATGAGAGAGTTGATCCGCGTCTTCAGGGAGAAGTACTGCCGTTTGTACCGGAAGCTCAACTCCTTGTCGTTGAGGATGTCGGCGAGCTCCGACATGTAAAGGGCGTTTATCGCCTGCTGAGTGTTGAAGTCGACCGGGTAGACCGCACCGTCACGGGGGCTGTTCTCCATCTTCGTGGCGGAAAGGGGGACTGCGTAGAGCCCGGTCTCGTCCTTGAAGGTGTTCTCCAGCCACTCCCAGTACTTCTCCAGGGTGGGAAGCACGTCCCGGATCCGCTTCTTGTTTCCCACCTTGTGGTAGAGGTTGTGCTCCGCCCAGGCGAAGAGCGGCGGATTCACCCCTTCGGGATTGTCGTCGGAGAAGACCGGCTTGCCGTCGGAGAGGCGGTAATCACTGCGGATCGCGCCGGACTCCTCCTGCTTCGCGTAGAAGTTGTCCAGCTGCGGCGCAGCCGGAAAGATGCGGTTGCTGTAGACCAGGTAGAAGGTCGAGAAGATGGCCTCGAACTGGTTGATCGTCTTGCTCTCGGGGTAGTTGATGTACCGCGCCTGGAGCTTGTTCTTCTCGGTCCCCTTCATCACGCAGTCCTGAATCCATGCCCAGGTCTGATCGTAGATGTCCACGAAGTCCTGATCGTAGAAGTGAATAGCGGGGAACTCTTTTTTCAGCACCGTCTGCCTCGTCATGGTTCTCACGTGTCCAAACAGTTTAGCATGTCATTTGGAAGCGTCAAATCTCGAAGCTTCCGGGACGAATGCAAAAAGATCATGTCACGTTGTCGGGGGAAAATACGCCGCCCCGCCGGGCGCGTCAAATTCGGCGCGTCTCCCAACGGCCGAACTTGACACTCCATGTGGCAATTGCAATAGTCGCCGATATGGAGCCGGAGGAACTCCGTCGAACAGCAGATCTCGCCCAGCTCTCCCTCAGCGACGAAGAGTTCGCAGCCCTCGCCACGGCCGCCGAAGAGGTTCTGGATTTCTTCGCGGTCTTGCAGGAGGTCGATGTTCACGAGCGTGAAGCCGAAGAGGCAATTTCTTCAACGCTCCTCAGGGCGGACAGCGCCTCGCAGCGGCTATCACCGGACGATCTGCTGGACGCCGCTCCCGAGGCAGAAGATCGTCTCATTCTGATCCCCAACGTGCTGTAGCCTCCGACCGTCGTTTCGTCGTCGGCACTCTTCGAACGATGAGGAGAACGTGTGTTAACCCTTCAAGGCTGGTCCGAGTTGCTTCGCGATCCCGACGCGGTGGAACGCTATCGGGAGTACCTGGCCGCAGCCAACCGCGAGCTCAACGCTTTCACGACTATCGCCGATGAACCGGTCTTGCTCGGCGATTCCGGGGATGCGGCGGCAGCGTCGCGCCTCCCCCTGGCGGTGAAGGACAACATTGCCGTTGCGGGCATGCCGCTGACCTGCGGCTCCCGCATGCTCGCCGAGTTCCGCGCTCCCTACAACGCCACCGCGGTTGATCGCGCCCTTCATGCCGGGTACACAGTGGTCGGCAAGACCAACCTGGACGAATTCGGCATGGGATCCTCCACGACCCATACCATCTTTAACTCGACAAAGAATCCCTGGGACCAGACGCGCGTCGCCGGCGGGTCGAGCGGCGGCTCCGTCGCGGCGGTGGCCGCGGGTATGGTTCCCGTGGCCCTCGGCTCGGACACCGGCGGCTCCGTCAGGCAGCCCGCGGCCTTC
>CAZZIE010000092.1:0-16278 GCA_964654185.1 uncultured Spirochaetaceae bacterium | reverse complement strand
GGCGCGCCGGGCGGGGACGACGGCGGCAAGGGGGCGGGCGGAACTCCCCCTGCGAACGGCGGGGCCGACGGCGGCCGCGCTGAGCGCGGGGCCCCGAACGCCGGCGACGACAACAACGAAGGAGCACAACAGTGAGCAGTAACACGGATTCGCCGGCGCCGAGCCCGGGCGCCGGGAACCCCGCGAAGAAGCTTCGGACCTTTCTCACCATCTGGTTCGGCCAGACCGTCTCGACCATCGGGAGCGGGATGACCGCCTTCGCCATGTCGGTGTGGCTCTTTCAGGAAACGGGAAACGCAACGCCCATAGCCCTCACGGCGCTCTCCCAGTGGGTGCCGCGGATCGCGCTGGCGCCGATTGCCGGAATGGTGGCGGACCGCTACTCGCGGAAGGTCGTCATGATCCTCGCTGACGTCCTTGCCGCGGTGGCAACGGCGACGGCGGCGCTGCTGGTCCTCTCGGGCAATCTGCAGGTGTGGCACATCTACGCGGTCGCTGCGGTTGCCGGGGTTGCCGGGAGCTTTCAGGTGCCGGCATTCACGGCGTCAATCACCATGATCGTGAAGAAGGAGGACTTCTCTCGCGCCGCCGGCCTGACCCAGGTCACCCAGGCACTCGAGTCCGTGGCGTCGCCCCTCGTGGCGGGCATCCTCATTGGGCCGCTCGGCCTGGCCGGGGTCATCTTCGTCGACCTTGCCACCTTCTCGGCTGCCATGGTGACCCTTGCAATCTCCCGCATCCCCAATCCGGCTCGTTCGGAACAGACGACCCAGGAGGAGGGGGAGAGCGCGCTGCAGCGCACCCTCTACGGCCTGCGGTACGTCGCGGCCCGGGGCGGTCTCATGGCCATGATGATCTACTTCGCCCTGGTGAACTTCGCCGCCAACATGTCCATGATTCTCACCTCGCCAATGGTTCTCTCCTTCTCCGACCCCGCCGGCCTGGGACTCACCCAGACCATCGGCGGCCTGGGCATGCTCGCCGGCGGCGTGGTCATGTCCGTCTGGGGCGGCCCCAAACGGCGCATGCTGGGAGTCTACCTCGCCATTGCCGTCAGCGGCGTCGGCCTGACCATGATGGGCCTCGGCGCAAGCACCGCGACGGTGGCAACGGGCATGTTCGTCATGTTTGCCCTCATTCCCCTGGCCAACGGAGCGGCCGCCTCCATCTGGCAGAGCAAGGTGACGCCGGATGTTCAGGGCCGCGTGTTTGCCGCCCGGGGTATGATCTCCACCATCATGATGCCTCTGGCCTTCGGGATCAGCGGCCCCCTGGCCGACCGCGTCTTTCAGCCCCTCATGCACGGCGCCGCTGCTCCCCCGGCCTTCCTCTCGTCCATCGTCGGTTCCGGCCCGGGCCGCGGCTTCGCGGTCATGCTGGTCCTCGGCGGGACCATGCTCCTCGCGGCAACGGCCCTCTTCCTCCTGTACCGACCGCTCCGCCGCGTCGAGGTAGAGCTCCCCGATGTCATAGATACTGGGGACGATGCCGACGGCCACAGCCCCACGGCCGACCCGGTCGCGGGGGCCGCCGCGGAGGCCGCCGCGGGGGCCTCCGGCAGACGGCGGCTCATCCTGGAGCCCGGGGAGTAGCGCCGCCGCCTGCCGTTGGCATCATCCTAGTTCTGCTGCATAGGTCCCTGTACGCTGCCGGGAGAGGCGCGCCTTGTCGATGGGGAACCAGAACAGGTGGAAGAGCATGTGTGAGACGATCGCCGCCAGGAGGCCGTGCTGCCAGAAGAGGTAGCCGAAGATGATGCCCGCCAGAAGATTCAGGACGATCATGGTGGTCACGAGAGGCCGGGTGAGGCCGCATCCGGCACCGGCGTAGGAGGGGATGTGCCCCAGGCCGAAGATGATCCCGGTGACGACGATTGCCACCCACACCGCGGCGACCGGAGCCATGACCAGTGACGCCAGCCAGGTGAGGAAGCTCATGAGCCCCCACCTCGTGAGGATCTCCTCCACAACGCCCCCGTAGAGCACTCGTGAGAGGAGACCGAGGTTGTTGCGAAAGCCGTCCATGGCATCGGCGGTTTCCGGGCCCATCCAGGGACGGAGCACGCCGTAGTAGAGCAACAGAAAGACGGCGCTTCCCGCGGCGCTGAGGCCCACCACGACGACGGGGTTGGGGAGCGCGGCAATGACGCCGGATCCCCGGACCAGCGCGGTGAAGAAGGGGGCCTCGAGTCCCACTCGGGGGGCGAAGAGGCCGCCCAGCGCCACCGACGCGGCGATCAGGATGACCGACTGCAGGATCTGGATGAGGATCAGAACCGGCATGGGCGGCAGCTTTTTTCCTTCCGGCAGCTTGCTCTCAATGGTGCCGCTGAGCTGCTTCAGTGAGCGCGGCACGACGATGGCGATTCCCGGAATCGAAACGGCAAACAACACAATCGCGAGTGTGAAATCGAACATAGGGTCCTCCGTAATCTGCGATGAACTGCGTGATGTCGTGATCATCTGCCGGTGGAGGCGTCCGCGCTATTGGGTGAAACCCTGAATCGTGCAGGCCGGGGCGGCTAGGGGTTTACTCTGAGACGTGCGGGCGCGCCCCGTCGCGTCACTGCGACGCGCCGCCATCGCCGCGGTAGGCTGCCACGCGATTGACCAGGGCGACCCTGCTCTTGATTCCGGTCTTCCGGTAGACGTTGTAGAGGTGCGTTTCCACGGTCTTCAGGGAGACGTACTGCGCCGCGGCAATCTCCGCGTTGGAGAGACCCCGCACTGCGGCGGCGACAACCTCCCGTTCCCGCGGGGTCAGGGAGAAGTCCGCCACAAAGGCCTCCGGCACCTCCGGTTCGGCGCCGCCGCCGGCAAGGTAGCGGGACTGCTGCCGCAGCATGACGATGCCCCAGGGCAGGCAGTAGCCTGCAATCGCAAAGGACGAGACGAGTGGTGTCGCCATGGGCCGGGTCAGGAAGACCGCCCCGATCACCACAGCGACGATGTAGAAGATGGCGCTCACCACCAGAAAGGGCGGAAGGATCCGTCGGGCCGCAGTCGCCTTGGAAGCGGTGGTGCGGCGGAGCACTACCAGGCCTGTCACGCTCAGTGCCGCGCCGAAGAGATTGTATGTCACGTTGATCGCAATGCCGTAGCGCATGGACGGGATAAAGGCGCTTGCTGCGCCCAGTACCAGGTACGCGCCGCCGAGCACGACACCCGCCACGCGGAGGAGGCGGGTCGTGCCGGCGCTGCGGGAGATTGTCGCCAGCATCAGCGGCAGTGCAAAGAGCACGGCTCCGGAGATGAGTACCCGGACCCACGCGGCCACGCCGGTGAACCACGCGCGGGACAGCGGTTCGTAAATCTGAATGAAGAACGCCGCCGAAAAGAGGAGGGTCCAGAGCGCATAGCTCCCGGCGTAGATGAGATAGAAGTCGAGCCAGCGGTGGTTCCTGCGGGAGCGAATGACGAAGGTGAGCCCAATGGACGACGCCATGACCGCGAGGGCAATGATGTTCGACCAGAGGGCAATGGTGTTCATGCGCCTCAGGTCAGCATTCTGAAGATCCGATCGACGCAGTAGGAAACGTCTTCCTTGCTGGTCGGATGATCCCGCCAGGAGGCAACAACGCCCCACATGGCACCGCGCAGGACATGAAGGATCTGATCCGGCTCGATCTCGTGGTCTATCGTACCCGCTGCCTGGGCGCCCCGAATGTGGCGAAGCAGGATGGTGTTGGCGTTCCAGTACGCCAGAAGGTAGTCGTTGATGGCGTCGGACTCATCCTCGAGCTCAGGAGCGTGGAAGAGGGGAAAGACCTGGGTCAGAATGATCTGAACCAGATCCAGGTTCTCCAGGTAGAACTCCATGAGGTAGACGACCATCTCCCGAAGCAGCTGGAAGTGAGACTTGTCCGGCTTGAACATCTCATCTTCGAAGGTCTCCAGGTCGCGGTACTTGTCGATGAGAAGGGCATTCAGGACTTCCGGAATGCCCTTGTAGTAGTAGTAGAGCGAGCTCGTCTCAATGTCGAGGCGCGCGGCAATGTCCGACATCTTCGCGTTCTTGCCCTGAGCAATCAGGACGTCCTTCGCCGCCGAGAGGATTTCTGAACGCTTTTCTTCCATCCGTTGTCGAGTTCTTCGTGCCATACTCCCCCGGGTCACTCTCGGCTGTAGGGCTTGCCTATCGATGCCGGGAATTCGATCCGTCGTTTGAAGATCATCATGATTACTATAACACCGATGAACGGAAGCATGAGGAAGAATTGAAAGGGAATTGCCTGAGAAGCGAGCTGGAGCTGGTACGAGACGACCTCGATCAGCGCGAAGATGAATCCACCCAGGAGGGCGCGGTGAGGCTTCCAGCTTGCAAAGATGGCGATGCCGATGGCCATGAATCCACGGCCGCCGGACATGTTGGGATTGTAGGTACCCGTGATGACCAGCGGCAGATAGGCGCCGGCAATGCCCATGAGGGCGGCGCCAAGAATCGTCATGACGTACCGGCGGCGTCTGACGTTCACCCCGACGACGTCCGCGGCATGGGGCGACTCGCCGATCGCCCGCGTTTCCAGACCCATCTTCGTACGGTAGAAGAACCAGTACAGGAGCGCACTGGCAATATAGACGAAGTAAACAATCGGGTTCTGGTTCAGCACGGCACCGATTATGGGAATGTCCCCGATCAGCGGGATCTGCGCGGCAGGAACCGGCGGCGCCTGCGGTGCGGTGAGGCGGACCCCCATGATGAGTCGGTACATGAGGTCCGATAGACCGGTTCCCAGGATCACCAGGAAGATGCCCAGGATGAACTGGTTGACCTTGAAGGTCTCGTGGATGAAGGCGAGGATCAGACCAAACACTGCGCCCATTGCCGCACCTGCCAGAAAGCCCACGAGCCAGCTGCCGGAGAAGAAGGCCCCCATGAAACCCACCGCCGCGGAGGCGAGCATGACACCCTCACCTGAAATGTTGAAGATGCCGGTCCGGCCTGCAATGACCACACCCAGGCTCACCAGGGTATAGATCGCGGTATAGACAATGATCTGACTGAGCAGCGAGTTGACGAACTCCATTACGTAGCCCCCTGGGAGAAGCGTGCCCGAACAACGACGACGAAGAGCACAATGAGCGCCTGCGCGAGAAAGACCATTTCAACGGGGATCTGCATGGTTCGCTGCAGCGCGTCCGCGCCGACGAGTAGCACCGACATGAAGAACGCCGCCACCGGGACTGCCGCGGGATTCCCTGCGACGATCAACGCCGTCACAATGCCGAAGATCCCGTACTGTGCGCCGGAGGTTGTCGCGAAGCCCTCGAGCAGCTTCCCGTGGATGTTGATCACCTCAAGCCCGCCGGCGAGCCCGGCGAAGGCTCCGCCAATGATGAAGGTCAGCATGATGGTACGTCGGAAATTGACGCCGTACGTCTGGGCGGCCGTCAGGTTGTAGCCCACCGCCTTGATCTCGTAGCCCAGACGAGTGTGTTTCAGGAACACGTACACAAAGACAATGGCCAGGACGGCCAGGATGATCGACTGGGGTATCCCGCCGAAGAACCCGAGTCGGGCCGTGTCTCCGAGGGGAAGGGTTATGGGATGGCCCTCCGTGGGATCGGCAAATCGGTTCGATGTCGCAATGAAGTTGAGGAAGTAGAAGGCCATGTAGTTGAGCATGATCGTCGAAATGATAGGGCTGATCTCATGGTACGCGCGAAGGTACCCCGCGATCAGCGCGTAGAAGGCGCCGCCGGCAAGGGCCACGATCACCAGGAGAGGTACCATGACGACGCCTGGAAGCGCGGCGCCCTTCAGGAGCAGTCCCACGATGGTGGTTACGGTTCCCCCGAAGAGCATCTGTCCCCACGCCCCAATGTTGAAGAACTTGATTATGAAGGGAATGGTGAAGGCGTAGGTCGTAAAGATGAGGGGAATCGCCTTCTTGACGGTCTCCTCGAATCCAAAGGCCGACCGAAAGGAAGTTCCAATCATGGTCGTGAAGGCGCGGCCGACGTTATAGCCGAGAAGCCCGATAATCAGCAGAGTGACGGCAAAGGCGGCCACGATTGCAGCACCGTAGATGAGTGCCGTACGCAGTACCTGTTCCCGTCGCGTTGAAGTTGCCTGTCGTTGCGTCGACATCACTCACCACCTAGCATTAGCAGACCGATTTGATACTTGTCGAACTGGTCGCGATTGAAGATTCCGCGAAGTTTGCCTTCGTGGAGTACCGCAATGCGGTCGCTGACGATCATGAGCTCGTCCAAGTCCTCGTTTACCCAGAAGATTGCCGCTCCGCGGGAGCGCATGTCGACGAGCCGATTGAAGATGAACTCGACCGTCGAGATGTCCAGACCGGATGTGGGGTTGTGCGTCACCAGGAGGCTCGGCGTGCTCAGGAAAGCGCGGGCAATGATGGTCTTCTGGACGTTCCCGCCGGAGAGCCGCCGAATGGACAGCTCGGCGCTCGGCGTGTAGATGTTGTAGTCCTCGATTGCCTCTTCAGCGGCTTTGTGAACCGCCGGCCAGGAAATGAAGGTGTTGGCCTTGCAGAAGCGCTCCTCCGCATGGTGCCCGAGCAGGATGTTCTCGGTAATGCTTCCGTCGGGGAGAACCCCTTCCGCGTTGCGGTCCTCCGGGGTGTAGAAAACACCGCGGGAAAAGACCTGCAGGGTCGAGAGACCGGCAATGCTCTGCCCGTTGAGGAGAATGTCGCCGGACTGCATCTCCTGCGGGTGCACGACGACTTCTGCAATCTCCTTTTCTCCATTGCCCGACACGGCGGCGACACCGAGTATCTCACCACCGTGGACGTCCAGGGAAATGTCGGTCAGACCCGCGGTCTCTTCACCGCCGGCAACGTTCACGTTGCGCATGGAAAGAACCGGCGACTCCGAGCGTTCCATCGTCGGGAGCTCGACCGTCGGCAGGGCGCTCTCATTCACCTCAATGTCCTTCTCAATGAACATGAGCTTGACGAGCTTCTCCTGGGACATCTCCTCCTGGGAGAGTTTCCCCTGGACCTTGCCCTTCCGGAGGACCGTCGCCGTCTGGCACGCCATCATGACTTCGCGGATCTTGTGAGTAATGAAGATCACCGTAACGCCGCGCTTCACAAAGGCCTGCAGAGATTCCAGGAGCTGCTGGAACTCGCTCTCCACCAGGGAGGTGGTCGGCTCATCCAGAATCAGGACCTTCGCGCCGCGGTAGAGGGCGCGGACGATCTCTACTTTCTGCTTGATCCCTGCCGAGAGCTCGACGATCTTCACATCCAGCGGGAAGGTGAGACCGTACTCCTTGGAGAGCTCGCGAATGTGATTCCGCTCTCGCTCGAGGGGGAGTCCGAAAGCCTCGCCCTTGGTTCCCATGATGATGTTTTCCAGGGCGGTGAACTCCGGCACCAGTGTGGATACCTGGTGCACCATGCCGATTCCGAGCTGAATGGAATCGTAAGGGGAGGAAATCTCGACGGTGGAACCGTCCATGGTGATGACGCCCTCATCCGGCGCGTAGAGACCGTAGAGGATTTTCATCAACGTGGACTTTCCGGCGCCGTTCTCTCCGAGGAGCCCGTGTATTTCCCCCTGACGTACGGCGAAGTCGACGTCATCGAGGGCTTTGACCTCTCCGAAGGCTTTGCTCACCCCTTGTAGCGACACGAGGGTATCGGTTGCCATGCACAATCCTGTAGTTCAAACAGCCGCGCCGAACGGGGGCCTGATCACCTCCCGTCCGACGCCGACCGGGTTTCGATTGTCCTAACGGCTGGTCGCGCCGGGCACTCGGCCCGGCGCGTCGGCCGTTACGACCGTACCACCAGCGAAGGTGCTACTGCTGCATGATCTCCTGCTGGTTTCGGACGATCTCGACCTCGCCGGCTGCAACGTCCTCGGCGATCTGGCGAACGCGCTGATTCAGCTCGTCGCTCACGTTCTTGATCGGGAACTGCGCCCACCGCGCTGCGCCTTCACCATACTCGAGGAAGATGAAGCCGCCCTTCTCGCCGTCGAGGATTCGCCCTGCGATCTCATTGAGGGGCACGCGGAAGTCGAAGAGATCCGATGTCAGGTAATTCTCCGGTGCCTGAACCTCTTTGTCGGTGTACTTCGTCGTGATGAAGACATCTCGATTGGCCTCCTGCACGGCGTTGTACAGACCGTAGTTACCGAGGTTCACCGACGAGATGATCACATCGACGTTGTTCGAGATGAGTCCCTCAGCCGCCTGTCGCGTCTTCACCGGGTCGTTGAAGTCGCCAATGTAGATGTAGCTCAGTTCCGCATCCGACCCGACGTCTTCGAATGCCTGGAGGATGGAGTTGACCTCCGCCCGCGTGAAGGGCAGTTCCAGTCCGCCGAGGTATCCCACTCGTCCGGTCTCGGTCTTGAGTCCCGCAAGAGCACCCAGCACGTAGAAGCCGGTGTAGAAGTTGCGGTCCATGTACCAGAAGTTGTCCATCATCTCGGCCGGCTCGCCGTCGACCTCCATGATGAAGGTTACGTCCGGATAGTTGGGACCGACGTTGGTGGCGGCGCCGTTGAACTGGGACCCATGGACCCAGATCACGTCGAAACCTGCATTGGCATACTCGCGGAGAACACGCTCGGCGTCGGGTACTGCGACCTTCTCGGAGTACGCGGTTTCAATGTCGTACTCCTGCCCTACTTCCTGTAGCGCCATGTACCCAATCGTGTTGTAGTCGGCGTCCTGAATGGAGCCCGGGAAAATGGCCGCCATGCGCAGCGGTTGCTCTTCTCCGGTTGCCTCTGCTTCCCCCTGTCCGCCTGCAAAAGCGCCAAGGGCCACAACAAAAAGCATCACTGCGCTCAGCGCAATGATTCCAGCTTTTCGTACCATATGACCTCCTTACCACCCGAACCTCTGCCGAATGGTTCGATGATATGAGTGACATCGGCGTCGTTGCGCCCATGCCACCTGGTTCCGCCCGTGCCACGGTAACATGACTGCAGGCGTCTATAATGGGCCCTATTCTAGCGTCAGGACCAGAAGTGTCAATTGGGATTCCGAATGCAATTCGAATTTCTCAATTGTCAATCATGACTGATCATATTAACATTCCAGGGTCGACAGGGGGTGTGGAAATGGAGATCAGCACGGACTTTCGTGATCGTGTGAAACAGCACGTTGAAGAATCGCAGGATGCCGGAAAGGCTGTTCATCTGAACCGGGTAATCACCACGGCGCTTCACGGCTTCTACGGGAAGGCGAAGGCGCGGCGCTTCGAGTTTTTCTCCGACGAGCCCGCCCAGGGCGGCGGGGGCGACGAGGCCCCGCGGCCTCTGGAGTACTTCCTGGCGGGATTCGGCTTCTGTCAGCAGGCGCAGTACGCCAAGTACGCGGCTCTTCGCGACATTGATCTGACCGGCCTCAAGATCGACATCAAAGGCTACGTCGATCAGCGCGGGATCCTCGGCATTGCCGATGTGGCGCCGGGATTCCGGAACATTGACTACAAGGTTACCATCGAGACGAGCGCCGATTCCGACGCCGTCAGAGACCTGGTGGAAACCGTCGAATACGTGTGCCCCGCTCACGCAACCATCAAGGGGGGCACAACGCTCAACCGCACCATTGTCGTCAACGGCACCGAGTTGACCGACGCACCCTGACCACCCAAGGAGCGAACATGGCGGAATCTCAATTGCCCGGAGCTCGCTATCGCGAGCTCGTGAAAACGGAGGCACCCCTTCAGACAATCGGGGTGATCAATGCGTACGTCGCCCTCATGGCGCAGCGGATCGGCGTGAAGGCGATCTATCTCTCCGGCGGCGGAGTGGCGAACTCCTCCTACGCGCTGCCGGATCTCGGCGTCACCACCCTGGACAACGTACTGGAGGACGCCCGGCGCATCACCGGCGCCGTAGATCTTCCCCTCCTCGTCGACATTGACACCGGCTTCGGCGCGGCCCTCATGATCGCCCGGACCATCAAGGAGATGGAGCGCGCCGGCGTTGCCGCGGTCCACATGGAGGATCAGGTTGCGGCGAAGCGGTGCGGCCACCGCCCCGGCAAGGAGACCGTCACGAAGGGAGAGATGGTGGACCGCATCCGCGCGGCGGTGGACGCACGAACGGATCCGGACTTCGTCATTATGGCGCGGACCGACGCCGTCGCGACGGAGGGGCTGGACCCCGCCATTGAGCGCGCCATTGCCTATCGGGACGCCGGGGCGGACATGATCTTCGCCGAGGCGGTTACCGAGCTCGAAGACTATCGGAAGTTCAAGGAGGCGGTGGGAATACCCATCCTGGCGAACATTACCGAGTTCGGAAAGACGCCGTTGTTTACGAAGGACGAGCTGGGATCGGTGGGCGTTGACATCGTCCTCTATCCTCTCTCTGCAAACCGCGCAATGAACAAGGCGGCGCTCACCGTCATGCAGGCCATTCTGCAGCAGGGTACGCAATCCGATGCCCTGGATCTCATGCAGACGCGGAAGGAGCTGTACGACTTCCTCGGCTACGAGGAGATCGAGCGCAAGCTGGACAAGATGTTTCAGGAGGGACGCAATGGCTAAGTTTGAGGCAAAGCACGCCGGCAAGAAGAAGGAAGGCGGCCTGGCGGGTGTTGTCGCGGGAGACTCCGCGATCTGCACCGTCGGAATCGAGGGGCGCGGCCTGAGCTACCGCGGCTACGCAATCGAGGACCTGGCGGAGAAGGGGAGCTTCGAGGAGGTTGCCTGGCTGCTCACCAGGGGGGAGGTAGCCACGGCCGAGCAGATCCGCGACTACCGGGCACGCCTTGCAGAGCTGCGCACCCTGCCGGAGGGCATGACGGATGTCCTGGAGCGCATTCCGGCGAGTGCCAACCCCATGGATGTGCTCCGTACCGCCGTTTCCTACCTGGGCAATCTGGAGCCCGAAGGTCCCGATCACGGGCAGGACCAGATTGCCGAGGAGCTCATTGCCCGGCTTCCGGCCATGCTCATGTACTGGTATCGATGGTCGCGGGACGGCGTGCGCATTGACCTTGGCGTGGAGCACGAGGACACCGCCGACTACGTGCTTCGTCTCCTCACCGGCAGCAAGCCCGACGACGACACGCGTCGCTGTATCGACGTATCGCTGATTCTCTACGCCGAGCACGACTTCAACGCCTCTACCTTCACCTCGCGGATCATCACCAGCACCATGTCGGACTTCTTCTCGGCCATTACCGGGGCCATCGGCGCCCTTCGCGGGCCTCTTCACGGCGGCGCCAACGAGGCGGCCATGTATCTGATCTCGAAGTACTCCTCCCCGGAGGAGGCGGAGAAGGGGCTGAAGGAGAGCCTGGAGAAGAAGGAGAAGGTCATGGGCTTCGGTCACCGGATCTACACCGTCTCGGACCCGCGCTCCAACATCATCAAGGAGTGGGCAAAGCTCCTCTCCGAAAAGGCCGGTGACACCGTCATGTATCCCGTTGCCGAGCGCATTGAGCAGATCATGTGGGATGAGAAGAAGCTCTTCCCGAACCTCGACTTCTACAGCGCCGTCTCCTACCACTTTTCCGGCATTCCGACGGAGCTCTTCACGCCCATGTTCGTTCTCTCCCGCGTTGCGGGATGGGCGGCCCACGTCATGGAGCAGCGCAGCAACAACCGCCTGATCCGCCCCATCAGCCGCTACACCGGCCCCGAGCAGAAGGAGTACGTCCCCCTGGCGCCCTGAGCGCCGGGACGCGGCGTCGCGCGAGTATCCGCTCGCGGCCTGGCTCCCCCGCGGCCGGCCGCATGCGACCGGGTTGCCTCGCTGAGCCCGGCGCCGGCCCGCCTCCGGGCCCGGCTGCCCGCGCCTGCCGCCCGCGGAGAGGACTTTACGCGGCGCCGGCCACTCACGGCCGGCCCACGCCGCCTCGCGGCCGGCCCACTGAAAAAAGGAGAAACCTATGAGCAGCTTCGTCGACCGTTGCGACGGTCTCTTTGCCGACATTGCCGAGTACGTTCACGACACCACAATCGACAGCGCGGAAGCCTACGACACCGCCCGAATCGACCTGGCCGACAGCCTGGGCTGCGCCATTCTTGCTCACGGTGTGCCGGAGTGCGCCCGGCAGCTCGGTCCGGTCGTCCCCGGTGCCACCGTGGAGCCCGGGGCGCGCGTCCCCGGTGTGAAGGAGCCCCTGGATCCCGTCACCGCCAGCTTCAACCTGGGCATGCTGATCCGGTGGCTCGACTACAATGACACCTGGCTCGCCGCGGAGTGGGGCCACCCCTCGGACAACCTGGGCGCCATCCTGGCGGTGGCGGACTACCTCTCCCGGGGCGGCGCGGTGAAGCGCGCCGACGGCGCGGGTGCCGCGGCCGGGCGCGGAGGTGCCGGCACCCCCGCCGCCTACCTCACCGTCCGGGACGTCCTCACCGCCATGATCAAGGCGCACGAGATCCAGGGCGTCCTGGCGCTGGACAACTCCTTCAACCGCGTCGGCCTGGACCACGTCCTGCTGGTGAAGATCGCCAGCGCCGCGGTGACCGCCGGCCTTCTGGGCGGGACCAAAGACCAGATCGCCGAAACCGTCTCCAACGCCTTCGTCGACAACGGCTCGCTGCGCACCTATCGCCACTTCCCCAACACTGGCTCCCGAAAGAGCTGGGCCGCGGGAGATGCCGCCGCCCGGGGCGTCCGCCTGGCCCTCATGGTGCTTGCCGGCGAGCCCGGCTACGCCACGGCCATGACCACCCCGACCTGGGGCTTCCACGACGTCGTCATGAAGGGCAAGGAGGTGACCCTGCAGCGGCCCCTCGCCTCCTACGTAATGGAGAACGTCCTCTTCAAGGTCTCCTTCCCGGCGGAGTTCCACGGTCAGACCGCCGTCGAAGCTGCCCTCCGCCTCCATCCCGATGTGGCGCCCCGGCTGGACCAGGTGAAGAAGGTGGTCATCAAGACCCAGGAGTCCGGCATGCGGATCATCAACAAGACGGGCCCCCTCCACAACCCCGCCGACCGGGACCACTGTATCCAGTACATGACCGCGGTCGGTCTCATTCACGGCGAGCTCACCGCCGACCACTATCGAGACGAGGCCGCGGCGGACCCGCGCATCGACGCCCTCCGCGACGTCACCGAAGTCGTCGAGGAGCCGCGGTACTCCACGGACTACCTCGACCCGGAGAAGCGCTCCATCGGCAACTCCGTGCAGGTCTTCTTCACCGACGGCACCGAGACCGAAGAGATCGCCGTGGAGTACCCCATTGGCCACCGGCGCCGCCGGGACGAGGCCATCCCGCTGATCTTCGACAAGTTCGCACACAACCTGTCGACCTTCTACTCATCGGAGCGAGTGCAGCGCATCAGATCCCTCTGGGACGATGCCGACGGTCTTGACGCAACGCCCGTCCGGGAGCTCACCGACGCCTTCGCCCCGGAGTAGGCGCCCCACCCCGCCGTCTTGACGCGGCGGGGACGTACACATCGGCCGGGCCCGCGGAGCGGGCCCGGCCCCCTCTCTTCTCCGGCACCTGTCTCCAACACCTACCGGCCCCTGAGTTTATGAATTGCCCCTTTGCTGAAGCGGGCGCATACTGACGGCACGTCTGATGTACGGGGAGGCACGTATGCAACGAGCGCGTGGCTGTCGGTATGTCCTCGCGGCGGTGATACCCGTCGCACTGATCGTTCTCCTGGGCAGCTGTCAATTGTTCGCAGGATCCACAATCGAGACCTGGGACCATACGGTCCTGGAGTCGGAGTTCTCAGCCGTCGACGATGAGGATTACCTTCTCTACCGCTACGAGGACTCGCGGTTCAACTCAACCGACATGTTCGACATGTACGAGATCAGCGACGAGGGCCTGAGCCACTGGGACGCGACCTACGACGAGACCTACGGGACCTTTCTGTCGCAGCCCATCTACGGCGACGGCTTCGTGAAGTGGAATGCGCATCCCGGGGCGCCGGACGGCGTGGTCGGTCGGACTTTGCGGTTCTATCGGATTCCAGTGGAATAGTCGGAACCTACTCAGAACCGTGTTGATGGCATTGGGCAGAAACCACGACAGCATCGTGATTTGGGGCGCCTCGGGAGAACCAAGGTCGCTGTTTGCTGGTTGATTGAGTTAAGCTCTGTTCGCAACTGGACTTGCCGGTTCAGTGTCAACAGGGTTGTGAGTAGGTTCCGGGAGACGGGCCGGAGGGGACGCTGCCCCCGCGGCGCGGGACCAGGGACAGCACCAGCATGAGTAGCAGCAACGGTACCAGCACGTAGTTCCCGACTGCTCCCGGCGCGGTGCCGGCGGTCTCCAGCGGCTTCCACCAGGTCAGCACCAGTCTGACTGCGTACTCAATCACCGCAAGAAGATAGAGCAGCGGAATGAGCGCGCGATATCGGAGCGCCGCCAGCACGTACACCACTCCGACGATCAGCTGCGAGAGGCCCCAGAGCGCGAAGAGGTGAATCACCGTTGCCGCACCGTTCGCGGTGAAGGCATCCAGCGGTATGGTTGCAATGCTCTGTGCGCCGCCGTCGGGAGCCACAATGTGCACGATGCTCCGCACCACGGTAACCGCCGTCAATACATAGAAGAAGTAGAGGGCAAGCCTGCTTCCGCAATACTCCCCGGAGATGGTCTCGGGAAGCAGCATTCCGTTTTTCATGGAGATGATTCTATACGAAACGGCCGGCGCATACCGCTGCGGCCGGTACCGAGCGGTCGGTACCCGACACGCCACGCCGCCGGTCAGATCATTGCGTCCGGCGTAAGGGAGTACATGTAGGCGTCCCGCGGGGTGTCGTGCGTGTTCAGGCGGTTCCGGGCGACACCCTCGCGGATCGCGCCCACCTTCTCCGCCACCCGGATACTCCGTGCATTCTCAATGTCAACGACAATCTCCACCCGATACAGCTCGAGGGTGTTGAAGGCAAACGCCGCGAGGAGCCTGACCGCCGCCGGCGCAACGCCGTGCCCGACGGCACTCTTGCGGGTCCAGTAAAAGAGATTCGCAAAGCGATGCTTCCAGTTGATCTGCGTCAGCCCGCACCCGCCCAGGATCGCCCCGTCGTGGTCGACAATCGCGAAGTTGTACCCCTGCCTGTCCGCCCGGAGTTGCGGCTGCGACCGAACGTACTCCTCCACGTCCTCCGGCGTGATGTCCGCGTGGAGATCACTCAGCCACGGCGCGGTCTCGTCCAGGGATTCCTGCACGGCCTCGTAGAGCTCGGCCACCTGATCTGCGTGGAACTCGACAATGTAAACGGGCTTGACCTGTGTCATTACAAATCGATTATGCCGCTATGTGAGATTGTCTGCCAACTCTCGAAGTTTGGTGACGGTCCGCCGGTTCCGTTCGGTGCAATGCCGTGGGCCCGCGAGGTGGCCCCGCCGTTGCGGCCGGGCACCCCTTACGACCGGCCTCGGCCTTACGACCGGGGCCGCCCGTCCGACTCGGCGAGGCCCATCCGACCGGGCGCCGACCGTACGACCGGTCCCCGGCTCTGTGCTCAGCTCCGGCTCGTACGCAGGTGCTCCTCACTCAGGGGTACCACTTCCTCGGTGAGAATCCGCTGCAGCTTCTCCGGGTCTTCGTAGCACGCCTCGTGGCCGGAGCGCTCGAACCAGTAGTGGCGCTTCACCGGCGCGTCGAGCATTTCGAAGTACTCGTAGCTCATGTCCTGAATGCAGGTGTAGTCGTAGCGCCCGGTCACAAAGAAGGTGGGCACCTCCAGGCGCGGCACGTCGTTTCGGAAATCCAGTCCGACGAGCTGGGGGTAGACGTTGTTTACCCCCTGCACGACCCCACGGACCAGGTTGATCGTGTCGATGAAAGTGTACTCCTCCGGGTTGAAGATGCTCATGGAATCGATGTGCGCCTGCCCCGGAGCCGACGGGCTGTACCGGAAGACCCGCTGAAAGAGGTAGGTGTAGTTGGAGCCGTTCTCCCGCGAGTAGGGCGGCGGGCCCATCTTCTCGAGCTTCTCCACCGTACGCGTGTCCCCCGCGGCGGCGGCTCGGTCCAATACGAGCTCGTAGCCGATAACATCGTTCTCAACAAAGTCGACCTGCTGGGCGACTGCAATGTAGGCGGCGTAGAGGTCGGGGCGCTGCTCCGCCGCCAGGACACCGATGATGGTTCCCCAGGAGTGACCCATCAGGTAGATCGGCCGGCCGCCGAAGCGCTCCTTCAGGTACTCCGAGACCGCAACGGTGTGATCAACGAACTCCTGGTAGGTCGCATTGCGCATGTCGAGGGCGCGGTAGGACTTGCCCGTGCCGGGCTGCTCCCAGTTGACGAATACGAAGTCCTCTTCCAGATCTGCCAGGTAGTCCCGGGTACGGCCGAGTTCCGAGCCGCCCGGGCCGCCGGCGAGAAAGAGGATGACCGGCGCCTCTCGATC
>CAZZIE010000091.1:0-16433 GCA_964654185.1 uncultured Spirochaetaceae bacterium | reverse complement strand
GACGGCGGTTCTCTGGGGCCGGGTCCTGCTTTCTGTAACCGCGACGTCAATCACGCGAATGGAGTGATTGCGGCGGACCCGGTTCCGAAGCAACGCGTCGGGCATGACGATCGCCGTCGTGGCAGATAGGCCGAGTCTCCTGCAGCGACTCTCCACGGCGGCACGCCTCATCCGGCTCCAACCCGCCGGGCACAGAGCGATCGGAGCAACGGAAATCCCCATCTGGAGCGCACGCTTCCCAAGGGTCCGCCCGGCCGTCCCGGCCGTCCCGGCCGGGCGGCTTTCGTCACCCGATCCCACGGAACCGGGCTAACGATCTCTCGTACGGCTCATTCCATGAGCCGGACGGTCGCTTCTACCACTTCTACAACGCCAAGTGGGAGTCGGTTCAGATGAATGAGATTCCGGAGGGGCTTCTGCGGGGAGAGCAGTGACTGGGCACACGCATCCGATGCTGCTCTTCTGAGTCAATCGACCTGAGATCTCACCGTGGTCGGTCCCTTCCATCAACTGGCTGGCGGCCGCGATTCTAGTAGCTGAACCTCGCACGTGCGAAGAACGAATCCTGATCATCCAGCAGCCCGAACGTCGTGTATTCGTCGCTCACGAACTCCCCGTCCGCGTTCTTCGTGAAACTGAAGAACAGACTTGCCCCGATGGAAATGTCAAGAGCGTCTGTGAACTGGTACGTGAGCATCGGCTTGACCATGAAGTCGCCGTAGGGGGTGTCTGTTCGCGAATCGTCGTAATCGTCCGGAAAGTTGTAGAGCCCTACGACCGATACTTCCCCATAGTCGGACAGGAACGACTGTTGAAGGCTTAGCATGACCGACGACATGACGGGCGCGCGCTGGTTGCTCACCAGAGGTCCGAGCATTGCCGCGTAGGCTTCTTCGTAGTAGACGTCGTCCTGGTTCCACGATGCCGGATCGGTGGGATCGATGCTGTAGTCATAGTCGCTGATCTTCTGGAAGTTCGAGACGATCTTCTGCGAAAAGAGCAGATTGACCTGAAGTCGACGGAAGAACTCGTACCCTGCCTGGAGTGTGTAGTAGAGATACGGGTTCTTGACAAAGAGATCCGTGCCGTCGTGGTCTTCGGTGAAGTAGTATGCAGCTTCTCCACGCAGGTCAATGCCGAATAGCGGCCACGCGAAGTCGGTCCCGACGACGTGCACCCGTCTGTGAGAGAAGCTCAGGCTCGCAGGGACTCCAAACAGATTGCCTCCGCCAATGTCCTGCTGTACGACGCCCAGGGACTGAAGGTCGGGGATGTCATCCCAGGTGTAGAGGTAGTTCAGGGAGAAATCGAAACCCGGGAGGTAGAAACTCGCCCTGCCGCCGGCCTCGAAGTTCGCGAGTTCACCCGCTGGCGTGTCGAAGCTGACCGGCAGGCCCGCGAGTTCGGGAGGCAGATAGGCGGCGAGGTCCGGAGTGCCCGACGACGTGAAGACAGGCAGGAAGATTCCCTCCAGTCTGAGGAAGTCGATGGGGTAGAAGCTTGCCCGCAGAGCGGTGACGGGGATCCGGACGTCCTCGGTGTCGGTGGCGGCCAGGTTGGACAGATCCGACAGGTCCAGCGGGTTCACGATATCCGTAGGGCTCAGCGCGTCAACCGAGCCCCAGGCGATCATCTGGCGACCCACAGTGAGATCGATCGGCCCCGGGAAGAGGGAGAGGTAGATCTCGCCCGGGCGTGTTGACAACTTCTGGGTGATATCTCCTGTTGCAGCCAGATCATCCACGGTGAAGTACAGCTCCCCGTTGAGAGCCGCGCGGGCGCCCGTGTGGTCGACGGCAAGCTTGAGCTCCGTTGACACCGTCTGGTAGTCGAAGTCGTCGTTCCAGCCGGAGGGGACGACGATTGTGGATTCGACGTGTCCGCCAATCAGGGAGTCGTCCTGCGCGAATCCGGCGGTTGCGCTGAGGACAACAAGGGTCGTAGCGATGGCAGCCTTGAGCATCTGTCTCCTCCTAATTCCCTCGCTGCAGGTACTGCTGGGTGAAGTACGAGTCGTCGGGGTTCGTGTCTACCTGGACATTCCGAAGCTCCATGATGGTCCGGTGTCCCTCCCGTAGGACTTCCACCTCCACCAGGGTGGGGATCCATGTGCCGCCGATCTCTTCGACAGCCTGGATCTGCATCTGTTTGAAGTAGGTTCCGCGAGGGTCAAAGAACGCGGCCTGGAGCGGGATCATCTTATCCCTGCTGATCCAGTGGATGATTCTGCTGTAGCCCGTGTCGCTTGCCACGGCGTCGGACGCCGGGGTCGATTCGACGACGAAGCACGCTTCGCCGTTCACGACATCGTCTTGAAGCCGGACGTAGCGATAGTCATCCAGAGGCTTGTCCTCCATGTCGCTGTAGCTGATGTCTGAACCCATGAAGCTTTCAGTCTTGCTGCTCGAGACAATCCGACGCACCCTGCTCAAGTCGGGCAGGTAGAGCCACATGTCCGTCTCTCCGGAATCGGCCTCGAGCATGAGGAAACCGGTGCCCTCGACGTCGGCGGGAGAGCGGAAGTGCATCACGATCTTGTTCAGCTCGTCCTCTTCCTTGGAGATCATCGAGATCTCCCGTATCCGCCTGCTGCCGGCCCGGTTGATGAGGGTCATGGTGACATCGGCCCGGACATCGGCTGGGATGAGGCTGGTCTCTGCGTCTCTCATGATGTCGTCGGCAGTGAGTCCGTCGGATCCGGTGTAGGCTTCGAACTGCACGACCGCTTCCCCGGTGTCTTCCGGCGGTTCTTGGGCGCCGCCTGCGAATGCCGCCGATGCCACGACCAGAAGGACGGTCAGCACTGATCCTGTCTTCCACACATCAAACATCTCTGTTCTCCTCTGAAGATTCGTCCCGTGATGGCAGACCCGTCCGGGTGTGCCTGGTAAGCAGCCTTACGAAAGACGCGCGTTTCTCGAGCGTCGTGAGGATCGCCGGAATCAGCGTGAGAGCGCCAACTGACGACACAAGCATGGTCAGGGCAATCATCGCCCCAAGCACGCCGATGCTCGCGAGGCTCGAAAAGGTCAGAACGAGGAATCCGGCGCCGACGGCGGAAGCGTTGTAGATGATAGCCCGCCCCGTCATGGTGTTGGTCTGGGTGACAGCGGCTCCCGCCGTCATGGCGTTCGCTCGTGCCGTCCTGTAGTGGTTGACGTAGTGGATGCTGTAGTCGATGCCGATTCCGACGGCGATGCTCGCAATGAGCACCGTTGCCAGATCCAGAGGGACACCGAGCCACCCCATCAGGCCGAAGCTCACGGCAAGGGTCACGATGATGGGCACGGTGCAGACCGCACCCAGGACTCCCGACTGAAAGATCACAGACGTGATCAGGAGCACCAGCACCAGGGAAATCGCGATGCTGAAGAGCTGGCTCTGGACGATCAACTCGCTGAGAACGGTCAACGTCGAGGCCCGTCCGGTGATGCGGATATCGATATCCTCCACGTTGATGTTCTCCGTGATATAGGCGTTGATCGCATTCTCAATCGAGCGCAGGGCGGTCAGATTCCCGCTCTTCACGAAGACCGTGACATTCGCCTGGCTGTAGTCATAGTTGACGAGATTCTCCAGAACGCTCTCGTCGCCTGTGAGAGAGTAGAGGAGGAGGTATTGGCCGACGAGATTCCGGGAATCGGGGATGGTGGAGAATGCCTCGTTCTCCGCATTCATGACACGATGCATCTCCTTGACAACGTCCGCGATGGACTGGGAGTTTCCCACTGTCTCGATCTGGTCGACGTACGCCTGGATCTGCTCGATCCGACGCAGTACGTCGGGCTCCTTGATGGCATCCGGTTCACCGCCGTCGATGACAATCTGCAAGGTCATGGTTCCGGAGAAGGAACGGTTGAAGAACTCGTTGTCCTGCATGATCCGGGTATCCTTCCCGAACATCTGGACAAGGTCGCTCTCTACGCGAATGCGGGCGATGCCAAGCCCTGAACCAAGCAGCACCAGTGCGGCGCTCGCAAGGACGAGTACACTCCTGGAGGTCGTAATAGCGCCGAGTCTCGTGAGAGGCCTGTCAAGGAGGTTCCTGGTATTCGCCGGGATTGCGTTCCTGCGCATGCGGTCGACGGGCGCCAGGTAGAGAATCGCGGGAATGAAGGCGAGCGCAAAGAGCAGTGAGCAGACCACTCCGAGTGCGGTGAACAGGCCGAACTCCCGAATGACCTGGATCCGGGAGCTCAGGAACGAGAGGAACCCCGCCATTGTCGTCAGCCCTGCCATGAAGACTGCGATTCCGGTGTGCCTGACGGTGTTCCTGATTGCCACGTCCGTGTCCCGCACCATTCCCATTTCCAGATTGAAGCGGTTGATGATGTGAATACCGTAGGCCGAGCCGACCGCAATGAGAACGGTCGGAATAACCGTGGTCATGATCGACAGGGGAACTCCCGTGAGCGACATGATCCCCAAGGTCCAGACAACGCCGATGACCACGGTCAGGACGGGCAGGACAACGCCGCGCACGCTGCGGAAGCTCGCATAGAGGATCAGGAGAATCACGAAAACCACCAGCGGCGAGAGGAGGATGAGATCGTGTGTAATGAGATCCTTGACCGCCGCCAGCGTGGCGGCCTCGCCGGCGACGCGGTAGAGTTCACCATCGTTGCGGTTCTCGTTGACGATGGCCCTTATATCGCTGAGTATTCGCTCTCGCTCGTCATCATCTTCCACCTGTGCGAGGATGATGGCGGCTGTGCCGTCGGAGGAGACGAGTGAGTTCTTGTAGAGCCGATTGGTCGTGATCTCGCTCTGGAACTCACTCATCTCGCGTGCGGTCTCCGGAAGGCGCTCGAGGATGGGTGCGACCTCGATACCCTCCCGGGATCCGCGGATCAGGCTGACGTTGGTCGGGCTGATAACCTGGCCCACGCCGCCAAGGTTCTCGATCTCGCGCGCCAATTGGTCCAGGCGGCGGATTCGGTCGGCGGTGAAGATGTCATCCGCGACCAGCCCGACGATGACGAACTCCTGTTTCGGGAACATTTCGTTGACCTCGTCGAGATACCTCATCTCCGGCAGGTCGGACGGGATAGCCTGGGTGAAGTCCGCCTCGATCCTCAGATTCCTGACCGAGAATCCGAAGAACAGCGTCGCGACGACAACCACGCCGACCACGAGTCCCGGCGCTCTACTAACGACGCCTGTCAGTAGTTTCACGACGCCTCATCCTCACACCGCCACGGGAACGAACCCGATGTTCTGTATGTTTCGACCAATCTGGTAATATGGTCGAATCGGATCCAAAAAAAGGGACAGGTATTTCGATTCTCATTCGTTACGCGCCACGATCCCGTAGAGCACCATGTCGAGAATGCTCCTTACATGGCTCTCCAGTTCGCTATGGTCGGTCGCCGTCGCCCACTCATACTCGAGTCCCTTCAGGGCCGTGATAACGGTGTGGGCGGTGTCGTTGACATTCTTGATCTCAAACACTCCCGTCTCGACGCCTTCCTGCAGGATTCCTCTGAACAGCTGGACCTCTTCCAGGACATAGTCCGTGCGCAGCGTCTCGATCAGACCGAAGTAGGAGAAGTACTCACTCGTGACTGCTCCGTAGAAATTCGACACTTTGAGCAGAACCCGGAGCCTTGTCAGTACATAGGCCCTGAGTTTCCCCTGCGGCGTGTCTTCCGCCGCCAACGCATCGCGCAGGCATTCCTTCAGGTAGGTGTACTCCCTCCGTATCACCTCTTCGAAGATCTCCTCCTTGCTGCCAAAGTAGTAGTAGATGGAGCTCTTCGCCCTGTGCAGTGAGCGCGCAATGTCATTCATGGTCGTCTTTCTGAATCCGAAACGCGAGAAGATCACCTTCGCTGAGTCGATGATCTGTTCGCGCATGTCTTTGTCTGACACTACTCCACCGCTTTCGACCACTCGAATGTTTCGTTCTGGTGGTCAGTATCGACGCGCCCAGCGTTGGTTGTCAAGCACATGGGGACTGGTGCCTGGCTGTCTCCAGGATATACCTCTCATCATCAGGCCCTGCCGAACAGTACAGTCCATGATACCCCAAGCAGTCCAACCGCACGTACGCGGACGAGAACTGCACACCCGACCCGTGTGCCTGATCCATCCAGCCTCCAGAGTGGTAACGCATGCCGCAGGAGTCTCCCCGGATATTCACGATGTGGCAGGGGTGCAGGATGCGATCGACCAGGGCGGCGGAGAGTCGGCCTCGCCTACCGGAACACCAGCGCCCACAGTCCCCAGGCGCCGACGACGGCCGCCAGGATCAGGAGCAGGTAGGGCGCCATGACCCGACTGATAGCAAAAGTGAACGCGACACAACCGGCGGGACGCAGGGATTGAGCCGGATCCTAAGGAGCGGATCGCACAAAACCGGGCAATAGGCACCTGCGGCCCGCGCGCCGGCGGCGATGAGAGGCGGTTAGGAACTGACAATGGGCTGAACCCCACAGACTCCTGATCGGGAGCTACGGCTCTGAGCCGACGGAGCGTAGTGGGTCAAAGCCAGACGCGCGACATCCTGCTCAGTTGCGAAGATTCCGATGCCCGTTACGTCCGGGTGGTACTCGCGGATGCCGTTGAAGATCGTGGCGTTGCGCTCGTTGCCAAGTGCGCGGAAGGCGTTCTCCATCGTCTCGACGAGGGCGTAGTTCATGACGTCCATGACTACGAGGTCCGCGCCCTGAAAGTTCCGTTTGAGCTCCTCGGTGATCAACGTGTCCCCGGAGATGATGACCTTCTTGCCGGCGAACTCAACCGGTGTCGCGAAGTGAAACGCCGTCGGCATGAGCTCTTCGCCGTGATGGTCGGTGCGGTGATCTGAGTCAAGGTCGTAGACATCAATGAAGCCATTAACCAGTTGCTCCGTGCCTGTGGGTCCATAGATGGAAAGCTCCTTCGCTCGGCGTGAAAGTGGGTCAGGAACACCGCGTCGATCTCAGGGACGGGCAGGTTGAACTGCTCCAATCGTTCCTGCGCCAGGTCCGGACTCATGGGCCCGGCCGTTCCGACGAGAACCACTTTGATCTCGCCCAAGTCGCGCCCTCACGTTCGCCTACCGGCTGGTCTGCTCGATAAATGTATCTACGCGTCTCGCGATCTCCTCACCCTGATCGTCCTGCAGGAAGTGACTCGCTTCCGCAAGTCGAACGTGATCCTGGCCCTCTGCGCCGGGAACGTGATCGATCAGGGTCTGTTGCGCCTCAACCCTGCCGAGCTGGCCCGGATCGTTCGCGGCCCATATGGTAAGGAACGGCTTGTGAAACGAACCGAGTCCCTCCCACGCCTCCTGGGTCACGCCGCCGAGCGTGTTCGCGAGTCCCGGAAAGCTCCGCGGGCCCGCCATAGCGATCCGCGCCGGAAAGGGAGCATCGTAGGCAGCCTCTTCCGCCGGCGAGAGCGGATAATAGGTCATTGCCTCGAGCACCTCCGATGCCCGGAATCGTTCGTCGTTCCGCGCGTAGAGAATCCAGCCCCCGAAGTAGCCCGAGTCCTCTGTTCCACCAAAGCGGAGATTGCCCGCATTATCGTAGAACTCAGGCTGCTGCGCCGGGATCATTCGGAAGTTCCGGTGCACCGCATCCCGGGCAGCCTGTTCGTCCTCCGGCAGCGGGAAGGGTATCTCACCCTCGGCGAACACCGGAAGCGCGCCGTCACCCACCACCACTCGCGCGAACCAGTCAGGATTCATGCCTACCACGTACAGACCGATCAGACTTCCCCAGTCCTGGACGAAGAGCGTGATCTCTTCGAGTTCGAGCTCGGTAATGAACTGCTCGAGGCGACGGGTGTGGTTGAGGTAGCTGTGATAGTCGACGTCAATCGGCTTGTCGGAGCGTCCCATCCCCAGGTGGTCCATCGCGATGACCCGGTGACCCTCGTCCACGAGGGGGGGGATCATCTTGCGGTAGAGGTACGACCAGCTCGGCTGCCCGTGGAGCAGAAGGATCGTCTGGCCGGACTCGCCGGTTCCCTCGTCAACATAGGCCTGCCTGAGACCGTCGATCTCGACGTACTTCGCCTCATACGGCCAGTCGGGCAGATCCTCAAAGTACGAGTCCGGGGTGCGTACGAACTCGATGCCGTCTTCAGTGGTCATCACCGCGAGGTCCGAATCCTCCGCGGGAAACTCAGGTATCGAGGAGCACCCGGCAAGTATCACAAGTGCGATTCCCGACGCGACAACCACAATTGGTCGGCTCACCGAGTTGATTCGAAATCCCATGTTTTGCCTCCTCGTGCCTGGCCTGGTGCTCATAGCTGCGTGCCCCCGACAACCTTCATCATGAGATGCGCGACTTCGGGTCCATCGTTCTGGTTCTGTCCCGAGACAATGCGACCGTCCACCACCGTGTGGCTTGCGAAGAAGTCGCGGAACCCGGTGCTGCTCTCGAAGTTGGCTCCGGCCTTTCGAAGCTCGGTCTCAGGATGCTGCGGCGTCATGGTGATGCCAAGCTCGTCCACCTGCTTGTCCGTGACAGCGACGATCGTACGGCCCTTCACGAGCGGGTCACCGTTCTCGTCCTCTGCGTTCAGGAGGCCGAGCGGGCCGTGGCAGACGCCTCCAACCACCGCGCCGGCAACGTATCCTTCGGTCATCTTGTCACCGAGTTCCTGCGAGAAGCCAAGGTCGTATGCAGCTCCCCAGCCACCTGCCAGGAAGATGATGTCGTAGTCGGTAAAGTCGAGGTCGCTGATTGGGATCGAGTTCTCCACCTTGGCGAGGAGTACGGGGTCATCCTCCATGCGCTTGTCGTAATCGCTTGTGATGAAGTAGTTGAACGAGAGCGGATCGAAGGGGATCTCGCCGCCCTCAATGCTGGCAATGTCGACCTCCATGCCGTTGTCGAGGAACTCGTAGTACGGGGCGGTGAGCTCTGAGCCGAACACACCCGTCTTTGTTCCATCATCTCCCAGCTCATCGTGATTGGTCGCGATGATGAGCGCCCTGCCGCCGGGAAGCTCGTAACGCGGCCCCGTGTATTCCTTGTGCACGCCCATCGCCTGAATGAGGGACGGGGCGGCGATCATCAGCGCGCCAAAGACGACGATCACGCTGCCCACGATAATCAATACGGTTCGCATTCGCTTGCTTATGGTCATTGTAGTCTCCTATTTCCTCATCAATCGTTGCCGCTCTCGGGCGAACAGCCCGAACGCACCCAGGGTGATCACCGTCAACAGCACCGTCACCAGGGAATCCCCAACTCCACCGCGCAGGTTCTGGTGGTTGATCTCCGCCTGCTGCGTGTAGTGTGCGGGGACTGGCTGGACGCCGTTCTCCTCTGCGAATCGTTGGTAGAGGTTCAGCATGTGCTGCAGCTGCGCGGGGTTCGTCGTCTTGAGATCCGTGGTCTCTCCCGGGTCGTTGATGATGTCGTAGAGATACCACTCACCGTCGCCGAGGGGCGCCCGGTTCAGAACGATCTTGTAGCCATCGTTGAACAATGCGGCATTGCCTCCCACCTCGTATCCTACGTAATCCGACGGCTCGTAGACCTCGTCGGCTGCGCCCGAAAGAATCGGACTGAGATCCTTCCCGGTAATCGGATGAACGTGTCGGCCACCGAATCGTTCACCTGTCGCGTCGACTCCCGCCAGCGAGAGAATCGTGGGAGTGATGTCATGGACATGAGCCGCTGCGTCGACAAATCCGCTCTGAGGCTCGATTCCCGGACCCGAAATGATGAGCGGAACGCGCATACCACCTTCGCCCATGTAGAACTTGAAATAGCTCAGGGGTGACGCCGCGGCATTGGCGAAATTCGGACCGATGTAGGTCATGCTCCCGGCCTCGCCCAGAGTCTCGTACTCGTTCCTGTAGCCCTGACCGGCCATGACGCGGTCCGGCACGATCAAGGTCTCCGGTCCATTGTCAGAGGTGAAGATGAGGACGGTGTTGTCCAGTTCGCCGGTGTCCGCAAGGTAGTCCAGCAGACGCCCGATGTGATAGTCCATCGCGGAGACCATCCCGCCGTAGACCGCCATGCGTCTCGCCGCGAACGCCTGATCTTCCGCGCTCAGATCGTTCCAGTCTTCAACAAACTCGTGTGTGACCCGTCTGGTGCCGACGGGGACGAGCTCGATGTCCGTGGCGCTCTGATGCCGGGTGTCTCGCAGGTGCTCCCATCCGTTCTCGTAGGTTTCCAGGTACTCGCCCGTGAACTCGGCCGGCGCCTGCACGGGAACGTGGACCGCCAGGAACGAGAGGTAGGCGAAGAACGGGTCATCATCATCCAGGTTCGAGTCGACGAAGCCGATCATCTCGTCAACCAGAAGCTCGGAGCTGTAGAACGGTTCATCGAGTCGGACTTCCTTCCCGTCCCGCGTCCAGTGGGCGTCATCGTAGACCGGCAGGTAGGACCGATGCTCCCAGTTATCGGCGCTGGTGTCCATCATGGCAAGCGTCCGGTCGAAGCCTCGGTTGTACGGGAGGCGTTCTTCGGTCTTGCCGAGATGCCACTTGCCGGTCATGTAGGTGTGGTAGCCTGAGTCGCTGAGCCGCTCGGCGACGGTTGCCACTTCGTTGTTGAGGACGCCGTCGTAGTTATCGTATCCGCGCTGCTCACCGGGGAGTGCTTCCGGGATATTCGGGACTCCCGCGAGGTGATTGTTCACCCCGGTGAGGATCATTGCGCGCGACGGCGCGCAGCTCGCGGATGTGTGGTAGTTCGAGAACCTCACTCCGCTCTCGGCCAGCCGATCGATGTTGGGTGTCCGGATCTCGCTGCCATAGGAGCTCAGGTCAGTGAAGCCCAGATCGTCTGCCAGGATCAGAACGATGTTCGGGCGCTCGAAGCGTTCCTTGTTCGCGATGCGCGCCACGGCGTCGGCGACCGAGTCCGAGTTCGCGTGCAACGGCGCACCGAGTGCCAGGGTGCCCGCCGCGGCGAGGAAAGCAGAGCTCTTCGCTCGATCAAGCATCTGATGCCTCCTCGGCCTCCACCAGTCGCGAGGCAAACCCGAACCAGACCGACATCACGAGCTCGAAGACGACCGCCTGCGGCGCGAGCGGTGCGCTGTAGAGAGAGAAGGCAAGCAGACGGAAGAGCACGATACATCCCAATACAATCGAGATCGGCATCAACCAATCGCCCTTCCGCGTCACGACGGCGCCCAACGCGATGATGCCGAGCGCGAGGAACATGCCGCCGATATCTCCCATCTGGGAACTCAGGCCGGTCCCGGACAGAAGAGGCATCAAGAGCGCCCCGGCTGCGTCTGCCGGCGATACCAGCCATCGGAACCCTGTGAAGAGGAAGAAGACGGCCGGAAGGATCAGGAATGTGTTGACTACAATTCGAATGATCCGGGTCTTCATGAAGTCCTCGGGCTCCGGACCGGATTACGTATGTGACCCGACGCCATATTGTGCGACCGTGTGCTTGTACTCATGGCATCCTCCCGGTATACTCTAAATGTGACATTGATACATTTATACCATCCCAGGCGCGGGAAGTCATCGATTTCTCGGCGATTCTCATAAGTGTTACATCCAGGGCGGATTGCTGCATGAAGAGACAGAAGCAGATTGATGAGTCGAAGGACATGATCTCGGATGCGTTCGCAAGGCTGATGCAGGATCATGACTTCAACGATCTCACACTAAGCCAGATCGCCGAAGAGGCCGGCGTGAACCGCATGACCCTTTATCGCCATTTCAAGACGAAGGAGCGGATCATTCTCTACCGTGCCCAAAAGACCCTTGAGCAACAGGCTGCGCGCAACGCGAGCGAGGGCAAGCTCCCGCGTGATCTCATTCGGGAGCGGCTCGAGTGGGTACGGGAGCTGCCGCAACTACCGGTGCTGATGCAGAGCAAGCAGATCGAGGAACTTCTGGATGAGTTCCAGGTCACAGCGCATCTTTCAGCTATCGAGGAATTCTTTGGGAAGCGTTTCGACGATGATCCGAATCTGTTCCACTTCTACTTTGGGGGAGTGAACCGGATTGTGAAGGAGTGGCTGCTTGGTGATTGCAGGCAGTCCGCCGCCGAGATCACAGACAGCATCGTGTCGCTGACGTTCTCGCTCGCGACGGTGGGTCGCAGGCAGGTTGCCGGATCGGCGGATACGACGTTGAGCGAATGATGCCCGCACACGGCGGGCAGATCGCGCCCAGGCACCCTTGTGAGCCGTGAAGCGACTCAATACTGGAAGAGCCACGCCCTATGGGGTGCTCGTGCTACCGGTAGAACATCCCGAACAACGCCCCGGTGATCCCCGTCGACACGGTTCCGATGATTGCCGCCTGCCACCACGGGACGTCCCCTACAACGGCCACCGCCACCGTCGAGAGTGCAACCGACCATGCCGCACCGGCCACCTGTCTCCCGACGTCGAACCACTGCGGCCACCCCACCTCCTGAGGATTCTTGAGGACCAGCGCCATGGTCGTTTCCGGGATCCACATGGTGACGAAGGTGGGCATGATCACCGCGGCGGAGTAGGCGGCCCAAAGCGCCGCCGGATCCGCGTCTCCTCCGAAGAGGCGAATGAGCCCGTACGCCGTTCCGTAGCCGGCGCCCATGAAGGCGAGGGAGGAGGGCACCGTGTGGCCTGCCTGGACAAGGTAGAATTTGTCGTCGGGAGTGGGATTGAGGGGGTGCGGGTAGAATGGTGTCACGTTCTTCAGTCCCAGGATGAGCGCCGTCTGGGCGTACATGACGCCGTAGCCGATTGTAATGCCCCATCCAAGGGCGGCGGCGTTCGCCGAGCCGTCGAGCTTCGCAAAGCTTCGCGCGGGTGTGACAATCGTGCCGCCGGTGAGCTCGAGGAATCCCAGCCTTCCGGACTCCTCCCCCGTCGAGCTCTGTCCCGCGAGCGAGCCGGCTGCGCAGAGGCAGAGCACGACGGCAAGAGCCGCTGCCCGTCGACGCACTGCCGACTTCTGTTTCATTCTTCAATCTCCTTGGCTGTATCCATATTGCTTGCCCGTTCGCCGCGTGCGAACGTGCCCGCGGCGCCGTCGTGCCAGATCCGGGTTGCATCCGCAAGCATTGCGCCGGGGTCTCGCTCCGGGTTGTCCAGGCAGAAGAGAATGGTCCCGAACCAGGTGTTCATGAGCGTCTCAGCGAGGGTGGTGAGATCGCGCTCATCGGAGAGCGCCCCCGAGGGTGGTGCGCCCGAGTGCACGGATCGACGCATGAGATCGATGAGGAACTCGCGCATCGGCTTCTTCTCCGGCCCATGGTCCGTCTCGTCTCCAGTCCGCAGGTTGGCCGCGTGCGACTCCACAATGAGCCACCCGGTGAGCGTCAAGTACGCTCGATCCGTACCGGCCATTTCACTCACCACGCGAAGGGCGTTGTCGAGGAGGGGCTCGCCGTTACGGATCCCAGCGGCGCTCACCACCCCGGCGAACCACTCCTGTGTCCACGCCTCGAGCACCGCAACTTTCGCCGGGAAGTAGCGGAAAAAGGTGCCCTTGGCGACGTCCGCCTCTCCGACGATCTCGTCGACCGAGGTGTTTTCGTAGCCCTTTTGCATGAAAAGTCGCATTGCCGTGTCGTAGACGAGCCGGCGAGTCTCACTGCTTCGCTTGTGTTGCAATCCCATAATGACTTCGGTCATAAAGTGACTGTAGTCACTTACTGCAACTATACCCCCAAATTGAGATTCCCACAAGTACAATCTCGCCTCGCGCTTCGTTGCGCGCTTCGCGGGGACCGACTGCCGGGTTTGTTCCCGGCGAACCGGGTGCCCAGGTCGGAGCCGTGCTTGGATTGTGAGTGTTGTGAGAGATGTTCGGTCTTCATGCGCTTGCTTCCACCAGCCGGCCGTAGACCTGGAGAGTGTTCGCTCGACGACCAGATGTGCGGTGAGTTGCGGGGTTGGGCCGGCCGTCTTTGCTGGAACCGGCCCCCGTGATGTAAAGGGTCTCTACCAGATTGCCCGCGTCGTCCTCGGTCCAGATCGCGAACTGCGGCAGTACGTTGAAGATGAACGGACCAGCCTGCATTCTCGAGCTCCACTGCGCGCCGGTCTTGACCTCGACTTGCAGCGCGGCGCCGGCATTCTCCCGCAATACGATGTTCCGTGGCTCCGGGTTCACCCGATGCATGACGCAGCTCCCGAGGAGGGCAGCCAGTAGAAGGGGCGCGGTCAGGCGCAAGATTGACTGTTTCATGGACGCTCCGAGTGGCTTGTCGCCGCCGCCGAGTTCGTCTACATCCGCTTGCTTCGGATTGCGGTGAGAACGGATGCGACGGTCACGCTCTGCCAGTAGGCGAATCTGATTGCGGGGCGAGCCGCACACTGGCGGCAACCGCCGATATGCGGACGGCAATCGAAACCAACAGGCTCGCCCGACTCAGCGCAACGTTATCGCGAACTCCAGGTACGGTTCGTACACGCCGGAGATGTAGCCGGTGACAGCGATCTGCAGGGCAAAGAGGATCAGCACCAGAATCGCTACGGTCGGCGGACGCCAGAGCCGGCTCAGCCAGGCCGAACCCGGGCCCGGCGACCGTTTCCGGTGGCACGATCCATCCTTCCGAACGGACTCCAGAAGAAACGCGGGACGCGTCGCATGTACTCCGCGTACTCCTCCCCGAATCGCTTGAGGCACGCTCGCTCCTGACTCGCGAAGGTCGGCACCGCGAGGGCCAGTCGGGCGAGCCCGACGAGCGCAAAAAACCAGGTGCCCATCGCAAACCCGGCCCCGGTCCAGGCGACGACCGAGAAGATCTGCTGCGGGTTGCGGGTGACCGCATACGGCCCGTCGGTCACGGGACGCCCGGTTTCCGCTCGCACCATCGCGATCAGAGCCCAGGCGTACACGAACGTGCCGGCCGCGAAGAGGCAGACGCCAAGCCAGAATCGCCACCCGAGTGTCCGCAGGGGAACCGCAAGGCTGAACGCGATCGTCCCCTGGAAGAGCACCATCCCCAGAACCGCCGCGCCACGTTCAACCAATCCGATCATCGCCGGGCGCACCGTCACCCGTCGTGCGTCACCTCGTGTCGCTCGCATCGCAACGATCGTCGCGACCAGAAAGAGGATCGAGAACCAACCGCCGCTCCAGATCGACCATCCTATCTCCGGAAACACCTTCATCTACTTCTCCTCTCTACTCCAGCTCCAGCTCAATCCCACGATCTTCGCGGAGGTCGAACGAAATATCCATGAATTGCGGCGGCATGCTGCGTGGCGCTCCCTGTCGCCACGAGAGCGCCCACGGCTCCTTGGGACCGAACAGCCCACGGTCGAGCCGACCGTTGCCGTTCGTGTCCAGAAAGGTCCGCACCGCGTACGCCCCGGGCGCCAAGCCCGCGAACCGTAGCGCGACCGGGGCGGAACCCGTCTCGACCTGCACCACCCGCTCGGCGACGCCCGTGCCCGGTGTGTCCATGTGCTCCGCCGTGATCACGTAGACGTAGAGATCGCCGCTGCAATCCAGGCCGCCGACCCGGACGTCGAGCTCCGGCCCCGAGACCGCATCACCAACCCGGGAGTCGCACGCCGGCTCCGGAGCAACTGCAAGCACCAAGGCCAAGGCGCAGATGCAGACCGGCCTCAATCCTCGAAATTTACTTATCCTGGTTAATAATAGCCCCATGGCTTCCCTCCGGCGGGACCCGGTCTCCCGATCTCCAGCCTCCTACTCCGCTGCTTCGAGCATCCGCTCGAGGAACGAATCGATCACCGCGTACTGATCATCCGGGAGGGCGGCTTCCAGCTGCCGATACGGCGCGAGCGCGCTTTCCATGAAGCGGCGGTGCCCGGCGACAGCCGTCTCACCCTTCGCGGTCAGGAAGAAGGCGAGCTCCTTTCGATTTCCCGGCTTCGCGCTCTTCACGAGGTAACCGCCCCTCACGAGCTTCGCGATGAACTTCGAGACCGCCGCCGTGGAAACCTCGAGCGCCGACGCGACACCTGTCAGGCTCACCCCGGGCTCCTTCGCGACCACCTCTAGCGTGTGCACGGAGCTCGCGTAGAGCAGCTCGCCGCTACCAAAGTCGCGCGGAGCCGATTCGAGCTCAGCGAGAAAGGTGTGAACCCGATAGAGCTTCTGAAGAATGGTGCGCTCGCCCACGGATTAATCATTAACCAGGTTACGTATTATGTCAATCCCGTCGTCCTGCACGCTGCCCCCGGCTCGATCTGCGCTTCGACCGTCGACCCGTCGGTTCGCTCAGTGCTACACTCCGGGCAGATCACCCATGAGGACAAACAGGCTGTTACGATTGCTCGTCATCGCCGGCGGCACCGTCTCGATCGGTTTCGGCATCTGGCACTTCTTCGTGCCTGCCGCCTATGGATGGTGGGCGGCGATCGATGACGAAACCGGGGAGCTCGTACGGGCGGTGCGCGCGATCAACGTCTTCTTCTCGCTCTCGCTCGCGATTCTCGGGCTCCAGTCGATCCTCTTCACCATTCGCGAATGGGCCAGCCGCTTCGTGATGCGCGTACAACTCGCGGCGATGACCGCGCTCTGGAGCGCACGGGTG
>CAZZIE010000090.1:0-16808 GCA_964654185.1 uncultured Spirochaetaceae bacterium | reverse complement strand
CCGGGGGCCGCGAACCGGAGCGACGAGACGCTCCACAGGGTTACCATCACCCGGCACTTCTACATGAGCCGCCATGAAGTGACCCAGGCCGAGTACGTCCGGATCGTCGGGGACAATCCCAGCGCCTTCAAAGGCGATGACCTGCCGGTCGAGAACGTGACCTGGTACGAGGCGGTTGCCTACTGCAACGCCCTGAGCCGCCGGGAAGGACGAGAGCCCTGCTACTCCGTGCAGGAAGACCGCGTCATCTGCGACTTCGAGGCAAACGGCTACCGGCTTCCCACGGAAGCGGAATGGGAGTACGCCGCCCGCGGGGGCCACACCCAGGCCGACGGCGACGCGCCGAGCGGCACCGGCCACCTCTACGCCGGAGGGTACGACATCGACCTGGTCGGCTGGTATGCGGGAAATTCCGGGAACCGGACCCGGCCGGTGGGACTGAAAGAGCCGAACGAGCTCGGCATCTTCGATATGACCGGTAACGTCAGCGAGTGGTGCTGGGACTGGTACGCCGCCTGCCCGACGGAGGATGCCACGGATCCCTCCGGGCCCGATTTCGGGGCGGCCCGGGTCGAGCGCGGCGGCGGGTGGTACGCCGCCCCGGAGTTCTGCCGCGTAAGCAACCGGAACAGTACGCCTCCCCGTGGCCGGAGCGCCGGCCTGGGGTTCCGGGTCGTTCGAACCGTCACCGCCGGGGAGGGACGCGTTGTCACGCCGGGTGACCTCAACCTACCCACAAGCTTGTTGATGGTGGCGCCGCCAAATCGCTATGGGGCCACGCGTTAAGGCGCTCCGATCGTTGCGCGTACTGTTTTCAGACGCGTGGCGGCCTAACCCTCGGCTCCTCCGTGACTTGGAGAAATCGTATCAACAGGGTTGTGGGCAGGTATCGGGGTCCTGCGCGTGCAGATCAAAAGCGCCCCGACACACCCCTCACTCCGCCGCCACGATGCGCAGGATCCGGTCGTCCCCTTCCTGAGGGTTGCCGCGGCCGTCGCGGTTGCTCGTGGTGACGTAGAGGGCGCCGTCCGGGCCGACCACGGCGGCGCGCAGCCTCCCGTAGCGTCCCTCGAAGTCGCCCGTGGCGAAGAGCCGTTCAATGCGCCGGACGGCGTAGCGGTCCGCGGCACGCTCCGGCCCGGATTCGGCGGTGCCGCCCTCTGCGGAGGGGCGGACGTCAACATCGATCCTGATCAGGGCTCTGCTGCCCAGGGTGGCCAGGTAGAGGTCGCCGCGCCAGTAGGTCAGACCTGCCGGCGGCGTCGGATCCCGCCACATGACGAGGGGGTCAATGTACTCCGGCCGGTCGACGGCGCCGACGGCGCGGGGCCAGCCGTAGTTGCCGCCCTTCTCAATGACGTTGATGATGTCGTAGCCGTGGAGGCCGAACTCCCGGGACGGGCCGTGCTCGGAGGAGAAGAGGTCGCCGGTCTCGGGGTGCCAGGCGAGGCCCTGGGGGTTGCGGTGGCCGTAGCTGTAGATGGAGGAGTCCGGAAAGGGGTTGTCGGCCGGGAGCTCGCCGTCGGGGGTCACCCGGAGAATGCTTCCGGCGACGGTGGCGCGGTCCTGGGCGAGGCGGGCGTTGAAGTTCTCCCCGGTGGTGATGTAGAGCATGCCGTCGGGACCGAACTTGATGCGACCGCCGTCGTGGAAGCGTGCCCCGGGTATCTCATCCAGAATCACCGCGTCGAAGGCGGCTCCGTCCCCCTGATCGCGGTACCGCTCCACCTTGTTGTACAGGGTGCCGCCGGACCGGTAGGTGTACAGCACATAGATGAAGGGCTCCTCGGGAAAGCGCGGATGCGCATCTATCCCCATGAGACCGCCCTCGCCCACCGCTGCGGCATCGATTTCGAGGTAGGGCTCCTCCTGGAGCTCGCCGCTCTCAATCAGCCGGACGCGCCCGGGCCGCTCCGTCACCAGCGCCCGGTCCTCCGAGAGAAAGACCAGCCCCCAGGGCACCTCCAGCCCCTCGACCCAGCTCTCGACCTCGATCCCCTGCGGGTTCGGGACGAACTCGTCCTCGACCTGCTGCGGAACCTCACCAACAATCGGCTCCTGCCCTCCAATCGAGGCACAGGACCCCAGCAATGCACCTATCAGGACGATGCCGACGCGCTTCATTCTGGCCCTCCTAAGTACCGCCTCGGTCTGTACCGCCTCGGTACGTACCGCTTCGGTCTGTACCGCCTCGGTACGTACCGCTTCGGTTGGTACCGTCGCGGCGTGTGCCCCCGCGGCACCTTCTATGCGTACGGAGGTTCACAGCCTTCCGTCAATGCGGCCGGCGGTCCTCATCTTGGCTGCGGGCCCTTGCCCGGCGCGCAGTGACTCGATAGCTTCAACGGAGCCATGAGCCGTACGCGAATCGTGACAGTGATTGTTCTGACAGCAGTGGTGGTCGCCGTAGCTCCGGTGGTCATTGTGAGACAGGTGGCGCCGCGGCCGCGGGGGGTGGAGGTGGAGCTCCAGGCCTTCGAGAGCACGCCGCTGTCCCGCCTCGCCACCGTCCGCAGCCGGGATGAGGTCCGGGTAGCGCTGCGGGTCCACGGCCGCGACGGCAGCGACCTCACCGCAGCATTCTCCGGGTATCACCGGTACCATCGGGCGCCGCTCCTCGGCCTCTATCCGGACCACGCCAACCGCGTGACCTTCACCGTGACTGATCGTGAGGGACGGAGCCGCTCCGTGGAGCGCGAGATCGTGACGGGGGCGCTTCCGGCGCAGTATCCGGACATTCAGATCGAGCGGGTCCGGCCCGACCTCATGAGCGGCGGCATGATCCTCCTCCACCTCGCCGCCTACGATGCTGAAGGCACCTACATTCCCATGGCCTCCGTTGTGGACCGTCACGGCCGGGTCCGCTGGCTCTATACGGAGGATTACGGCCACCTCCTGGTCCCGCTGCGCAACGGCAATCTCATGATCGAGCAGGAGGACCGCCTGGTCGAGATCGACTGGCTCGGCCGCGCACCCTGGGAGGGCTGGGAGATCCCCAACGGCCTCCACCACGATGCGGTGGAGCTGCCGGACGGCAACATCCTGGCCCTCAGCGCCGCCCCGGGCTCCAACCAGGACGGCATGGTCGAGGTCGACCGGGCAACCGGTGAGATCACCCGCGCCTGGGACTTCCGGGAGATCCTGGACCCCGACCGGCCGAGACAGCCCATCAATCTGGAAGATGCAGACTGGCTCCACCTCAACGGCCTGCACTATGACGCCCAGGACCGTGCCGCCGTTCTCTCCGGGCGGGATCAGAGCGCCGTCGTGAAGGTAGACCTGGACAGCGGCGAGCTCAGGTGGATCCTCGGTAATCATCGACACTGGAAAGAGGAGTTCAGGCCCTACCTGCTCGATCCCGTCGGCGAGCCCTTCGAGTGGCCCTGGGGGCAGCACGCGCCGGAACTGCACCCCGCCGACAACCGGCGCATCCTGATCTACGACAACGGCAACCACCGCAGCTACGACGACCCGCTGCCGCCGGCAGCCAGCTACTCCCGGGCGGTGGAGTACCTGGTCGACGAGGAGGCCGGGACGGTGGAGCAGCTCTGGCAGTACGGAAGGGAGCGCGGCTCGGAGCTCTTCACCCCCTTCATTGGAGATGCCGACTACCTCCCCAACGGCAACCGCCTCATCGCCTTCGGCGGCATCTCACGCAAGCTCGACGGCACGCCCCAGGCCCTCTTCGATCTCGAAACCATGGAAGCGAACGACATGAAGATCTCCGCGCACATCGTTGAGGTCACCGATGACACCCCGGCCCGCCGGGTCATGGAGCTCGTCTTCGAAGACCCCGACACCAGCACCTACGCGGGCTACCGGATCTACCAGGCCGAACGGATCGATCTGTACGAGACGGTTCTGGGCGGTGCCGGAGAGTGAGACAGCGCCGCCGGTTGGGTATAATCCCGTCAAGATGAGTTCCGAAGCGCGCGTACATGAGCGCCCGGTGAAGCGGGCGCTCCGCAGGGCCGACCTGAGCGGCACCTTCGTCGTCGGGAAGTACGCCCTCTCGCCCTACATGGCGTGCGGACACGGGTGCGCCTACTGTGACGGCCGCGCCGAGCGTTACTACGTGGAGGGGGATTTCGACCGGGACATTGTTGCCCGGCGCAACCTGCCTGAGCTGCTCGCGCGGGAGCTCCCACGACTCCGGGAGCCCGGCTTCGTCACGCTGGGCTCCGGCATCTCCGACGTCTATCAGCCTGCGGAGGTGAAAGAGCGGATCACCCGACGATGCGCCGAGATCCTGACCGAGTACGACCACCCCGTCACGGTGATGACCAAGTCCGCCCTGGCCCTTCGCGATCTCGACCTGTGGAAGCGGGTGAACGAGCGGAGGCGGTTCGTCTTCATCGTCTCAATTGTTCATGGAGATGATGGGACCCGGCAGTCCTTCGAGCCCGGCGCCGCCTCAATCGAGGCGCGCCTCGAGGCACTCCGAGCCTTCAAGGAGGCGGGCTGCGCAACCGGCGTCCTTGCCATGCCCATTCTGCCCGGAGTCGGCGACGCCCCGGCGGAGGTCTCGCGCCTCTACGATACGCTCGCCGAGACCGGCGTCGACTTCATTCAGGCCGGCGGGCTCACGCTGCGGCCGGGCCGCCAGAAGAAGTACTACCTGCGGCGCCTCGAACGCACCTACCCGGAGCATCTACCCCTCTACGAGGAGCTCTACCGGGAGAACCGGCCGAGTGGCGCGCCGATTGGCGCATACACCCGTCGGCTCACCCGGATGTTTCTCCGGGAAAACGGGCGGATCGGCCTTCCCTATCTCATGCCGCACCACATCTACGCACGCCTCCTGGCCCCCTACGATGAGGCCTCCGTCCTGCTCCAGCACATGGCGGAGCTGTACCGGGCCAACGGCATAGACACTGCACCCCTCCGCGCCGCCACCAAACGCTTCTTCGCCCGGCTCGGTCCGCGCAAGCGCGAGTACAACCGCCACCGGAGCTGGGACTACCGCGACCTCAGCGAAGAGCTCCTTGCGCCGGGACACCTGGAGGCACTCCTCGACAACCCCAGGCTCGCGGAGTTCCTGCGGCAGGTTCTGGCGGAGCGGCGAGTCTTCGATTATGTGACGCTGCGGCTGGGGGAGCCGGGGCGCGCGGCCGGTCGGCAGGGTGGAGCCGATGCGCGTTCAGCCTCGGGGGCGGAGCGCCCGGGCGGTGCCGGCACGCCATAGGGCGGCGCGGGCAGGCGGTAGCGCACCGCGTCCGGGCGCCGGTGAGCCGCGCGGCGGCTCCGTAGAGCGCTGCGGCTGGGGGTGGCGGGGGCGGCCGCCCGGCGGCACCGTAGAGCGCTGCGGCCTGGCGCCCCACGCTGCGGCGCGTCGGGCTGCCGCCCTACTCCCCTGGGCGCCGCCCTACTCCCCGATGATCTTGACGAGCACCCGCTTACGCCGCTTTCCGTCGAACTCGCCGTAGAAGATGGCCTCCCAGGGACCGAAGTCGAGCTCGCCGTCGGTAATGGCAACAACGACCTCGCGACCCATGACCGACCGCTTGAGATGGGCGTCCGCATTGTCCTCACCGACGTTGTGGCGGTAGCCGTCCCGGCTGTACGGCGCAAGCTCCTCGAGCCACTTCAGAAAGTCCTGATGAAGGCCGGACTCATTGTCATTGATGAACACGCTCGCGGTGATGTGCATGGCGTTGACGAGGCACATGCCTTCCTTCACGCCGCTCTCGCGGACGGCCTCGCGAACCTGATCGGTGATGTGGACCAGCTCGTAGCGATTCTTCGTGTTGAACCAGAGCTCTTTCTTGTAACTTTTCATAACACCAGGCAGTGTATCAGCTCGGAGCGCCTTCGGCACGGGGCGTGCGCCCCGGAGGGGTTCACCGTGGAACGGGCACGGGGCCGCCGGTCCGGAGGTGCCAACGGACTCCGCGCGGCACTCCCGCGCTCCCGACGCGGCCCGTGCGGATATCGACCTGCCCGCTCACGATCACCGCGGCGTCACCCAGCCGCGCGGGCCCAGCGCACCGCTCCCGGGGCCCCGGCGCGCCGCAACCGCCGCCTACCGATCGTACACCAGGCGCGCCTCGCCGCGCTGCCGCAGGAGTGCGGCCACCCGGCGGATCTCCGTCGCAATGGAGGTGTGCCCGAGAATCGTGCGGGCGATCGCCCTCACGTCCGTTGGCATCTCCTCCAGTTCTTCCTCAGTGAGAGCTCCAACGACGGGCACCGCCCCGGTTTGGTGAATGTGATCGGCGTACCTATCTATCTGCTCCGGCGTCAGGATCCGAGAAAGCTGCTCTTCGAGCCGCTCGAAGCCTTCGGTCAGTTCGGCATCATTCTCAGGAGCGAGGTTCTTGAGTGTGTCTGAAAGCATTGCCATAGCACCTCCTGTTTTCATGCCAGGATAAGAAGAGAACGCGCCGCCCGGCGATAAACCGTCGGGGCTATCCCAGGACGCGGGGCCTCAGTAACCTACTCAGAAGCTTGTTGTTGACGCCGGAGGCAGGCCATTGCGGCGCAACGGATTGCACGACTCTGAGCTCGGCGCCACTGGTTCTCACCATGTACCCGCCGCAAGTGCAACGGTTGCCGAGGATTACGGGATTCGCATCAACACGGTTCTTAGTACGTTCCGGCCTTTTTTCGTGAGGCACACCCTATCCCCCCTGAGCGTGATCAAGCCGCGGGCCTGGAGGCGACGCAGGATGGCGTCCACGACCTTCGGCGACCAGGCGACGTGCTCCCCGAGGGTGGCGCGGCCGACTTCCTCGGCGGCGTCCTCTGTGCCCTCGTGGTTGAGAATATGACCCATGAGAACCCGCTCGGCGAAGGCGCGGCGCTGCCGCAGCCGCCGCAGCGTCGTGGAAACCAGACCGTACCGGGGGGAGGCCAGCCACGCCGCGACGAAGAAGAGGAACATCATGACGACCATGGAGGCCGAGATGGAGGTGTTGAAGCCGCCGGCAATGGTCACCCCGAAGAGCTCACCCCGGGCCAGGGGATACCCGAAGTAGGCGCCGGCGGCACCAATGACGCCGCTCAAGACCAGCATAGCCGGCAGACGGTCCGTCAGCAGGTAGGCCGTTGCCGGCGGGATAATGAAGAAGGCGATCACCAGAATGGAGCCGACGGCGTTGAATGCTCCCACCGCGACCAGACTCACCAGCACCATGAGGGCGTACTGCAGGAGCGTCGGGTTGAAGCCCAGGGCGTGGGCCAGCCCGGAGTCGAAGGTGGAGAGCTTGAGCTCCTTGAAGAAGACGACCGCGAAGGCAAGCGTCAACAAGGTCATGACAAACATGACGGTAATCGATTTGGGCCAGTGCACCAGCAGCGGCCGCTCATCGACCAGACCTGCCTGCCACGCCTGAGCCGGCGAGTACTCGCCGCAGTTGGTACAGATCTCCTCGAACTCGGCGCCGGGGTCCCGCGGGGAGATCCCCTCGGCGCGACAGTTCGTACACTGCCGGGTCATCACCGCCCTGGGATCCTCCGGCGCAATGGTCACGCTCTCGCAGTCGGCAATGCAGTGGCTGTTCGTGTTCGCCCAGGCCACACCGATCTCCCCCACCATGACGGCGTCCTCGTCCATGTGCGCGTCTTCGACTGCGCCGGCGACCAGGATCACCGCCACGGCGAAGAGGAGCGGAAAGGCCAGGCCGAGCGCCGCGTCCTGCCGGAGCAGCCCGGACTTGTAGATCACCTCGGTCAGGACGACCGTCGCCACTCCGGCGGCGGCCGCCCCGATTATCAGCCAGGGCGATGTCAGATCCGGCGGGGCGCCAAGGCCCTTCGTCATGATGAGGAAGGCCACCACAATGCCCAGGAGCACCGTGTGGCTGATCGCATCCGAGGTGAGGGCCATGCCGCGCAGAAGCAGGAACGTCCCCAGCACCCCACCGCTCACGGCAATCATGACGCCGATAATCGTCGCGGTGTTCTGCGGCGAGCCCAGAAACTGATTCAGCTCCTCCCGCGCCACAAAGGTCAGGAGGAAGCGCACGAGCAGATCCTCGAATCCCGCCATCACGCCGCTCCCCACCGTCTCCGGTCATTCACGCGCCGGAGCAGCGTCCAGACCACGCCGCGCTCCGGTGCCAGAGCAAGAGAGATCATGACGATGCTAAAGGCCACCACAATGATCATGGGACCGGTCGGCAGATCCGCGCGGACTGCGCTCAGGACGGCGCCGACCGCGCCGGAGAGCGCCCCGAAAAGCCCTGCGAGCACGACCATGCGGTCGAGCCGGTCGGTCCACTGCCGCGCGGCGATTCCCGGGGCGATCAGCATGCCCACCATGAGAATGACCCCGGCGAGCTGCAGGCCCAGCACGATTGCAACCACAATGAGAATGGAAAGCAGCATGTTGAGGAAGCGCGTCGAGAAGCCGTTGGCCCGGGCGAACTCGTGGTCAAAGGTGAAAAGCTTCAGCTCTTTCCAGAAGAGACCGAGCACCAGGAAGGCGAGCGCCCCTACCCCGCCGATCAAGGCGACGTCGGCGGCGACCATGGAAGCCGCCTGCCCGAAGATGAAGGTGTCCAACCCCGCCTGGCTCGCATCCGGGCGGTCCTGTATCAGCGCCAGGATTGCAACGCCGGCACCGAACCAGGAGGCAAGGACAATGCCCATGGCGGCATCCTGTTTGATCCGCGTCGTCGCGGTTACCGCCCGGATGAAGAGCACCCCGAGCCAGCTCGCCACGGCGGCACCAATGAGGAGCACTCCGAGCTCCCGCCCGGCAATCAGAAAGGCAATGCCCACCCCGGGCAGCGCCGCGTGGGAGAGGGCGTCCCCCATGAGGCTCTGCCGCCGTAGCACGGCGAAGCTTCCCAGAGCCCCGCTCACCACCCCGAGGAGGGCGCCGCCCAGGGCGACGACCTGCAGCGTGTAGGTGTAGCGGACTCCCAGAACCATCGTGCTGAAGGGGAGAAAGAGCGCCCCGATCCCCAGGGTGACCGCCAGGACCAGGCGATACTGCCGGCGCGCACTCATACCGCTCCCCGCTGTGCCGAGTCCACCGCCGGATCGACTCCCGCGACCGGCAGGGTGTCGAGCCGCCCGCCGTAGGTCTGCTCGAGGTTGCGCCGGGTGAAGACCTGATCCTTCGGACCCGTCGCCTGCACCTCGACGTTGAGCAGGGTGACCCAGTCGAAGTAGCTCGTCACGGTGGAGAGGTCGTGATGGACGACGATCACCGTCTTGCCGCTCTCCCGGAGATCCTGGAGCACCTTCACAATGGCGCGCTCCGTGACGGCATCCACCGCGGCAAAGGGCTCATCCATGAAGTAGATGTCGGCATCCTGCACCAGGGCGCGCGCCAGGAAGGTGCGCTGCTGCTGTCCCCCCGAGAGCCGGCTGATCTGACGATCGGCGTAATCGACCATGGCAACCTTGTCCAGCGCCTCCATGGCCAGGTCCCGCTCGCGCCGGCCGGGACGACGCACCCATCCCAGAGAGCCGTACCGCCCCATGGTGACGACGTCCAGAACCGTCGTGGGGAAGTCCCAGTCGACGCTCCCGCGCTGGGGGACGTAGCCGACGAGACGGCGCATCCTGGCGTAGGACTTCCCGTAGAAGCGAACGGTCCCGGCGGTGCGCGGCACCAGCCCCAGAGCCGCCTTGATGAGGGTGCTTTTCCCCGCGCCGTTCGGACCCACGATTGCCATGAGGACACTCCGGGGCACTTCCAGATCGATGTCCCAGAGCGCCGGCGTGCTGTTGTACGCCACCGTGAGGTCGTGCACGGCAAAGGCCGGCTCGCCCCGACCCGCGGCGGCCCGTTCTGCGCTGCCATTGCGACCGGCGCTGCGGCCGGTGCGATCATTCCGTTGTGCAATCAAGCGTTTCGTGATCTTCACGGTGTCAGTACCTCCGGAGCTCGTCGGGTGGGGTCGGTTCCAGAGCCTCCGGCCAGTCGGGAATGCTCACGTCGACACCGGCGGCCTGAAAGGACTGCACGATGGTCAGCACGTTCGTCGCGAGCATGCCGACGTAGGTGCCGCCGAAGGTGCCGAGCTCGCCCATGGCATCGCCGTACATCTCCCGCACCCCGATCCGGGCGGAGGCTCCCTCCGCGCGAATCGCTTCGAGCACCGCCTCAATGGTGTCGGGGGGGATGCTCGACTCGACAAAGAGGACCGGAATCTCCTGCTCGATCACAAAGTCGACGGTCTGCTGAATGTCGCCGACCCCCGCCTCGTCCTCGGTGCTGATCCCCTGAATCGCGGCCATGCGCCATCCGAAAGCGGCGCCGAAGTACTGGAACGCATCGTGGGAAGTAACGAGGTAGCGCTGCCCACCCGGCACCGAGCGCATGGCGGTGTCCGCCCACTCGTAGAGAAGATCGAGCTGGTCCACGTACTCATCGGCATTGGACTCATAGAGCGATGCATACGTCCCATCCACTCCGGCGAGGAGCTCCGCGTAGTCCTGCACGGTGATCTGCCAGTTCCGCGGATCGAACCAGAAGTGAGGATCGTCCGAGCCGCGGCCGGCGCTCTCCTCGTCGTAGGACCCGATGACGAAGCCTTGCCGCTTCACCGGGGCCGACAGGGCGTAAATGACCACGTCGCGCTCGCCCAGCGCCCGGAACACCGCATCGAACTGCCCCTCCAGGTGGAGGCCGCTGTACACCACCATGTCGGCGCGGTTCATGGCCTGGATGTCCGCCTCCGTCGGCTGGTAGAGGTGCGGGTCGACCCCGGCGCCGGTGAGCTGGGTGACCTCGACGCCCTCGACACCCTCCGTGAGAATGCGCGTGAGGTCACCACCCTGCGTGGTGGTCGCCACAATGCGGAACACGCCGTCGTCACGCACGTCCACCTCCGGCGTCTGCTGGTAGGTCAGAGTCGGCGGTGCCCCCTGACTGGCCGCCGACCGGCTCGTTTCCTCGCCCGCACCCTGGTCGCCTGCAGACTGCTGTGCAGCTTCCTGGTCGGCACCCGAGGCGGGGCCGGCCGCTTCAGCGCCTTCGGCGGCCCCCGCGGAGCCTCCAGCTCCGTCCCCGTCTGCACCGGCGCCGCCACTCACCGCCCCGTCGCCGCAAGCGGCGAGGAGCAGCGCGGCGACCGAGGCGAGAGCCAGGAGAAGACCACGTCGTCCCTTATGATTGATTGAGCGTTCCATATCCATTCACCTATTTAGGAAACTTTGTACTTTGAGGCTTCAAACTTCAAATGAATGGTACTGCGAAATTGGCATCAGGTCAAGAGGCGCCGAAGGAGCTTGTAACGAGCGATTTCAGCCGCCCTGTAGAGATCTTCCTGCTGTCACTGCGCGACATCTAATGGTAGAGTAGCCGGCATGAAAAAGCTGCTTACTCTCCTGATCATCTATCCGATTGCCGGGCTGGTTGCGTTGCGCGTTGGAGCCACCCTTGCCGATCTCACGAGCATTGGGGCGTACGTCGCGCAGGTACATCCGGTGCTCGTCGTATCAACCCTCGCTGCCGGGTTCGCCGTCGCGTCGTTCCTCATGGGAGCGCTCACCGGGGACTACTCCTGGGTCGACCGGCTGTGGAGCACGGCGCCGGTTGCCTTCGCCTGGGTCTACGCAGCGCGCGCCTCCTTCGCGCCGCCGGTGACTTTCGCGGCGGTACTGGTGACCATCTGGGGACTGCGTCTCACCTTCAACTTCGCGAGACGCGGCGGTTACTCCACCCTGGAGGACTACCGGTGGCCCATTCTCCGTGAACGGATTCGAAATCCCATCCTCTGGCAGCTTTTCAATCTCCTCTTCATCTCGGGATTTCAGGTGGGCCTGTTCATTCTGTTCACCGCACCCGTCCATCGGCTTGCAACGCTCGGTACGCCGGTAGCATCGGTCACAATGACAGGAGCGGCGCTTCTCTTCCTGATTCTCCTGGCCATTGAGACGGTCGCCGACCAGCACCAGTGGACCTTTCAGAACATCAAGTACGGCGGCCGACCGAAAGAGGATGTCCCGGGTTGGTTCGGGACAGCGTCGTATGCGCCGTCGGAGGGGCTCGCGGCGGACCTGCAGCGCGGCTTCCTGACGCACGGGCTCTTTCGGCTGAGCCGGCACCCCAACTACTTCGGCGAGCTCGGCGTGTGGTGGACCCTCTACCTCTTCGCGAGCGTTGCGGCGGGCGGCTTCCTGCACTGGAGCGGCCTCGGCGTCGTGCTCCTCACGGCCCTGTTCGTGGGCTCCACGCGCTTCACCGAATCAATCTCGGCCGCGCGCTACCACCGCTACGCCGACTACCAGGCGTGGACCTCCGCTATCATTCCGTGGCCCTCATCACGGCCGGTTGCCGGTGAGGAAGCAACGGAAGGAGATGGCGCGGCAGGAGACAGTTGAAATGCGCATCGTCGCCCTGGTCGGTAGCCGACGGCGCACGGGCAACACGGCCCGCCTCGTCGGGAGCGTCCTCGAGCCCGCCGCAGCCGCCGGCGCCGAGACGGAGGTCCACTTCCTTGGCGACTACGACATTGACGCCTGCACCGGCTGTGAAGGCTGTGCCGACTCATGGGATTGCATTGTCCAGGACGACTACGCCCGGATCAGAGCCCTTGTGGACGATGCCGACGGCCTGGTCCTGGCGTCCCCCACCTACTGGTACTCCGTTACATCGGACATGAAGCGCTTCATTGACCGCTCGTACAGCCTCATTCAGTATCCCCACGATCGGCACCACTGGGTCGGCAAGTATCACGGCGCGGCCAAGCGCTGTGTGACCGTCGCCGTCTGCGAACAAACCGAAGAGGAGATGATGGGCAACACCAGCGACCTCCTTCGCGCCTTCGCCTCGGACATCGGCCTGGAGGTGGTGGCATCGGTGAAGGCACTCGGCTTCTTCGAAGCGGGAAGCGTCGTCGGCGCGCCGCACGTCCTGGACGAGGCGCGGGCGGCGGGCCGGCAACTGCTGGGCGCCGCGAACGCATAGGGGGCGGTGCAGCGCCAAGCCGACGGCCGGGGTGTTCTCTCTCCAGTTGTTAGCGATATCATGGTGGCGTTACCCTTGAGTTGAGCCACCATGGAACACATCGGCCTGAAACAGCGCGGCACCTCCTCGATCGAGCTCAAGCTGCGGCACCTGCTTGAGAAGAGTGATCCGCGACGACGGTCGGTGCGCTACACGGTCGATTTGCACTTCTTTCTGCCTCAGTCTTTTCGGATTACTCCGGATACCTACGACAGTGAGACCTTCTACGAGGATCGCAAGCTCTACGTCCGTTTCAATACCCCGGACTTCACGATCAATGAGCTGAGTGATCTCGAGTCCACCGAATCACCACTGCGGCGCGTCGAGCGGCTCGTCGCCGAGCAGTCGCCGATTGACAGAAGCACATTCGTCTACGAAACAAAGATGCTCGGTGCGGTGTACAAGTCTCTGCTGAGGGAGTCGCTCGGCGGAATCAATGCGGTTGCGACAATCGAGGATGAAGACGAGGAGGCCGAGCCGGTCATTCGGGAGTGTGAAGATCCGGCGGGCTTGGTGAAGGACTTGCACCGCGTCGCACAACGCTTCCACGCGGTCACCGAGAAGGTGACCGCGCGAAAGGAAGAGCATCACCTCCACGAGCACTGTAGAATGATCGACGAGCACCTCTCGCTCCTACTCGAGCGCTATCTCACCGCGTTTCTCCAGCGCAACGAAGATGAGCCGGCCGCAGACTCGGCGTACAAGCGCATTGCAAAGGTCCTCATCGCGGAGCTCGACTACCGGAGGGAACAGAGCTACCCGACAACATCTCCTGACACCGAGGAGGAGCGCAAACTCGAAGAGTACGTCTACCGGGAGAAGATGCTCAAGAAGTACTCCTCGGAAGTTCTCTTCTTTCAGGTGAAGACAACAAACGAGGCGAAGCGCACTGAGCACGTCCTGTACGCCATTGCCGCGGGTATTGCCATGGTCGTCGCGACGTCGATTGCATTCTACGGCCAATCGGTCTTCGGGAACATCACTACGTCGCTCTTCATCCTGCTGGTCATCAGTTACATGCTGAAGGACCGGATCAAGGACATCTTCCGGGACTACTTCCGCCGCTCCCTGGGAGCGCGGTTCTATGACCGCCGTAAGCATCTCTATGACTCTTTCTGGAAGAAGAAGCTGGCGTCGGTTCGTGAGCGAACCACCTTCGTCCCCTTGAAGAAGGCGGACCGACGTATCCTGGCGTTTCGCGGCCAGGGCCCCTTCGAGGCGCAGCTTGCGCAAAGCGAGGAAGAGTCCCACCTGGTGTATCGGAAAGTCGTCGTCATGCGCGCCAGGACGCTTCGCAGAATCCACAACCGTATCCAAGGCCTTGCGGACGTTACGATTGTGGACCTGGCGAACATGATACGGTATCTCTCGGTTCAATCGACAACCGTTCCGGTTGTGACCGGTAAGAAGAGCGTCGACGTCCGGACGGCGAGACGCGTCTATCATCTGAACCTGATCATCGATTATCGAAGCGGCCACGAGCGCCGGTTGGAGCGATTCCGGCTCATCCTGGATCGGAAGGGCATCAAGCGGATCGAGCCGGTGGCATCCGAGGACTCGGCCTGAGTCTTCGGGCCCACCTGAGCGCGCCGACCGACGTGGTCGAAGGAGTGCCCCCGTGACCGAGATGGACGTCTTCAATGTACTCTTCCTGATCGGTCGCCCCGCGGCCGGCAAGAGCGAGATCATCGACTTCCTCAAGCGCACGGACACCGAGGAGCGCCGGCGGCAATTCCGGATCGGAGAGTTCACAGAGTTCGACGACTTCCCCATGATCTGGACCTGGTTCGAGGAAGACCACATTCTCGCGGATCTCGGGAAGCCGCGGCTCCATACAGATGCCGAGGGCTACTTCACGCACAACTACCTCTGGAACGTGCTGATTCGCCGGCTGGAGCTCGACTACCACAAGGCGGTCGGCGACGGCGCCGCTTTCGGCGGCACCGAAACCGCCATTGTCGAGTTTGCCCGGGGCACCGAGCACGGGGGCTTTGCCGAAGCCTTCAGTCACTTCACGCCGGACTTCTTGAGTCGCGGAGCTATTCTCTATATCGATGTTCCCTTCGAGCAGTCGCTTCGCAAGAACAGGCGCCGCTTCAATCCCGACAAGCCGCACAGCATCCTGGAGCACGGCCTGCCCGATGACAAGCTTTCGAAGCTCTATGGAGAGGTTGACTGGCATGACCTTACCGCCGGCACCGACTCCTGCGTGGAGATCCAGGGTGTTCGCGTCCCGTACGCCGTCTTTCCCAATGAGGACGACGTGACCACCGGTCCGAGCCCGGAGTTGGGACCGCGGCTGGCGGAGACGCTCACGACGCTGTGGGAACGGAAGACCACCGAGGCGGATCGTTGAGGCGCACCACCGCCGCGCCGCGGCGCGCGTTTCCCACCCTTGAACCCCCGTCCGATCCGTAGTAGCTAGAGAGGGTACGGAAAACGAAACGGAGGACACCCATGAAACCAGTCGTCATTGCCGGCGCCGTTGCCGCCGGAATGAGTGCGGCGAGTGTGTTGAAGCGCACCCTGCCGGATCAGCAGGTAACCGTGTACGGAAAGGAAGAACACATCTCCTACGGCGCCTGCGGCATGCCCTACTTCATTGGCGGGGAGATCGAGAGCTACGAGAAGCTCGCCGTCCTCTCCCCGGAGAAGGCGCGAGAGAAGCGCGGGATCGATCTCCACGTGCGCCACGAGGTCGCCGCCATCGACCGGGACCGCCACGTCGTGGAGGTGCGGAACCTCGACTCCGGCGAGACCTTCGAGCAGGAGTACGAGAAGCTCATCATTGCCACGGGCGCGCGCGCCGTCATGCCGCCCATTCCCGGAGCGGATCTCGACGGTGTGCTCCCCCTGAAGGAGCTCGGCGACAGCATTGACCTGGACGCCTACCTTTCCCGGCAGAAACCTGAGCGCGCCGTCATCATCGGCGGAGGCTATATTGGAGTCGAAGCGGCGGAGGCCTTTCGCAACCGCGGCATCGAAACAACTATTGTCGAAGCGCTTCCGAGAATCCTGAATATCGTCGATGAGGACATGTCCGACCTGGCCCGAAAGGAGATCGAAGCGCACGATGTCACCGTCAAGACCGGGACCAGGGTGGTCTCGATCACCGGGTCCGACCGCGTCGAGAGCGTAGAGCTCGAATCCGGCGAGAAGCTCCCGGCGGACGTCGTGCTCATGAGCGTCGGCGTCCGGCCCAACACGGGAGTAGCCGAAGCCGCCGGCATTGAGCTGGGCGAGAAGAAGGCGGTCATGGTGGACCGTTACCTCAAGACGAACGACCCGGACATCTACGCCGCCGGGGACTGCGCCGTCGCCTACCACAACGTTCTCGCCCGGCCCGTGCACATTCCCCTGGCCCTTCCGGCGAATCGGCAGGGTCGCATGGCCGGTGAGAACATTGCCGCCGAGCTCACGGGCAGGAAGCTCGATACCTTCCCGGGCGTTCTGGGTTCGGCCATGATCAAAATCTTTGACGGGGAGGTCGCCAAGACCGGCATCGGCCAGACGGAGATAGATGCCTACCACCTCAAGGAGGTGGACTCCGTCTCAATCAAGTCACACACCCTGGCGGGCTACTATCCCGGCGCCCAGCCGATCTGGATCAAGCTCTACTACCACAGCCGGACGAAGCGCCTCATGGGCGGCCAGATCTACGGCTCCGGCCGCTCGGTCCTGCGGATCAACATTCTGGCCACCGCGATCACCGCGGGCATGCGCCTGGAGGATCTCTACGAGGTCGACATGGGCTACGCCCCGCCCTTCTCGCCGGTGTGGGACCCGCTCCTGGTTGCGGCACGGCAGGGGATGAAGTAGCGGAGCGTCGCGGGTTACGCCATGCCCGCCGCGGTGGCGGTGGCGGCGGCTAGCGCTGCCGCATCATCATCTCCATGAGGCC
>CAZZIE010000089.1:1060-16845 GCA_964654185.1 uncultured Spirochaetaceae bacterium | reverse complement strand
GACGAAGTGTAACCTACGTCTCCGCGTGCGGGGGCGTTCACATCATTATGACTAGGAATCATACTGACAGCAGTGTTGGTGCTTGCCGGCTGTCCAGGCCTCGGACTGCCCGGTACCAGCAGCTTCACGGAGGAAGACGCAGAATCATTCGAGGCGGATCCCGTCGCGGCGCAGCAGTCCGTCGACGATGGGAAGACGAGCCTCGAGGGTGGCGACTACGAAGCCGCTTTGGACAGCTTCTCAGAAGCCCTCCAGCACGATCCGAGCAACGGTGAGGCCTTGGTATACTACTCAACGCTGAGCCTGGCACGGATCGCAACGGATCCTGACCTGGCCACCATTGCCGGCGACTACTTCGGGATCAAGGGGTACCCGACAACAATCAACGAGTTCCTCGATTTTTCTACCTGGCTTACCGGAACGATAACGGTTACCGACGACGAAACCGGTCAGACCGTTACTACCGTCGAGTTGATCGATGTCCTCTATCCTGACATCGAGATTCCCGAGAGTATCGCCACATACGAAGACTCCATCGATAGCATCACCCAACGAGAGTACGCCCTCGGACTCGCCTACAATTTCGTGACGCGAAATCCAAACGGCGTGAACGCTCTGACGGATGCCGTCGTCGAGGATGTTCTCGGCGATCAGCTGAACAGCGTGGTCCAGACGATCGAAGACATTCCAGATGATGTGATGGTTACGCTGGGCTGGGAATTGTTCTATATGGATGCCCAGTCGGCGATTGACGATGGCTGGCCAACCGAGACGGTTGCCGGCGAGACACCCGCAGAGATCACCTTCGGAAAGGCTGAGCTTCTCCTTGAGACGGCGTTCTTGCGCAACATCCGGTCGCAACTCTTCATGACCCAGGCATACTCGAAGGCGCTGCCGCTGCAGAATTGGTGGAACGAGGTCAACCCGGCGGACAACTCCCAGGTTTGGGAGAACGGTCAGGATCTTCCGTGGGGCGACTTGATCACGCCGTTCGCAGCAGGATTTCTCTTCCCGCGAGAAGGTGCAACGGGGTACCTCAACAAAGCGAAGGGTTCCTTTCTCGCGGCAGTGCAGAACCTCAAATCGGCGCTCGAAAGCATTCTTGCTGGACGTGACGACATGACGCTTGACGGCAGCTCCGACCTGTACTTCAATCCTGCCGGTTCAACAGAGGTGCAGACCGTCAGCTGGGAGAACGACGTTGCGCCCTACCTTGGATTCCAGCTCGTATCCGTGGGTCGTATTGAGAACTCTCTGCTCACCGGCAATCTGGTCGCATTCCCAGCGGACAATTACAACTTCGAGAGTCAGAAGGCGTTCCTGGAGTACTATGCTGATGAGGCAAACTGGCCGAACGAAGCAGGTGTGGAAGAGGAGGACTTCAACGGCACAACCTTACGCGTTCCCGCAGCCTACGCCATCAACTACTCTGTCCCCTACGAAACCCCAATCGGAGCGATCAACTTCCTGCTGGATATGAACGATGAGACCGGGGAACCGAACTTCTACGAGTTCAGTTTCGCCATGAACTCCATGGATGAGCTGACGTATGTGGAGAATGAGAATCCCGGGACGAGTGTCTCTCAGATTCCGAGCCCGTACACGGACTCGAACACCTTCTATGCCCTTCGGATTCCTGATATCACGCTCGCCGGACTCTATGACATTGAGCCGTTCCTCGGAGAGATCCGCAACTCGATCGATACTTTGAACAGTGATGAGTTGATGGTCGCGACACCGGACGGAACCACATTGTCCGAGCAGTTGATCGTTGAGAACCCGGACGGCACCATTTCCGCCTATATTCCGGCAATCCCGCCTTTCCTTGCCAACGAGACATTCACCGAGGCCGGACAGACGGTAACCCTCGACTACGCCTACTGGGACGCCACTTCTCAGTGGACAACAACGGGCTCCTTCTGGTGGGGGCTCGGAAACCTCTCAACCCTCTCGACAACGGAGGAGACGGTGCAGTAATCACCAGGTTGTGCTAATCTCCGATAATTCCAAGAGGCTTCGGGCCGCCCGGCAGGGCGGCCCTACTTCTGGACGCGTTGCTTTTGACGATCGCAGCCCAACCGACATGCTGGACAAAGGACAGGCGGCACTCGCCGGAATCGTCCATGGCCTTCGAACAACACCGCTGCTCAGAAGACACGGCTGCCATTCAGAACCGCCAGGTTAGTGAGGCTCCGATAAGGTAATTATCGCGGAACTGCCCTAACTCGTCGGTTCCGTCGCCGAAGAACTGCGGGGCGCGCACGGACAACTCCAGCTGCGCCGACGGTGAGTACGCCACAACTGGAATGACTGCGACGCTGTAGTCCATGAAGGAAATCACGCTGGTAAGGGCAAGGCTGAGGCGTCTGTTTAACAGCCATGTTCGAGTATCGACGGTGAGTACCGACGAAAGCGTCGGCGTGACGATCCGCTCGACATCCCCAAAGGCGAACCCTCTGTGGTACTCAATGCTGAGAAGTGTCTCGGGATCGGCTATTCGATAGCTGCCGCCAACGGTGCCTTCGAGCCATGGCGCTTCGGCAAGTTCCGTGGTGAAATTGTCTCCGACAGTCTGTCGGTGTTGAACACCTCGTTGAAGCTATACGAGCCATCAAACACGAGCCGAACCCGATCGAACACCGCTGTTCCCGCAACACCGATCGCATCAAGGTAAGTGCTTCGCGGCCGCACAATCACCTCATAGCTCTCGAAGAGACCCTGCGGGAAGTTGAGCTCCGCCTGAAAAACGGGTGCGTTGTTCTGCCCGTGGAAATAGAAGGTCGAGATGTCCAACCATCGGAAGGATCCGCCAACCTCAACGCTACCACTGATGTCTGAGACGGAACTCCCGCGATCGCTTTCTTCTAGACTGATGGTCTCCAGCTCCATAACCTCTCCCACAGGGTAGCGCAGGGAGAGCGTCTGCGGGACATCCGACGTTGGAAACCAGGGGGACGCGGGATCCGGCAGCGGATATGGTGCCATCCCCGGAGCCAAAGTGGCCGTGACAAAGTACCTCCTGAGAAAGAGAGTTCCCTGGAGCATGTCCCGAGGCAGGAGGGCGGAACTATGCTCCCCCGTCAGGAGCGCTTCGTAGTCAGTGGTCAAGAGGTAGTTCGTCGGCGAGAGAAAGGAAGCTGACCCGGGCAGGTGCCGAAATCTTCCCACTCGTATGGATGCCCACTCCGCCGGATAGAGTTGGAGATCTATGGTTCGCAATTCCGTTTCCGGGGCCACCTGTTCCAGTCTGGTCGACAAGGACAGAGCGCTCGAGAAACTGAAACGCTGAGAATTGGCACGAATCTCCGGTGATAGCGACAGATGCCCGTAAAGGGAGCTCTCCGAGAGATTCGCGGTGTTCAGCATCGTAGAAGCAGAAACCCGCGACGTGGTTTGCAGGGTCCAATCCCGCGCGCTCACACCGAAAGAGCAGACCACCATAAACGCCATAGTGATAGTCGTGACTCTCATGGTCATGAGCGGCCCCGACACCGAGCTACGGCGTGGCTTCTGACTCGAGTTTCTTCCTCTCATGTCGGAGCCACGGTAGCTTGATAATAGCTAAGGATGCAAGCTTCAGTCGGCTTGGGCCACACCAGCCGGTTTCGTCCGAGTTTTGCGACTGTACGCCTCTTAGAGCGCCGCAGGGCTACGGGACGCACAATGATTCGACGTGCACGAACACTCGATGATAGTATTGCGATCAGGGTCTTCAGCAGGAAGGCGCGTCCGCGAAGAAGCCATGGACGTTAGCTTGGGAGGTGTACGTGAGGATCCAGGTGCAATGGATCTCCTTGGTTTCCCTCATCCTGCTTGGCTGGGGAATCACGAATGCCTTCGCTCAGCCCACAGTCGGGGGTGTAGCAGGTTTTGACCTTTCTGCATACGTACCGAGAGAGACGCTTGCCGCCACATCCTTGGGCACCGTTGTCAGAGCTACCGGCACTGCATCAGCCACTGGCTCGGCAGGGGCAGTGGAGCTAGCCGCGACCCTTCGGCAGGACCTTGCTGCCGAGGAACTGCATGCACGGTTGGACCGCGCACTAATCACTGCCTACCTCGGCAGCTTCCTGGAATTGCGCGCCGGTCTCTTCACCTACGGGCCCTCGGTTGCAGATCTGCGACCAAGCATGGATTTTTACATGCGGCAGGATATTGAACCGTATTTGTCGGGGCGGCCCGAGGCGGCGAGGTTGCCGGCACCGCTGGTGCAGCTTACCGGATTTGTCGGGGGCTTCTATGCCAGAGTGACCGCGTTACCCCTCATGCTAGAGGTTCCCTTCTTCGAGTCGGACTCGATCTGGTTCCCGGACCTTGGATTTCCCACGGAAGTGGAAGTCAATTTCCCCTCTCCGGGCACCCTGACCCTCTCGGAGATCATCGTGGATCCGTATCCGAGTCCGTCGGGCAGGCTCGATGAAGTCTCGATTCAGGTGGACGCGGGAGGAACCCTCGGTCCTGTTGACTTCGGAGTGTTCTACTACCACGGGCAGGACATGAGACCGCTGCACACCGCGACCCTTGAGTTCCCTAACGGGCTGTTCGAGGACTACGTTGTCCGTCTGACCCCGGTATACAGGGTGGTAGATGTTCTCGGCGGTTCGCTTCTCGGGGTGGCAGGGCCGGTCCGACTGTACACCGAGCACGCCTACCGATTCTCCGACAAGATAGTTATCGAGCAGCTAACCGCAACCGACACAGGATTCCAGACCATGACGTACGAGACACCAACGTACACCTTCATGGTAGGTGCCTCGTATAGGAACGCCGTTGCGCGCCTTCTCCTTACCGCCGAGTACTCCGACACGGTCATTCTCGAGCCGGTAACCCGAATGATTGAGCCTGCACTTGAACAAGCCCTCGCACTGGGAACCACCTGGACGCCTTACGACGGGCAACTCGCCCTGACCCTCCTCGGGTTGATGAGCTTCCCGGATCACAGCGTGAACACTTCAATTCGACTAGAGGGGCAAAGCCGTGACGGGAGCTACCTGGCACGCCTGACCTTGCCCCTCTTCTGGGGCGAAGCAGACACCGAGTTGGGCCAGTACGCCGACATTATCTTCCCGACCCTGTCCGTGGAGTATCGATTCTAGGTATCACGCCTGCCCTGGAGATGGCCCAAACAGAAGGGGCTGCCCCTGAAGGGCAGCCCCGAAGTGTTGGCCGTAGTAGTTACGGCAGGTGTCCCGGGCTATTCGACGAGCCCGAAGGCCGCCCACCAGAAGCTGCCGCTGCTGGTCTCCGCTTCGCCGTCGGAGTTAGTGAAGTCTGTTCCGTCGGCCACGAAGCTGTGATTGACGAGGTCGGCAAAGTCGCCCGCGTACCCGGCGTCCGGGATGAAGTACATGCTGGGCGGAGTCGTGTCGTCGAGGATGAAGAGCGGCGGCGTCCAGGAGTAAACGTCTCCTCCGTACCCCTGCAGGTAGGTGAGCAGGTCGTCACCGGTGGCGCCGGCCCCAACAAACTGATCTACGTCGGCCCTAGTAAGGTCACCAACGTCCAGGTCGTAGTAGGCCGCAGGATCACCACCGTACAACGACATGTCACCAATGTTGATCACACCGTTTACGTAGGGGTCGATGTCAATCGAGATGTACTCCGCGTGTGAGTCCCACTCGCCGTTGTCGTTGACATCCGTGAACGGCTCGCGGTCGTCCCACACTCCGTTGTCGTTCCAGTCTTCGTAGTACTCGCCGCTGTCGTACTGGTCGTTGCCGTTGCTGTCTTCGTAGTACTCGGCGTAGTCATAGCGATTGTTGCCGTTCGAGTCCGTGTAGGGCTCCGCATCGTCATACACACCGTTGCTGTTGATGTCTTCGTAGTCCCACAGGCCGTTGTCATTGATCCATCCGTCGACGTAGTTGAGCCAGACGTCGTAGTGATCCGTATCATCATCCGTCGGAAGGGCCGCCGGATCGAAGGAGCCCCCGAGGGTCACATCACGGATCTTGAGGTAGATGTACGGCGGGTTGCCGGTATCAGGTGCAGCGGCAAGCTCGTCGAAACTGCTACCGTTCCAGGTGTAGAAGACCGGCTCACCGTCGCGCTCAGCGCCGCTTTCAAGCTCGAAGATCTGAGATATGGCGAACTGTGGTTCGCTGTAGAAGGCTCCGAAATCGAAGGCAGCTGCTTCCCGCTCACCGGTGAGCGAGCTAGGCCAGTTGCCCGGCGTAAGCGTGTCGCTCACGAAAGCAATGAACTCCTCATTCTCATGTGGGAACGGGAAGTACGCAAACCCGGAGCCTCCGAGAGAGGAATCTATCTCCTGGGCAATGCGGTTCTCCCACTGTATCACCAGTTTGATGTTCTCCCAGTCGTCACCGGTCCATGTGATGAACGGAGAGCCCGCCGACAGGGAATACGGGTCTGCGGTGGTTCTTCCTGCAATTCCATTGGTTGCGACAATGAAGTCGTCGACGGCGCCTGCGAGATCAGCCTCGGCGGCGTCGAGAGCCGCCTGGGCCGCAGTGCTGTCGGCAATGTCGAGAAAGGTTCCGGCGAAGAGCGAGGTCGGATAGCGAGTGCCGTCACCGTCGGAATCGTCTATGGATTCGTTATCCAGGTAGTCGTTGAAGAAGGTGTCCCAGTACTCGTCGAGAGGCAGGGAGTAGTCAAGGACTTCCGCCAGGTGGACGTGATGCCGCATGATTTGCAGCGACACGCCAAGGAGCATGACCTCTTCCTTGCCTATGACGAAATCAATGAGATCGCCGGAGCTCGTTTCCGGCCACCCGGCAGTACGGGCATCACTTTCCGTCTCGAAGAAGAGCTTGTACGTCGCGGTTATTTCGGCGCCGGTCGGGATGGCGTCGATGGCGGCCAACGCCGTATTCAGCCGTCCCTCGAGGATGTCTGCAAGGTCGGCGACGGCACCGTTGAAGCCGATACCGCCGGGACTCTGGTCTACGAAGTTCGCCATGAAGGCGTACGCCTTCTCCTCAGGGTCGAGATATCCATCCCCGTCGATATCGTAATTCCAGTTACCGAGTTCCCCCTCGCCGGCAATTCGAGGTGAGAGGTACCAATTCGCGTGAACATCACCGTAGGAGTCCTCGTACTCGTAGTCCCACTCGTCCAGCCAGGCGTCGCTGAAGAGCTCGTTCATGCTGCTCGGATAGTCGACAAGACCGAGGCGGTCCTGGGCCAGGTTCACCATGCCCGGGTCCGTGGTGATCTTTGCAACATTCATCATGGCATAGCCGATGGCGGCAATGCCACTCGTTGGCTCTTCGTTCACGGCCTGGGAGAACGTGGTGTACGCCAGATCGAAGTCCCCGTTCTGGAGTGCCTGAAGTCCCTCCTCCGACAGGCGCTCCGCGGTCTGCGTGCTCGTGTACGTGGCCGAGATTACAACGGTGTCTTCCGCAGTCAGACTGCCGTCGCTAACCGTCAGGGTGAACTCATATTCTCCCGCGACATCCGGCACAAACGAGGCTGAGCTCGCGTTGCGATCCGTTATGCTGGAGTTGGTTAACGATGTCCCCGCGGGAGGGGTCGAAAGGCTCCACACAAAGACTAACGTATCCCCGTCCGGGTCGGTGCTCCCTGAACCGTCCAGGGTAACGGTGTCACCCACATTGACGTTCTGGTTTTCTCCCGCCTCTGCGGTCGGAGCGGCGTTGTCACCTGGACCACCGCCAAACAATCCCGGACATCCGGCCAGAACTATTACGAGAGCGAGTACCGCTCCCATTCCAAGGAGACGCTTCCACACATGTCCCATGTTCCTGATTCCTCCTATTAGTATCACGACCTGGCAGGGAAGGCATATGTGGCTACAAGTCCAGGTGAGAATCCTCTATTCAGAGTTTATCACAAAATGCGGGCAGGGACAGACAAAACATGAGAAGTTCACAGGTAATTCGAGTAACACAGACGGCGGAGATCCAGCTAATTTTGTCACCGACTACGGAACAATCCTTTCCACCTCATCGCAACACCGCCCGACTGAAGTAGCGCTCCGGAATGTCGTCCACGAGGTTGAATTCGGTAATCGTCAGCGTGCTCGTGCTGTCCCGCTGCAGGTTGGTCATGGAGACCACCTCGGGAAAGGTTGTGCCGTCGCGCTCCAGGGTCTCGTGAACGCGGTAGCGCTTGACCACGCGGTCCGCACTGTCCAGATATTCCGCCTGGTGGACGAGGTCGGTTCCGGTGTCGATCCAGAAGCGGCGCTCGGTGAATTGGGGGCGGCGCCCGGTCGCCCGGGCGGAGATGACACGCATCCGCGTTCCTGCGATGGTCTCGTCGGGCATTTCGGTCAGCTCGTAATCATCGATCTCAATTCCTGCAAGATCCTGCACCGTGAAGTCGGAACCGAAGAGCTCCTCCGGCGTGCCGGATTCCGCGACGCGGCGGACACCCGTGGAGGTGGCTGTCCAGCGCGCCTCGTTGCCGCGACTGTCGGTGGTGCTCAGGAAGCGCATCTGGTCGAGAAAGGGAGGCTCGACGATCTGCGCGTAGAGCTTGCGCTCACCGTCCCGTTGCTCGACGTAGATCTGCAGGGTCCGCTCCTTGACGCGGCCCTGCTCGTCGATCTCCAGGGTAGCGCGGATCTCCGCGGTGGTACTCGCGCCGAAGACGAAGGCTGATTCGAGCAATTCGGCGGTCTCGAGGGCACTCAATTGCGCCGTGCCGGCCACCAGGAAGAGCAGGAGAACCAGCGGGAAAAAGTGTGTGCCGACCCGCGGCACGAAGCGCCTGGCGACACACCTTGCAGCGTGGACACGCCGTGCGGCCCGACCTGACTTACGATTGTGCACGAGAATCCTCCTCAGAGCTCTGACCGGCCGATCCTTCAGCAGAGGCGCGGCCGTGGTCGCCCGGCCGGCTGTGTTCGTCCGCCCAACCGCGGCCGCCTGCCGCACCAGGCACCGGACCCGGCATGGCGTGATAGATGATCCGCGGCGTAACCAGCAGGGTCAAGATCGTAGAGACGGTCATGGCAAGGGGAAAGAGCAATGCCACGTGGCGCAGCACGCGGTAGCTGGACAGAAGAAGCGGCAGTGATCCCACAATGATCATGAGGGATGTCTGAACGATGGGAATCCCGGAATACGCAAAGGTGCGGCTCAGCGCGCGCTCACGATGCTCCATTCGGACGAAGCGGCGGAAGGTAAGCGTGAAGTAGAGGGCATCATCATTGCCGACGCCGAGCAGCATGATCGCCGTGAAGATCAGTGCGAGCGCAAGGTCGAGGCCGCCAAGGCCGGTTATTCCGAGATAGACGACTAATGCCGCGACGGCCGGGAGCAGGATGGCCCCGACGGTTCTGAGATTGCGAAAGACGAAACCGAGGAGTACCGACGCGATTGCGATGAACAGCCCCAACGAGATGTAGAGACTCCGGGTGTGATACGACTTGGCCCGCAATCGGGCCAGACCGTCACCCGCCAGCACCCACTCGGAATCCGGTAGTTGCTCGGCCACAAGGCGTTCAACCGCACCGGTAAGCGTTGCCAGCTCTTCACGCGCATCCTTCGCCGTCGCCGCGGGATCGGCAAACCACATGAAGTAGCGGACGCGCTGCCACTCCGCATCGATCAGGGAACCGATGCTCAGGGCCTGCCGGCCCTCTTCCAGGGTTTCCAGCGCCTCGGCGATCTGCCGGTCGCTCTCAGGCTGAACCACGGTGTCCGCGCCGAGCAGGGTTCCGTGAGCCGTCCCGATGAACGGCACGATCGACACGACCTGTTCGACCGAGGGGTCGGACTCGAGCGCTTCGTGAATCTCGCGTACACCGGCGTATGCGGACTCCGCAATGACACCGTAGGCTTCACCGACATCCACAATGAGCTCGAGCTGCTCGCTCCCTCCGGTGAAGGAGGAGTGCCGTGCCATCAGTTCAAACGGCTCGGATCCCTTCGCGAAGATGCGGGCCGCTCTGTGATCGAGGCGGATTGCGGGAATGCCCGCCGCGCCCACCACAATGACCGTCCCGAGCAACGCCGGAATCAGAAGGAGCCACACCCGACGCGCCCGGCGCTGCCCCTGTGCCGGAACCATTCGCCGCAGAAGTCGCTCCCAGAGTGACGTGGTTGCCAGGTTCATTCCGCCCGCAACCGTGGGCAGGACGAGGAGCGCGACACCAACGGAAAGCGCAATGCCAACGATTACCAGAACTGATAACGACCGGACCTGCGGCTCATGGGTAACGAGCAGACACGCCATTCCCAGCGCGGTGGTTCCGGCGGCGCCAAACACAACCGGTCCGGTATGGCGCAGTAGCGCCGTGAAGGATGTGGCTTCCATGCGCAGGACCCGAAGCACGTGGAAGGAGTAGGTGGTCGACAGAATGAGCGTCATTACCGGTGCGAGCGAGGTCAGTGCATGGAGTTGAACGCCGAAGAGCGGATAGAAACCGACAACCCACGTTGCGGGAAGCAGGCCGGCCAGAGAGGCCACAACGGCGACGCCCAGACGGCCGAAGATGATCACGTTCAGCAGCAGAATTGCCGCCGCGGAGATCGAGCCGATGAGAAGGAGCTCAGGGACGACGGCGTGCATGATCAGCCGGCGTGCGATCGCGGGGCCGTAGGCAAATACGTCGGGGTCTTCCGCTATCGCCGGGATACCGCGGATCGCTCCCGCCACGAACATGTCATCCGCATCCGGCCGCGGAAGCACGTAGATGAACTGTCCCTGTCTCTCGGTGGGAAGAAAGAGATCGTCGTAGAGCGGCGTCTGATCGAGTCGCCGGCGCACCTCACCTTCGTCATACGCCCCGGCCGGTACCAGCGGGGTCCGGCGGATGACGCCGTCCTCCAGCACCGCCTGCTCGACGGTCGCAATTGAGTAGACGGAGGCAACACCATCGAGCCGGGCGAGCTCCTCGCTCAGCCGTTGCACCGTGCCCATGGTAGCCGGGGAGAGTGGCTCCTCCGCCTCCACGGTCACGACAATGTATTCGGTGCCCTGAAAGTGACTCCGTGCCGCCCGGGACTGCTGGAGGTATTCATCCTGCGGAGGAAGTGTGAAGACGTCCGCGCCGGAGACTTCCACGCGAAGCCCCATCAAGACCGCCGCGGCGGTAAGCGCGGCAGTCACAACCAGAGCCGTCCCCTTGATCCAACGCTCCGCGCGTCGGGAAAGCTGGTGCATATTCGGTGGTACCTCTCAGCCTCCGGCCGATGCAGATACTACCACGCCGCCCCGGGGCCCACAACGCACGGCCGGCCCGCGCCCCCTACCCCACCTTCCCGATAATCGCCACAAACGCACCGCCGGGCCCTTCGAGAACGCGTTCCAGGTGCCAGCCGGTGCCGTCGAGGAGTTCCCGCATCTCCGTCTGCGAGACCAGGAGATAGTCGAACCAGGGACCGATGATGCGGCGGAAGCGGATGCGGATGCGCAGCTGCCCGCCCATGCGGCCGGCGGCGCGGTTGCGCTCGTGGTACTGCAGGTGGTCCGGATCGCGCGTCGCGTAGGGGTCCATGCTCTCGGCAATGATCCGCCCGGCCGGCCCGGTCAGGCGGTGGAAGCGGCCCAACAACTTTCGGCAGGCTTCGCGATCCTGGAAGAGCCCGAAGTTGTTGCCCATGAAGAGCATTGTGTCGATGCTCCCGATCTCCGCGCTAACGTCCTGAATGCCCGCAAGGCGAGCCTCATCCAGGCCGCGCAGCCGGGCAACCTCCACGGCGCCGGGGGAGTTGTCGACCGGCACCACATCATGTCCCTGGGACTTCAGGTAGAGACTGTGGCGCCCGGCGCCGCAGCCCACATCCACCACGCGGCCGCGGACGAATGAGAGGGCGTCCCGCTCGTACTGCGGCCACTGCCGGTACGGGCTGAAGTAGCGCTCCGGGCCGCGGGAGAAGCCAATGTAGCCATCGTCCCGCTCGACGATTTCGAAGGGTGCCGCGCCGGGGCCGCTCCTGCCGGCGGTCCCGGCGGCAGCGGCGGCGCCGCCCGCACCGCCCGGCGTGCGGGTCGAGGTGTCGTGGTAGTACGCCAGGATCTCCGCGCCGTAGGCGTCCTGGTGCTTCGGTACAAGGGCCATGGTACCGTCCAGCCTACCCCGGCTGCGGCTACGCCGCAACGTCAATGCGCGAGCCCGGCGGCGCGGCGCGACCGACACCTGGGAAGTCGTCCCCTGCTCCGGAACCACCCCGCGCGGCGGGATCGCCGGGCGCGGCGCGACCGACACCCGGTTCGTCGTCGCCGCTGCGGCGCGCTTCCAGCTTTTCCTGCGCCTCCTGCTCAAGGCGGTAGGCTTTCGCGGCGACGCGCATGTCCGCGCTGGAGGGTTGGCCCGGGGCGGTGGCGGCGCGGCGGATGGCGCGCATCTTCCGGATGGTGGCTTCCGGGTTGCCCGGGACGGGTTGGAGGTCCACGCCGACGCTGCCGCCCACGGCGTAGCGTTGGCCCTCGGGGCCGATGGCGTAGCTGTAGGAGGGGCCGCCCGTGGCGTAGACGCCGGCGGCGGCCATGTGCATGGCCTCGTGGGCGCGGACCCGGGCGTCCACGTGTTGCAGCCGGCGCCGCTGCTGCGCCTCCGCGGCGCCGCGGAGATGCTCCGCCTGCGCCTCTTCCAGGCGGTGCCAGTAGTCCCGAGGGGGCCGCGGAGGGTCCGGCAGCGCGTCGTACCGCGGGCGCTGCGGCTGCCCTGCGAGATGAGCGTTGAGCGTGGTGATGGGGGAAGTACTCATCGCCCTCAATCTCTTGTATCGATGGTACTGCGATTGCGCCGCGACGTCACGCGGCGGATACAAGTGCAACCGGGAGTCGGTCAGACGCCGACGAAGAGTGCGAGCTGTCCCGCCGTCAGGGCGACGCCGAGGAGCGAGCCGGCGACGACCTGGGCGACGGTGTGGCGCTGCAGGGAGACGCGGGCGGCGGAGATGACCGGGAGGAGCAGGAGCGCCGGGAGGACCCACGGGCCGAAGGCGGCGGTCACCGCGACAATGGGGCCGGCGGTGCCGACGGCGTGAATGCTGATCTTCCACCACAGGGTGATGACCGCGACCACCAGGGTGTTCGTGGCGTAGCAGAGCATGAGGCCCCGGGCGAGCACCGGGGCGCCGAGGCGTGAGAGGATGGCGAAGCCGGCGGCGTAGCTGAGGATCGCCAACGCCAGGGGGACCGCGCGCTTCGTGCGGTCGGAGACATCGATCGAATCGACGGCGCCGCGCCGGGCGAGATAGACCACCGCCGCGAGGGGCAGCGCGCTGGCAAAGAGAATTGCCACGGACAGGCCCGCGACGGTGAGGTCCGGCGCCGGCGTGTCGGTGCCCATGCCGGCAATGTAGAGCAGCAGGAATGCGATCGGCGGCAGGGTAAATGGATGGAGCACTCCCGAAACGATCACGGCCCACCGCGGCCGGTCGGGAAGCCCCTGCGGTCGTCCCGCAATGTCATCCAGGGTCTGCCACCTGCCGTTCGACATTATCGCGCTCCCCGGAGGCGTTGGGCGCGCCGGAGGCGGCGCGCCAGGCGGCGGCCGCGGCGGCGCGCCCGCGCCTCAATCTGGTTGCGGCGCTCGGCAAAGGTCGGGCGGCCGCCGACAAGAAGCTCGCCGAGAATGCGGACGCCGCCGCCGCGAAGGATCGTGCGGACGGCGTTTGCCGCTCCTCCGGCCTGGGATGGCGCGCACCGGGCGAGGCCGCGGGAGTGGCTCGTCACGACAATGAATCCGTAGGCGCCGCGCCTTCGCGGCTGTCGGCGCCCCGGGAGGAAGCGCTGGAAGGTGGTCACGTTTCGGTCGAAGAGCAGCTTCAGCGGAGCGGTCATGTTGCCCCAATAGGTGGGTGTCCCCACAAGGATCATCCCGGCTCGGCGTAAGCTTTCACCGACTCTGTGTCCATCGTCCCGGGGCAGGATACACTCCCCCTCGGGTCGGCAGATCATGCAGCCGCGGCACGATTTCACGTTGAGTCGGTGGGTATCGATCCACTCGACGGTGTGCTCCGATTCCAGCTCGGCGACCATGGCCCTGAGGACGGTCGCTGTCATGCCCTCGGAGTGGGGGCTTCCGTTCAACACTACCAGATGCACAACGGGGTGAATATCGCAGAAGGACCGGCGCCGGACAAGCCTTTTCGGCGCAAGCCTTTTCAGTGCAGGCCTTTTCGCTACAAGCCTTTTCAGTACAGCTCTTTTCAGGGGGCGTGCCGGAGGGGTAGCATTCTTCACGATATGGCGTCCATCCTCGTGACCGGCTTCGAACCCTTCGGCGTGCATGAGACCAATCCTTCGGAGGCTGTGGTGTACCTGCTCGGTGACGCCGCGACGGGCCCGGGGGTCCCCACCGCCGCGCGCCCGGTGACCTCCGCCGTCCCGCGCCCGGTGCCCGAAGAGGCTGCCCACCGCATCACCGGTCTGGTGCTGCCGGTCGCCTTTCAGTCGTGCTGGAGACCCCTCGTCGAGAAGATCGAGGAGGTGCGGCCGGATGCCGTGCTGGCCCTCGGCCTGGCGGAGGATCGTCGCGAGGTAACGCCGGAGCTCGTCGCCATCAACTACATGGAGGCGCGGATTCCGGACAACGACGGCCGGCAGCCGTCACAGACGCCCATTGAAGCGGCGGGCCCGGCCGCCTACTTTTCGACCCTGCCGGTCCACGGCATGACCGAACGGCTCACTGATGCCGGATTCCCGGCGTCGCTCTCCTGCAGCGCCGGCGCCTTCGTCTGCAACTACGTGATGTACCGCCTCCTCCACTACGCCGCCACGGCCAACCCCGCGGCCAATCCCGCCATGCGCTGCGGCTTCATGCATCTGCCCGGCGGAGGCTCGCAGGCCGCGCGGCTCTCCCCGCAGCGCCTGGCTCAGGCGGTTCGCGTTGCCGTCGATGCGATCTTCGACTAGGCTACCGAGACCCGTGCCAGAGCCCGCGCCAGCGTCAGGCGAACGTGGGTCCCGCCACCGGCCCTTTTGCTGAAGTCGATGCGGCCGTTCAGCCGCGTGAGGGCACGGAATGTCACTGCCAGTCCGGCGCCGATACCGCGCTCGCCGGCGGTCCCGGGTCGGGATGGCGGTGTCTTTCCGGCACTGAGACGCTCGATATCGTCATCCGACAGGCCGATCCCGTCGTCGACAACCGTCACGACGGCGTCCTCCCCGGAGGCGTGCCAGGATATCTCCACGCGGTCGCCGGGGCGCGAATACTTCACGGCGTTCGCGACCAGGTTGCGCAGGACCAGTCGGAGCGCATCGCCATCCACCCTGATCAGGAGCTCCGAGTCGCCCAGAAGATCCAGCTCCACGTTCTTGCCCTGGGCCATGCTCCGTGCGAGGGTGATCCCGGCGTCAACCAGGCGCGGCACCGGCGCCACCTGCGTGGACGACCCCGGGACGCTTCCGCCATCGGCGCTTGCATCGATGTAGTTGATGATCTGATGGTGCACCCCGGCCACACCGGCTTCGAGGGTGGAGAGGATGGCGTCGAGCTCCCGGGGCTCGTAGCGACGGAGGTTCCCCCGAAGATCGGCAAGGGTTCGCGCAAGTGGTTCGAGCGCCGCGCTGCCACGCTCGCGCAGCCGTTCCGGCGAGGGCAGCGTCGCTCGGCTACCGTTTCCACCGCTGTGGTGTGAAGGTGCCTCAATACCGCGGCGCCGTCCTGAGCAGAAGACCACCTGACGCCCCTGAAACTGCGTGGTGCGGCACGAAAGCTCCAGATCGACGGGCTCTCCACCACGGCCAATGACCGTAATCCGGCTCTTCGCTTCCTGGTAGTCCTGCACGTCCTCCAGGGCAAGGGCGAATTTCCCGAGCTCCGTCGGTCGCACCGCATCGAACATGGTCCGGCCGAGAAGCTCGCGTCGCGGCGTTCCCAGAAGGTCGCTCACCGC
>CAZZIE010000089.1:0-1050 GCA_964654185.1 uncultured Spirochaetaceae bacterium | reverse complement strand
ATGCGCAGCTCTTCATCAAAGACGAAGACAAGCTCCTGCATGGCATCGAGGATGCGCCGGAAGTCCTGCTCACGTTCGCGCATGACCGCCCTGGCATCGCGGCCGTTCCGACCGCCCGGGTTTCCGGCACGGTCGCCGGCGTCCGCAGTGCCGTCGGCGCCCACCTCCGCCCGGGACCGGTGACCTACGGCCTGAATCTCCATGGCGTCGTCCCCGCTTTCGGATTTCTCCTCCTGCGAATCCTCCTGCGAAGTCCGGTCAATGGCGACGAACTCCCAGTCGATCCAGAGATAGGATCCACCCGGCAGGGGCTTCCGGGATGCTACGGGCACCGTCCTGCCCGGTGAGGAGGCGGCGTCCTGGAGCGCCGCACGCACGGCATCCACGTCGTCGGAATGGGTGATCTGGTCAAAGTGCATGTCCATGAGTGCCTCGCAGGTCAAGCCGAAGGTGTTCAGAAAGGTCTCATTAGCGTAGGTATAGCGTCCCTCTCGATCGACCCGGACCACGAAGAAGCGCTGACTCTCCAGGATGGACTGGAGTCGTGCGTTCGACCGCCGGAGGTTCGCCATGGTCCGCTTCTGCGCGGTGATGTCTTCCTTGACGGCGACGTAGTGGGTAATCTCTCCATCCGCTCCGGTGACCGGGGCAATGGAGGCGTGCTCGTGGTAGAGGGTGCCGTCCTTTGCGCGGTTGATGAAGTCGCCGGCCCACTGCCGCCCCGCAGTGATCGTCCGCCAGAGATCCGCGTAGACACCGGGATCCACCAGTCCGCTCTTCAAGATGCGCGCGGACCTGCCGAGCACCTCATCCTCGCTGTACCCACTGACACGGGTGAAAGCCGGATTGACGAAGACGATCCGCCCGCGCCGGTCGGTGATGACGATCGAGGCGTTCGTCTCCAGTACCGCCTTCTCCAGCACCGACGCCTCCAGCCTGTCCCGCATTCTACTTCCTCCCGGTTGTGGTATAGTACTTATAAATGCAATTGGAGTCAATAGAGTAAATTGCTTACATGGCTCGCCTGCACGGGAACAACCGGGCGGGCCC
>CAZZIE010000088.1:0-16960 GCA_964654185.1 uncultured Spirochaetaceae bacterium | reverse complement strand
AGCTTGCCGGTCAGGATCGACATGGGGACGCCTGCGGGGCTGTAGGTCCACTGTCCCGCCTGGAATACGCCGGGGATCGGCGTCGTGACCGCTCCGGCGGCCTTCGTCATCCGGTTCACCGCCGGAGAGGGCTCTTCAAAGGACCAGCCGGTAATGGCCCCCTCGGAACACCCTGCGCTCTCCTCAATTGACAGCGGCGTTGCGGAGAAACGCGCGGTCAGCTTTTGCTTGAGCATGGGATAGATCGAGTTCGAGAGAACCTCCACCATGCGCTCTTCGAGGTCATGCCGGAACTCCTCGTACCATCCCCGCTCCTTGATCAGCTTCATCAAGTCGTAGCTGAACAGGACGCTTGCGATAATGCCGGTCTTCCCCGGCGGTGCGGCGGCAGGATCCTTCAGGACCGGAATCGAGATCTCGTAGGTGTTGAGACGACAGAAGTTGGCGGCCCAGGCGCGGAGATCGTTGCGGGAGACCTGCTTCCAGTGCTCACACATGCGGCGCAGCTCTCCGCGGTGCAGCTCCCCGAGTCCGGCCCGCGACGGCGTGTAGAAGAAGTGACCGCGTGCAATTCGAGCGAAGCTCTCAGGCGGCTCATCCACGGCGAGAAAAAGCACGAACACGGAGTCACCGCCGCGCCGTTCGAGCACGGTGGTCTTGCGTGCCTCGATGCCGGCCGTTGCCTCCGGCGACAGCCCGTGCGTGTCGGTTGCCCTGTACAGCCTCTTGAGGTCAGCGGCCCACAGGAGGGCGCCATATTGATACTCCTTCCCTTCCGCGTCGTAGGCAATCGACCGTGCCGGGCAAACCTCATGAATCTCCGTGCAAGTTGCAACCTCGCCGCCGAACTCGACGAACCGCCGTTCGAGGGCTTCCGGCAGACGTCCCGTTCCCCCGACTGGATACATGTAGTCCAGGTACAGGGAGAAGTAGCTCATCGCAAAGAAGGCAGGGGTCGCGGCAAAGAAATGCTGGCTGATGATGTCGCGGAGCGCGCGATTGCCCGTGAGGTGCGCGAGGAGCTCCTCCACCGGGTAGTCCATGCGATTGATCCTGCCGATCGTCAGCAGGAACCGAAACAGCCACGGGAGGAGGCGGCCGAAGAGATAGGCCCGGTCGCTCATCGGGTTCTTGATGATCGGGTTCTCGATTCCGTAGAGCACGTCCATGTGCTTCATGACCCGCTTGATCACCGCGATAATGCGCTCGATCTCCCCTGTGCTCTGCGGGTACAGCCTCCCCAGCATCCGCCGGTATGCGGTCAGACTCTCGGCACCATCGACATTCAGGATCTCGTCCGCAACACCGACTGAGACCGGGCTTCTCACAAACTCCAGCTCGAGGCCGAGGGCGGAGAGTGCCGGGGTAATGATCCCGGCATCCTCAAAGGCTCTGATACCGGCATCGAAACGGAACCCGTCGCGAGTGAAGGTGGTGACGAGTCCGCCGCACCGTTCATTCTTCTCGGCCAGCAGCACTCGGTGACCATTCGCCGAGAGGTACGCGGCGGCAGTCAGCCCGGCAATCCCGCCACCTGCAATGAGGACGTCACAGCTCATGCGGTCCATCGAGTCCACCCCACTTCTGACTGAGCTCCCAGAGCGCCTCCGCGGTCTCGCGGTCCCGCGCGGGGGGCGCAGGGTTCTCGCAGGTGGTCAGGCTGAAGAACTTACCGGTGAGCCCCTCCACCGCACCTGAGACGCCGAGGTAGTAGAGCGCGTCGGCGGATAGCTGGGTCGGCATGAACGTGCGTTCGAGCAGGTTGTTCTTGAACCACTGGTAGACCGGCCCGTTGTCACTTCCCGTCTGTGTCTTCACCGCCCCGGGGTGCATGGCGTTGATGGTGACGACGCTCCCGGTGAATCGATCACCGAACGTGATCAGGGAGAGCAGCTGAGCGGTCTTTGCCGAACCGTAGCTTCGCAATCCGGTGTACCGGCGCCGCTCCCAGCTCATGTCATTGAGATTCAGTCCCCATGCGGCAAAGCGGTGGCCCTCGGAGTTAACGAGAATGATGCGCGCGCGCTCCTGCGCGATGAGCTTCCCGGCGATCAGGTAGTTGATGACGAACGACGAGAGGTAGTTGACCATGAAGGTGGTCTCGAACCCGTCGGCCGTTACCGTCCGTCGGGTGAGATAGAGGCCGGCGTTGTGAATGAGCACGTCGATCGGCACCGGAAGCGCCGCGAGCTCGCGGCCGACCCGATGTGCGTCCTCGAGCAGACTCATGTCGGCGAGGATCGTCTCACAGGATGTCCCGAACTCCCCGGTGATCTCCTCGCACAGCGCCCGGGACTTCTCCGCGTTGCGGTTGACGCAGATCAGGTTGGCACCGCGACTCGCGTAGGTGCGCGCGGTGAGATAGCCGATCCCGGAGGTGGCGCCGGTGATAACTACAAGCCGGTCCCGGAAGTCCGTATCGCAGCGCGCAGGGAGGGCCCTGGTGTTGCGCGCCATGGCGATCATGTCGGAGACCTTGTACTCTTTGATGTACTTCCGGATCCTCTGTCGACGATTCACGACCTACCCGAACTTCTTCCTCATGAACGTGCGATAGCGCCTGGCCATGAACGGAATGTTATCGAAGATATCGCCCCACAGGTCGTAGTAGTCCCGCTGCTCTGCGATCTTACCGTCCTCGTTCAGTGTTATACGACTGAGACCGTAGACGACCGACCTGGGCCGCGTCTTGTACGCGATACTCATTTCCCACTCAATGAACATGTGACTTCCCGCACGGCCAATGTTCACAATCTCCATGTGAAGCTCCCGTGAACGGGTGGCAAGGCGCTCGGTCATCGCGCGGAACTCCTCTTTGCCGTGGATCTCCTGCACGGAGTCCCGGAAGTGAATGTCGTCCGCGTAGTAGGGAAGGATGTGCGACCAGTCGGGCCTGCCCTCGGTGTTGTAGGTCCTGGACCAGAGCTCGGCAACCTGGTCTGTGGAGTGGATGGTGTAGTCCATTGCATCCTGAGATTCTCGCGTCATAGGAGGACCACCAGCAGCGTTGTGATCGCCGCAAGAACAGCGGTTCCAACGGCGATCTCGATCTTGATGGTTCTGGACGAAAAGGTCCGGTGCTTGCTTCTGTCGCGCAGCGCACTGTACTTCTGGATCATGTCGGCACGGTCGGTGACAACCGTGCGGCACCCCGGGCTGTCGGCAATATAGTGCTGGGCGTAGGGGAAACAGATCACCCTGGCGAGCTCGGACTCAGCAAGCCCGGGGAAGAGCGTGTTCTCGACTATCGAGATGTCCTCAGTCGGGATGTCCAGAGCGTAATCCACCTCGGCCGGATCGAAGATTACGGCGAACGGATCGTAGTCGCCACCGGCGAGCTCCGTGCTGTGAGCGACCGAGGTGTTTCCGAGCAGCCACAGCGGCTCATGCAGCGCGCGCCTTGTTCCGTTTGTGATCCTCCCGTTGAGGGCAAGTCGCCTGCCCGTCCCATCCTCGGTGAAGTCGAGCAGCACTTCCCCGCGAGAGTTGGTGGTGAATACAGCTCCCCTGCTGTTCGGCGCACCGATACCCGTTGTCGGCAGCGCCCTTACCGTGTTGCTCAGAATGCCGATGAAGATCCACGAAAGGAGTCCCGTTTCCCGATCCGTCGCAATCAGGTAGGACTCCTGCCGGGCGCCCCAGAAGGTGCTCGCCCGGGTAAATAGATTGCCGACTCCGAAGTAGTACTCCGGCGTGTCATCTGCGAAGATACGCGCCCTGGCCAGCTCGTAGCGCGGCGGCAGCATGGCCTTTGCGCGCTCAATGTCCGCAAGCCGGAAGAAGAGGAAGAGGCTGTACGGTTCAATGACGAACCCCAGATAAGGTGTGTTCCGCGATGCCCGGTGGAGCATCCACTTGAAAAGCCGCGCCGGAAGCAAGCGACGGAGCCCCTGCAGAAACAACAAGTGGCTGACATCCATCGGCTCAATCATGTTTTCAACGGCTTTGATGAACTTCTCGTCGTTTGTCACATTCACTGAGGCATTCCTTTCAGGCAGGATCAGCGGAACGACGGCGGTTCGGGGAAGAGCTCTGCAGCCCTCGCCATGAGTTCGTCGCAGGAGGTCACGGACTCGTCAATCGGTGTGAGAAGGATCGGATTCATCCCCGGATCCGCAAGCTGCACCTGGTTTGACGGCTGCCTGAGAATCCGGTGGGACGCATCAATCACAAACTGCTCCGACTCGTCGACGACGTGCCCGTAGAGTGTCCCATCCGGCTGGAGCACAAGGTAGTCATGATAGATTTCCCGGCGGGTGATGTAGATCTCGCCGTCGAAGAATCTGCCCATCCGCAGTTTCACGGTTACGCCGGGCCTCCCGTCGCCGTCGGGATCGGTGAGGTTCGGGTCACCGGGATCCATGGAGAGCGGACGTGAGGGATCCCCGGCAATGCCGAGCAGCGTAGGAGAGGCCGGCCGATAGAGGTGCCAGAGACCGTCATTGAACGAGAGCTCGACTTCCTGGACGCGCGGTTCTATTGCGCGCGTCGCCTCGTCGCTGAATACCACTTCCACCGACTCCTGATTGATGAACTGGTCCGCGTGACAGAAGCGGTCGATCTGGACCAGCCGGTCCTCCTCGGTCCGGAACTCGGTGAATCCGTACGAGACGATAAGCGTGCGCATTGGCGTTCTTGTGCTCGAATCCTCATAGGCGACCACGTCGAAGTGGGCGTAGCTACCCTCAATTGCGGCCATAGCTGCTTCCAGCGTCCGGGGATAGTCGGCACCGGGTTCCGCTCGCGGGAATTCGTAGAGGGGAGATGCCGGCCACGGCAGCGGTCTCGCGCAACCGAGAAGACACCCAGGGAGGGCGGCAGCGATGACAAGAAGCAGCGCAGTGCGTGTACGCATGTCGATTCCCGTTGGCCAAAGAGTAACAGGCGCGGCCGGTTCGGAATACCGCGCCTCAGGGTCAAGTTTCGACCAGGGGTGGCACGTCGATCAAGAAAGAACCAACCGCATCCGCGTATATGTGCGCACCGCGAGAGTTCAGATGGACGCCGTCGATCGTCAGGTGCAGCCGACGCGCCGCGCTGAGCGCGTCGGCGCCGGCAACAGTCCTGCTCTTCCACGTGTCGAAAAGGACAGTTGCCGCCGGGTTCGGGAGGAAGTAGTCCCGGCACTCCCTCGCACCGAGCACCTGGTCAAACCCTGCGCCGACGTCGGCCTGGCCCACATCCATCTCCTGCGCGAGATCCCTGATACCCTGGTTGTAGAGTCGCCTGCGTTCCGCCGTCGGGCCGGCGGGGTCCTCGTTGATGCAGCTCAATGTTGTGACCACGACGGGAATCCCGGCACCGGATCGAATCGCCTCGACGAAGGATCGGTAGGTGGAGAGGAAGCTTTCGTAGTCGGGGGCAGGAATGCTGCCGCGGCGCGCGGTTTGCCGCGCGACCGCCCTGTGGACGAAGGAGCGCCGCGCGAAAGCTGGTAGGATCACATCATTGTGACCTGCAACGATGACCAGCAGGTCATAGCTGTGAGATCCGGCGAGATGCGCGAGGGTCCGGGCTTTTATACCGAGGAGGGTATCCCCGTCCCGTCCCAGATTCACGAGCTCGCAGCCGGGGAATCGCTTTCCGAGCAACGGCAGGTAGCCGACCCCGAGCCGGCCCCGGGTGATACTGTCGCCGGTGAAGAGAATGTGCCTGGTCACCGGATGACCAATTCCTTCGGCCACGCGGTCTCTGTGGACAATCGCCATACCTTGTCGATGTACTGGTTCGTGTATTCCTGCTCGATCAGGTGAAACAGGTAGGCGCCCTTTCGCGTCAGCGCATATGAGTCGCCGTGGCGTTCGACGACCTTGAGGAACCGGGCAACCCGCAGCTCCGGACCGAACGCCTGATCGAGGGCTTCGTTGAACAACTCGGCGTACTGAGGCTGGTCAATCTCCAGATTGTAGGAATGCCAGAAAAGCCAGATCAACTCGCGTTCACGAGGGCTGAGGTTCACGCGCAATGCCGTCGGTGATCGGCCCGCTTCGATCGCACGAATGTACTCGGGAACGGAAAACACGTTGGTCGAGAAACTCGTTTGCAGCAACGACGCCGCGCTGGGACCAAAACCGAGGTAGTTATCACGTGTGACGGAGGAGTACCGATCCGTACCTCGTTGGGCAAACGTCCATACAGAGGTGCGCTCGAAGCCAAGCTCATGACTCACATTGAGAATCGCGTCGAGCAATGCGCGCTTCTGACGGCGCCCGAGGGGTTTCCGCTTGTTGTGCGCGTAGGTGAAGTCGATGAAGGGATACGTCGATATCTGGGTCGCACCGGAGGAAACGGCCGTGCGGAAATCCGCCTCAATGTCATCGACATTCTGACCGGGAATGCCGAAGATGAGGTCGACGTCGACGACGGAGAACCCGCCTTCCCGGATCGTGCGGATTCGTTCTGCAAGATCTGCGTGACCTCTGCCGAGGGCCCGCAGACAGTGCTCCTGAAAAGACTGAACCCCGACACTGACCATCTCGAATCCGGCCGCCCGTAATGCTGCACCTGACTCCGCGCGTATGTCGTCGGGGTGAAGCTCGATGCCGCTGGGACCTTCGACGCGGAACGCCTCGTGCAATGCGTGTTGTATCGCCGGCAACTGGTCGATCAGCAATCCCGGGGTACCGCCTCCAAAGTAGATGCTCGTCACGGGTAAGCGCTCGCCGTCGCCGGTGCTCTCGATTTCCTTGATGAGCGCCGAAACAAACGGGGCGACGAGGTCAGCATCATAGGCGGTCTTGAAGTAGGGACAGAAGTCGCACAGCGTCCTGCAAAAGGGAACGTGCACGTAGAGACCGAGGTTCGGGACGTCACGCGCCTGCGCGCGCCCGTGTCCGGAGGTGAAGACGAAGGGACTGAGTGAGCGTTTAAGAATGACTGACAGCGCCCGCCCGATCATGATGGAAGCACCACGGCGTCAGCGACGACGAAAACAAAGGGATCAAACGCCGCCATGACAGACGCGCTCCATCCGTGTCGTAACGCCGTTGATGGGAACGTCGTAGTTGCCGGCGACAACTCGCTGCTGGACGGTCGGTTCGACCGGGATCGCGGATTCCTCCTCGCGGATCACGCCGTAGAGCAGAGAAGTACCGGCAAAGGCATCGATGGCTGAACCTCCACGTTCAGTGTATGCCCAGGGAGACCCCGTAACAAGCTGAAACTCCAATACGCTCAGACGGAACCAGTGCGACGAGTCAGAATCCGTCGATAGAACTCTGCGCGGGCTGGGAATCGGAGTCCTGATCAGCGGGTAGAAGAGCCTCTGCAACGATTCTGCGGCGCCAGTAAGGCGCGGGATGCTGACGCTCGCGCCCGGGGCCTCGGACACCGAACCCTTCCGGAGTGCTGCGCCCTTCTGTCTCCATTCACGGCCAGTCGACCAACGCGCGCGCATGCATCGCAACGTAACCGACTCCGTTCTCCCGACCGGTGTTACAATCGGGCGACGACCACGACCGACAAATGCGGTCGGAGGGCCCGAGGAAGGAGAGGGAAAAATGCGGACGTTGATCGAGCCATTCAAAGTCAAGATGGTAGAGTCCATCAAACAAACGACGGAGGAAGAGCGCGCAGGATACCTGGAGGAGGCGCACTACAACCCCTTCCTGATAAAGGCGGAGAACATCCTCATTGACTTTCTCACCGACAGCGGCACCGGCGCCATGAGCGACCGGCAGTGGGCCGCCATGATGCGGGGAGATGAGGCCTATGCGGGGAGCAGGAGCTTCTACCGTTTCGAGCAGACCGTCCGGGACATCATGGGCTTCACCAACATCATCCCCACCCACCAAGGTCGCGCCGCCGAGCGTATTCTCTTCGGGATTGCCGTGAAGCCCGGCGAAGTGGTGCCCAACAACACGCACTTCGACACGACTCGGGCCAACATCGAGTACCTCCAGGCGGAGGCGGTGGACCTGGTGATCCCGGAAGGACACGTCCCGAGCGCCATGCACCCCTTCAAGGGAAACATGGACCTGGGCAAGCTCGAAGCCTTCGTTGAGGACCACCACGAGAGGATCCCCCTGGGGATGATCACGATTACCAACAACTCCGGCGGCGGGCAGCCCGTCTCCATGGAGAACATTCGCGAGGCGTCACGGATCTACCGCACGCACGGTATCCCCTTCTTCATCGACTGCTGCCGCTTCGCCGAGAACGCGTGGTTCATCAAGCAGAGGGAAGAGGGTTACCAGGACAAGACGATTCCGGAAATCGCCCGGGAAATCTTCTCCTGCGCCGACGGCTGCACCATGAGCGGTAAGAAAGACGGAATGGTCAACATCGGTGGCTTCCTGGCCCTGAATAGCGACGAGATGGCCCAGCAGGCGCGGAACATGCTCATTCTGACCGAGGGCTACGTGAGCTACGGCGGGCTCGCCGGCCGCGATCTGGACGCCCTCGCCGCGGGACTCGAAGAGGTGATGGATGAATCCTACCTGGAGTACCGTATTCGCACCGCCGAGTACATGGGCGAGCGCCTCACCGGCGAGGGCATTGAGATCATTCAGCCCACCGGTGGTCACGCAGTCTATATCGATGCCAAAGCTTTCTACCCTCACATTCCACCGGAACAGTTTCCCGGGCAAGCTCTCGTATGCGAGCTCTACAAGAAGGGCGGGATCCGCGGCGTCGAGATCGGCTCGGTCATGTTCGGTAAGAAGGACCGCGAGACGGGCGAGGAGATCCCGGCGACCATGGAGCTCGTCCGGCTGGCCTTTCCCCGTCGGGTCTACACGCAGAGCCACTTCGACTACGCAATCGAGGCGATCATCGACACGTATCGTGAGCGTGACGCAGCCCGCGGCCTCGAGATCGTCTGGGAGGCGCCGTTCCTGCGCCACTTCACCGTCCGCATGGCCCCCGTCTCCAATTGAGAAGCGCCGACAGGAATCGATTGGTTTCCATAAGATGAAGATGGAATGGACGATCAAACGCTATTCATACTCATGGTGGATCTGCACCGCGACGAAGCGCGGCAAGAGCCTGGAAGCGATGGAGAAACTCTCCGTGCACTTGACCTCACGCTGCCGCCGGCCACGCCGTTCCGACTCCAAAGCAGCAGCTACCAGGAGACACAGGAATGACCATCCAATCGATCAGCCATGCGGAAGCAAGCCGCCGGTGCGACGCCGTGAAGAGTGCGGGGGCGCCGGTGTCGCGGGAAACCGTGGAAGCCGCGGTGCAACTCCTGCAACATCCGGACCCGACCATACGGGATGACCTGGCGTATGTGACGGTGCGGGATGCCGTTCTCGCGGGAACCCTCGACGACCACGCGCAGTGGCTCGTTGAGCACTTCACGGGGCCGGAAGGTATGCGCTACGATCCGCCGGAGAACCGGTCGGTTCCGGCGGGAGTGGTGCGCTCCTTCGCAGTGCTGGGGCTCGTGCTGGTGGTGCACAGGGCCCGCCGGCACTCAGCCGTCAGCATCGACCTGGAATCAGTTCTTCAGACAACAACCGCGCTCCTGGACGGGGATCAGGATCTCACATCCTGGGATCCCCGCTACGGGTGGGTCCACCTGGTGGCCCATGCGGCGGACCTGGTCGACGAGCTGTTCGAGGTCGGCCTCGAGGCCCCGTCGGCGGACGCGCTGACCCGCGGTCTGGTGGGGCTGGTGCTGCGCAAGTCGGACTGCCTCTTTGCCTTCGGCGAGTACGAGCGCGTGGCCTTTGCGCTGGCGACCGGGTTGATGGGCGGAGTGCTGTCACTGGATGCGGTCGCAGCGACCCTGAACGCCGAGGAGGCGGCCGCCGCGGAGTTCGCCGACCTGCCGGGATCCGCGGTCCGGACCAACCACGTACGGGCCCTGGCGCGTGCGCTCTACTGGCAGCTGGTCGCTCGAGACGCCGACGCCGCGATCGTTGAGGGCGTGCGGCGGGTGAATCTGGCGCTGATCCGGTAGGGGTTCTCCGAGAACTTCTCTCCCACCTGCCCGCAGTCCTGTTGTATCCTGCCTGGTGTATCCCGGTTACGGCATCGATTCGAGGAGGCACCCCACGCAGCGCGCCGGCCGACCGTCAGGCTTCATCATCTTCATCAGTACTCTCTTGCTCTTGATCGCGGCGACGCTCCCCGGGGTTGCGCAGGATGTAGCATTCGATATCTCGCCCAACACTTTCGTGAGCGACTCCGCCCGCGCGGCGGATGTGGAGGTCTCTCCCTTCGGCACGTACGTCGCCGTGTACGACGCGACGGAGGGCAACTCCATCCGACTCTTCGACGCAGGGCTGAAGCCACTGTGGCGCTACCGCATGAGCGCCTACTGGGCGGGAAGCTGGGATGCCGGCTCCGTGGTCCGGTTCGCCCCGGATGAGAGCTTCGTCGTCTTCCCGGGATACCGCAATGACAACGACATTGCCGTTGTCGACGCTGAGTCAGGTGAGGTCCTCGCCGTCCTGAACGAGCACCATGAGGACAGCCTGGTAACGGTGCTTGCGATCTCGCCGGACGGCTCATGGCTCGCCTCGGCCTCGCCGAAGGAGCTCCTCCTGTGGCGCCGCCAAACGAGCGGACCCGGCTTCGACCTGGTGGATGCGATCCGGGATATGGGGCCCGTTACCAACTCGCTCTCGTTCTTTCCGGAAGGGGACCGCTTCGCAATGAGCGGCACCGACGGGTCCACGCGGAGCGTCTCGATCTACGACGTCGGCGACGGTACACTGACGCGCACCTTCACCTACGAGTTCGAGGACTCCAATATCACGTACAGCATCTATCACGTAGTGATCTCTCCCGACGGAGCGTGGCTCGCCGCGGGATACGCGGATTCCCTCCTCCTCTTTGGAGTCGACGGCCCCAAAGCGCGTCTTGCCGGGCGCTTTGCGGACATCGATCTCGGAGTCGTCTACACCGCTGCCTTCTCGCCGGACGGCGGCACCGTCGTGACCGGGCACGTTCGCTATCTGCGGGCGTGGAACCTGGAGGACGGGGCCTGGCGCGAAGGGGCGACCGTGGCGACGCAGGTGGGAGCGCCCCTGGATCTTGCGTTCACCCCTGACGGTCAGGGACTCTACGTCGCGAGCCGGGGAGATGAGAACGCCCTTGCCGGATTCTCGACGCGGGGGGTCGCCGGCTCGGCCCGCGGGATCATCCTGGAGATGCTCGGCGGAAGCCTCTCGCCGGCGCAGAAGCGCGTGTTGACGCACTCCCGGGCGCGGAGGATTCTCGATCAGCTCGGCCCGGCGGCAGTGGCGCCGCGCGACATGTTCGAGACCTCTCATGAGTACGAGGAACGCATCTCCGCGGCGCGAAGGCAGATTGCCGCTCGCGTGCAGGAACTGGTGGAAGATGCATACGTGGTCGAGAAGATCGGCGACGCGGGCGACCGCTACGATGTACTCGTCCCCGTCGAGACTCAGGGCACCTACGACATTGATCGACGGCGCTACTCCATCGGCGTCATGGACACCGAAGCGGAGCTGACCATGGAGCGCGACGATGCGCGGCAGCTCTATCTCGGATGGGAGCGCGCACGGCTTCGCGCCACGCGGTACATGGATGGTGACGCGACGGACTATGCGGACTTCCGCCTGGCTCACCCGGACATTGAGACAGAGTACCCTCTGGTAGTCGCGCGCAATCCATTCACTGGTGCGCCGCTGGACGTGGACCGACGCGTCATTCCGTCGGTCCCTCTGGGTCCCGATCTTGTGCTGCAGGACCTCCAACTCGAAGGCATCTATCCGACGCTCCACGGTGCGTACGAGACGGAGCCGTTCGGCCGTGGCGCAGTCGTCAACACCGGAACCGGCATTGTGAGCGATCTGGAAATCGCCTTCACCGTGGACGGGTTGACCGACACCCGGGTCGCAGATGCCCCGCGATCACTCGCCGCCGGGCAGTCGGCGGAGCTCGTATTCGCGGCGCCGGTTTCATCCGCGGTGTTGGATCAAGGTGAAGGCCGCATCGCGGCGTTCCGCGTTGAGGCGAGATACCGGCGCGGGTCCGAGTCCAATGAGGCCGCCGTGAGCCGGCAGCTGCGCGTGCTGAACCGAAACGCCATACAGTGGACGGATGACCGCCGGGTCGGCGCGTTCATGAACGTCTCCGATCCGGAGATCCTGCGCTGGAGCGCCCGGGTGCTCGCCGCGGGAGGCCCGCCTTCGACGCCGGTATTCACGGAAGACGTCGTCTCCGGCATGCGCGCCTTCGAGGCGCTGCGACTCGCCGGGATCACCTACACGGTCGATCCGAACTCCCCCTACGAGGCGCTCTCGCAGGATGATTTCGCGATCGACTATCTCCGCTTCCCGGTGGAGACGATGGTACACGGCGCCGGCGATTGCGACGACCTCTCCGTCCTCTACGCCACCATTCTCGAATCCTCCGGCGTGCGGACCGCCTTCATTACGGTTCCCGGGCACATTCTCATGGCCTTCGATTCCGGCCTCGACCCCGACAGTCTGGATACCCTGTTCACTTCCGCGGACAGCTTCATTCTCCGCGGCGGTACGGTGTGGATGCCCGTCGAGACGACCCTCCTGGCGGAGGGGTTCCTTCGCGCATGGCAGGAGGGAGGCTTGCAGTGGCGCCGGGGCAATCGAGACGGCACCGCCGGGTTCTTCACGACCCGGGAAGCCTGGGAGGCGTACGCACCGGTTTCTCCCCGGACCGACGCCGAACCGGCGGCACCGGAGCGCGCCGCCGTCGAGCGGGCAACGAACACGCAGATCGGCGCACTCCGCGAGGCGGAGCTCGAACCGCTCGTCGCGGAGTTGCTGGACGACCCGACCACCGCGGACTCACCCTTCGTCCACAATCGAGCCGGGATCCTCTACGCAGCATACGGGCTGGTCGACAAGGCGGGCCTTCACTTCGAGCGCGCCCTGGCGAAAGAGGAGTACGTACCGGCTCTGATCAACCAGGCCAACGTGCTGAGTCTTCGCGGCGAGGAGGAACGTGCCCGGGAGTACCTGGAACGGGCGCGAGCGCAGGACCCCGACAACGCCCGGGTCCTTCTGGGCATTGCCTACTCATACTGGGAGAGCGGTGACCAGAATGAGGCGCGCCGCGCCTATCACCGCGTCTCAGAGCTGAGCCCGACCCTGGCGCAGCGATATCCGCTCTTTGGTGAGACCGGCGACGGCGCCGCCCGGGCCGGTGCCGAGAGCCGGGCCGGTGCCGAGAGCCGGGCCGGTGCCGAGAGCCGGGCCGGTGCCGAGAGGCGCGCGGGCGTCTCCATGGACTTCTTTGCCCGGGACTGGGTGGATCGGTAGCGCTGCCGGCGCCGGCCTCACGCTTTCACACCCCGACGGCCGACCGCGCCCGGGACGTCCGCTGTGCGCCGGCCACTCCCTGCAGCTTCGTCGACCCCGGGAACAACGTGACCCAGAGGTGCTCGACGGTAAATCGATATCCCGCCCGGCTCCAGAGCGCCACAATCCCCATCCACAGCGCCGTGTTCGCCAGGGCGAAGAGGAGCGTCACACCCAGGGTCGCGTTCCACCCGGGTATCAGGGCGGTGAGCGCCGCGGCGAAGGCCTCTGAGAGGGGCGTCTGCAGAATGAAGACGGTAATGCTCATCCGGGCAGTCCGCTGAAAGATGTGCCAACGCCGGCGCCCCGCGCCGGCCACCGCAATCAGGGCCCAGGCAATGAGCGTGAAGGTACCGAGCTCAAAGAAGACCTTGGCAAACCAGAAGAGCCCGGGTTCATGGAGGTTCGTGGGGAAGACCGCAAGGCCAACGGCGCCGAGCCCGACCAGACCGGCGCCAACCACAGCAAACGGCCAGGACAGGGATCCCCGCCGTGCCATGGCGAATCCCATGGCGGCGCCCATGAGGGCAAAGCTGAAGTAGGGCAGGACCGGGTAGGGCTCGGAGGCGAAGGGTGCAAGGAAGAATGCCCCCACGTAGCGCCCGCCGTCGAGAAGGCCCTGGTACACCGGGAAGAGCGCCAGCCGAAGCAGGCCCGTTGCCATAAAGGCGCACGCGGCCACCACACAGATCAGCACCGCCCGGCGCGCACGCGCGAGAAGCGGGAGCAACAGCGCCAGTCCCATCAGGTTCACGCCTATCATCTGCAGCGCCGTCCCCTGGACGAGCCGCCGCGGACTGAGAACCACCTCCCCGTTGCGCAGGAGGTGTGGAATGAGCGAGTACTGGTGGTTGAAGGTGTGAAAGTCGAGGGCCGTCGGCGACCCAAGGGTGTTATACACCAGATGTATGAGAACGATGCCCACGCCCACCAGCAACAGGCGCTTCGTTGAATGGGGCACGCCGTGTCGCCGGGCCGTTGGCATCTTCCCTGAATCAGGACTCGCAAAGAGTCGCCGCTGCTCATACCGATAGGTGTTCACCCACCCCGACATGAGCGCAAAGAGCCCGCCCCATAGAACCACGACCCCGATCACCGCAATCAGGAGCGGCGGATTCTCAATGTCGACGCTGTCCAGATTGCCGTAGTAGTAGACCGCGCAGTGGAGAAAGACCAGGGCTGCAACAGCAATGCCCTTCATGGTATCCACCGAGTGAATGCGCTCCCCAGCTGAATCCACAGGACCCTCCGATCAAGTTGTCGCGTCAGATTGTCGCGGCAGGTTATTACGTCCGGTTGTCGCGGCGTTGAGGAATTGTATCACGCTGGTGCGGGGCGGGAAGTCCGGAACTGCTTGCGGGCAGTGTAGAGGCAGTGGTTCCCACCCATCGGCGCGGCAACTGCCGGCGTCAGCGGCTCCCCGCGAGCCTGGAGTTGCCCGCCCCACCGGTTGCCGCTACAATGCCGCCAATCAGCCGACAGTGACATGTGGCAATCGACGAAGGAGGTGCGCATGGCGTCGCGCCCGGCGGTCGTTCTCTACGACCAGTGCTCTCTCTCTGAAATCATGGACTTCCTCTCACTGTTTCAGAGCACCAACCCGACGGTCCTGGTCGCCGGAACCCATGGGGTAACGATCCGGACGGTCGAGGGGCTTACTCTCGCGGCGAATGCATCGATCTCCGACGCTGTTCCTGCCGAGCACAACCCCATTGTCATCACCGGGGGAGATGTAGCTGCGGCAATCCACGATGAGAGCCTCAAGAGCTTCCTCCGCACGGCTCATGACGAGAATGAAGCCGTGGTCGGAGGAATCTGCAACGGTGTCTGGCTCATGGCTGCTGCGGGGCTGCTCGACGGCAGGCGGTGCACCCATACCGGCCACTCCTCCTGCGGCGCCCCCGACGAAGTTGTCGCGACGGCACAACCCCTCTTCGAACAGGCACACTACGTCCCGGAGAACATCGTCGTCGACGGCCGGCTCGTCACGGCCAAACCCTGGGCAAGGGGCGAGTTCACCGTACAGGTGGCGCAGCTTGCGGGACTCATTGAAGAAGATGAAGTAGACTCGATCCGAGGCTATCTCAACGGTAGTTTCGAGCCGTGAGCCGGGCCGGACCGGACCCGCGCGGAAACGGTGCCGGAGTCGAGTCGGAGCTCTCGGCAACCAGACAAGGAAGGGCGCAATGACCGAACCATTCTCCGCTTTGAAACAAGTCCACAAGACCGATGTTCCCCGAGTGGCGGCGCTCTTTACCGACGCCTTTTCGCAAGATCCCCTCTGGAAGGCGATCTTCGGCGAGACCGGCGTGACACCCGCGGCAAGCCAGGCGGCCTTCGAGATGCCGGCGCGCTACTGCCTCCGGTATGGATCGGTGTTCGCCTCCTCCGACGCCTTCGAGGGAGCCATGGCCTTCGTCCCCGGCCAATGGGCCAAGATGACCGGCTGGCGGACACTCCTCTGCGGAGGCATGTCCGTCGGCTTCCGGATGGGCTTCAAGCTCCTCCGCGCCATGGAACCGATTTTCCAGGCGCTGCCGGCGGACATGGAGGCGCACATGCACGGCCGGGATTACATCTATCTGCAGATAATCGGGGTGCGGCAGGAGAACCAGGGTCAGGGCATCGGCGGGCGCATGCTCCGGCCGCTTCTCTCCCACGCGGATTCCCTGGGCGTGCCGGTCTACCTGGAGACGGAAACGGAGGCCAACGTCCGACTGTACGAGCGCTTCGGCTTCTCCGTTCTCAAGACGGCGACCCTCCCGGTGGTGAACCTCCCCATGTGGGAGATGGCCCGGGAGCCCGCGGCCGCGCAGGCATAGCCGCGGGCGGGCCGCGGCTCTCTGCATCCGCCGGCGCCGCCGCGAAGACCCCGCCGCTACGGTTGGTCGCACCGTCGTGGGCCGACCCGGCCAACGTCGGCAAGGTGAAGGAGCTTCACGAGAACACCGCCGGGTGGCGGTGGCTCCAGGGCGACCGCGCAGCCGAAGGCGACGCCTGGGGCGGCTGCATTGAGGTGCTGGAGATGATGAAGGGCACCCCCTACTGGCCCCCGCGGGAATACTTCCGCAACAAAGTGCTCTTCTTCGAAACCTCGGAGGAGGCCCCGCCGGTCGAATCGGTCACCTACATGCTCCGCAACTACGGCATGCAGGGCGCCTTCGACCACGCCGCGGCGGTTCTCCTCGGGCGCCCCATGGGCTACTCAACCGCAGACAAGGAGCGCCTCGACGATGCCCTGCTCCGGATCATCGCCCGCGAGTTCGGCAGAACCGACATGCCCATCGTCAGCAATGTCGATATCGGCCACACCGATCCGCAGTTCATCATTCCGCTCGGCGTGCCCCTGCGCGTCGATCCCGTCCAGCGGCGCATCCATCTCCTCGAGAGCGCCCTGGCGTAGTTCATGGATCGATGCCGACGGACCGCGCCGCACGGCCTCCGCAGTCCCTGAGCGATCGCAAGCGGATGGTCCGACGGCGCATTCCCCCGGTATACTCGCGGTACTCAACGGCCGCAAGGAGGAGTGAATGGCCAGTGCCCTCGAATACGCCGGAACCAACGCCGAGCGGTTCCTCGCTCAGTTGGAGGATCTGACCCGGATCCCCAGCGTCAGCACCGACCCCGCCTTCGCCGGGGAGATTCGCCGCGCCGCCGAGTGGCTTGCCGATGACATGCGACGCATCGGTCTGGACGGCGTG
>CAZZIE010000087.1:0-17079 GCA_964654185.1 uncultured Spirochaetaceae bacterium | reverse complement strand
CGATGAAGACACAACAAACAAGCGTGTCGGGGATTGACAGTTCACATCATATCAGGAGCCTGCTCGAATCTGTTCGGTCCCGACGGGGATGATTCCGCCCAGACAACGGGAACCGTCCGGTTGAACCTCACGGACGCTCCCCTGGATGACCCGAACGTCACCGGGGTCTACATCAACATTCAAACCATTGAATACCGGGTTTCGGATGACGAAGACGGTGAGTGGTTCACGGTGGACGATTACGATCCGGACAACCCCGATAATCCCTACGATCTCCTTGCGCTGACCCAGGGGAACTTCGAGTCCCTCGGTTCCTTCGACATTCCCGCCGGCGACTACGACAGCCTGCAGATCCGACTCATCGTGGCGGCTGCAGACCGCAGCGGCGGGCAGCCCAGCAACCCGGGCTCTTACATCGCCTTCGATGATGATGGAGAGTTCACGGACGGCACCGACCGACCCCTCTTTGTCCCGAGCGGAGCGCAGACCGGCGTCAAACTCACCGCGCCGGCGTTCACGGTCCCGGAGAACGGCGACGTCACGATCACTGCCGACTTCGACGCTCGTCGATCGGTTGTAGCAACTGGAGGTGGCATGGATATTTTGAAGCCGACAATTCGTTTGGTAGTAGACGACCAGGCCGGAGAGATCACCGGGACCGTCACGGGGCTATCAGCGGACATGAGCTACACGGTCCTTGCCTACGAAGACGGCACCTACACCGACCAGGAGCACGCCGACCCCGAGGCAGAGGAGTCGCGCTTCCCCGGCGCCGTCTCCAGCTCCACCCTGGAGGATGAGGATGGCGACGGCAGCGCCGACTACGTCCTGCCCTATCTGGCCGAGGGAACCTACGACCTCTACGTCGCCGTATACGACAGCGACGGCTACGTCGGCGGCGCACCGGTTGATGGACCCCAGGACGTCGAAGTCGCCGCCGGTGAAATCGTCACGGAGGACTTCAGTCTGACGCAGTAACGGAACGGGCGGGCGCCAGTGATTTGCGGCGACCGTCATGCACGGCGTCCTCACCCCGCGGCGCCCCGCGATGTTTCAGCACAAACGGCCTCGAGACCCGGCCTCCCCCGCCGGCAAAACCCACATCCCATCCGGCGGGGGTTTCTTATGTTTTTTGGCGGCCTAGGGAGCGCAGCCGGCGGGCTGCCGGACTTCAGGAGGTGGGGCGCGAAGCCTCGGCCCAAAAGGAGAGGCTTGGATCAGTATATGTGGTGGTCGTTGCTTCTACGCCGCCAGGCATCCTCATCCGCCCGGAGCATTGACTCGAACGAGCTCCAGCCTGAGCCGGAATCGTCCACCCAGTCGCGAAATCGTATTCCCCCGGTTATGACGTCAATCGGCGTCTTCTCGTACTCGTACTCGTAGGGCGGGTCCGTCCAGAGCTTCAGGTCGGGATGGGCGTAGCGGATCGACTTGAGGATAGCCGCAACGAGTCGATACGGCGAGAATTGCCGTGGGTCGTAGAAGCGGCCTTCGGCGATGATATCGATACCCGGCGTCGGCGTGGCGGCGTGCTTGTGGAAGGTCGGCTGGAACGTCACCGGCCGCACCCGGCATCCGAAAAGCCACTCCGGTATGTGGCCGAAGCTCTTGCCGCCGGCACGATCATCTTGAGGTTCCCGGACACCCGACCCCGACGGGCCGGCCTCGCCCATCTCCGACCTCCAATCGGCATCCAGCTCGGCAACTGCTGCAAGGACCCGCTGCCAATCCACCTCCGGGTGGCCCACAACCGAAAGGGGGCGCGTAGTGCCGCGCCCTTCCGACAGGGTCGTTCCCTCGATCATGACCGTCCCGGGATAGGCACGAGCAGTATGTACGCCGGGCATGTTGGGACTCGGCGGCAGCCATACACGGTCGGCCGGCCATGCCCTGGAGCTATCCGAGGGATCCCACCCCACCATTGGCACCACCGTGAGCGTACTCGCAAGCTCTCGGGTGCGGTGGTACCAGCGAGCGAACTCCCCGAGGGTGAAGCCATGCTGCATGGGTATTCTGTCAATGCCGACGAAGCTCTCCCATCCGTTCTCCAGGGTCAGCCCTTCAACAACGCGCCCGACAGGGTTCGGCCGATCGAGGACCCAGATCTCCTTCCCCGGCCATTGCTGGAAGTCCTCCAGGATGTAGCCCAGGGTCGTGAGAAACGTGTAGACCCGAACGCCGACATCCTGCAAATCGATGAGGAGAGCGTCGAAGTATTGGGCCATTGACTGTGTTATCCGCCTCGTCTCGCCGTAGAGGCTGAATACGGGAAGTCCGGTAGCCGCATCGGTGAAGTCGCTGCTCTCCACCATGTTGTCCTGCTTCTCGCCACGTATGCCGTGTTGGGGTCCGAGAAGTGCCGTCACACGAAAGCCCAGCTCATCGGCTCCTGCCAGAAGGAGGTCCACCGAATGGCGCAGCTCATGATCAACCGACGCGGGGTGCGCGAGCAAGGCGACTCGCTTGCCGCGGAGCTGATCGAGGGCCTTCGCCATAGGGAGGGAACGTCCATCCACACTCAGGACCCCGGCGCCCGTCGGTTGTTTCAACATGGCCTCAAGGCCGAAGAGAACACCACCCTGGTTGTCCGTCATTGGTCGCTCCTCAATGACTCCACGTGTTTCAATCCCGCCTCGAGAATCGAGAGGCTGTGTTCCAAACCGCCGCGCCGGGAACGCCGCACCCACAGCGCCGCGAGTTGGGCTTTGAGGTGCTCGAGACGTTGCCGCAGACGCCGGTGAGAAGGGGTTGCGCCCAGCTGTTCTTCAGGCGCGGGCGTGTACCGGCGCAGAGCATCCACGGCAAAGAGGGCCAGGTCGGCGCAGAAGAGCAACTCTTCCTTCTGGAGCTCTCCCTCAGGATCGACCGGCTGCGCTGCCGCAAGGATACTCCGCGCGCGGCGCGCCTGCTCCTCCAGTGCCCGTATGGTGTCAGGCGCTGTACGTTCAGGCAGCCCGACGTGAGCAGCCTTGTCGACGGTGAGCAACACGACGCCAAGGATCGATGCATTGGGAACCTCCCGCGGCTCGTGTATGTCGAGAGTGTTCAAGAGTCTCAGTCCCTCGGCCAGATGGCCATCCTCATCCCGGAGAACAAAGGTGCGCAGCCAGGAGAAGACATCCGGCGACGCATGAGCTCCGGTGCCTTGCCACGCCAATGCCGCCGCCAGCGCAATTGCCGGGTAGGAAACGACCGGCGGGGGAATGTGCCCGTTGTCCCCCCAGTCGGTGAGGAGCATGCCTGCCGCGCCGTAGGTCTGCGCGGCGCGAACTGCAGCGGCAATGTTCGACCGGGCGGTCTCGAACCGACCGCCGGTGCTATTCCACGCCGATGTTCCCGGAGCCACCAGAAACGTAAGCCCCGCCTCAGAGAGGCGGCGGCAGCGGCCGTCGAAGTCGTGATCAGCCTCGTAGCCCCATTCAATGGCGACAGCGTCCCGCGGCACATCTCCAACCAGCTCCGGATGGTTCTGGATGATGTCCGCCCAGAAGAGCATTCGCCGCTCCCGCTCAGCGACCAGTTGGTGGATGCGCTTCAGGAAGTCCAGGTACACCCGCCCCTTCGCGGCGGTCCGGACGTCCGCCGCAGGCACCGCCCCCGCCACCCCAGGCTCCGCAGCATTGGCCCCGGTGTCGGCCGCGAGGCGCTGCGCTTCGGCATCGACCCAGGAGGCGCTCAAGCCCTGCCCCAGGTCGAAGGTCTCATCAAGACCAACGTTGAAGCGTCGACTGGCGAAACTGGGCAGAAGCTGGTCGTAGAGATCCGCGAGGAGCGCGTCAACACCCGGCGCCGCCGGAGACAGGGAAAAGGGATAGTCACGATGCTGCCCCCAGGGATCGATGAATCCGTCCGGCGCCTCGGCAAGGGGGCGATAGAAATCGTGTTCGAGCCACCGCGTCATGTGGCCGAAGGAGTTCTGATTCGGCACGAGCTCAATGCCCCGGGCCGCGGCCTCCCGATCGAGCCACCGCACATCATCCGCCGTGAGGGGTGACCAGCCGCTCCACACATCGCGATGACCGGTGTAGGCGAAGGTGTGCTCCAGGTAGAGCTCAAGGTGGTTGTATCTCAGCAGCCCCAGAACGTCGAGAAGCTTCTCCAGATAGTCCCGGGTCGGCACGCGATTGCGACTGATGTCCAGCATATAGCCGCGGTCTGCGAGAACCGGCCGGTCTTCAATTCGACCGCAGGGTAATCCGGTATCCTTCGACAGGGCACACAGTTGTCGCAGAGTCTGGACCGCGTACAGGCGGCCCCGATCGTCCGCAGCAGAAACGAGTATAGCATCCTGCTCAATACGCAGCGTGAAGGACTCGGGCGGCGGATCGGAGGCGCTGAGCACCGCCGGCGGGTCGTCGGGCGGTGCCGTAACGGGTGGCGGTAGTGGATCTCCGAGCCGGTACCTACGAAGGCCGGCAGGTGCGGGCGCGGCCTCAACCGGTAAGACTCCGACACCATCCACTACGGTGCACGGAGAGGGGATCATCTGCGCCGTGAGCGTGCTGAGGCTATTTGATTGCACCGGCTGAGAGCCCTTTGACAATGTACCGCTGAAACAACAGCACCATGATGAGGGGCGGGATTATGGCAATGACTGTTGCCGCGGACATGAGGTCCCAATGCACGAAGTACTGCCCAATGAACTCCGTAATGGTAACGGTTAGCGGCTTCGATTTCAGCGTGTAGGCCATGATCAAGGGTAGCAGGAAGAAGTTCCAGCTGTGCAGGAAGGAAATGATCGATACCGCGATGATTCCGGGCTGAACCATGAAGATGACGATCCTGTAGAGCGCCTGCAGACGCGTACAACCATCCACTCGGGCGGCATCCTCGATCTCCGAGGGGACCATCCGGAAGTACCCAGTCATGAACCACATTTCAAATGGTATGCGATAGGTAAAGAGCAGCAGGACCAGCCCGAATTTCGTATCCAGGAGTTGCAGACTCGCCATGATGGGAAACAGACCGATGATGATGGGCCAGCCCGGCAACGCAATGAGCGCCAAAACGAAAAAGAAGAAGAACCTTCGACCTGGAAAGCGGAGTCTGCCGAAGGTGTATCCCAGGAGAGGGGCAACGAGCATGACCAGAGCAGTGGTCGAGAGTGAGATGATCGTTGAGTTGAGAAGGCCGGTTCGAATGAGTCGGGCCGCACCCTCTGTCTCACCTCCACGGAAGCCTTCTCCCTGGATCAGGACGGTGCGATACGGTTGAAGAGTGGGATTCTCCGGAATCCAATTGGGCGGCACCGAGTACAGCTCCGTGCGGGGCGAGATCGAAGAGATCACCACCCAGAGAATAGGAACTACGCTCCATAGGACGAGAATCGTCGCGAAGATGTAGTTCTTACCGGCCCCTCGGTTGTAGAGGGAGCGGCGCCCGAAGAGCGAAGCAGATAATCCCCTCATACATCCTGCTCCTTGAGTGACATGCGCATATACGCAAGAGAGAGGAGGAAGAGGATCAACCCGGTGAGATACGCCATGGCCGCTCCCCGGCCGAAGCGTCCCTCAATAAACGTCGTCTCGTAGTTGTAGATCATGGGAGTTCGGGTGACCTCGGTGGCGCCGGTAAGAGCATATATCTCATCGAAGACGTTGAATGACATGATCAACGTCAGAACCACGGCAATTGCCCCGATCGTTGCCAGTGATGGCAATGTTATGTGCCAGAAGCGCCGGAACGTACTCGCGCCGTCCACCGCAGCGCTCTCGTAGAGCTCCTGCGGAATAGACTGGAGCACGCCGAGAAAAAGGACCGTCACAAAGGGTACGAAGCGCCAGACAAATACAAAGGAGGCAGCCGACAAAGCCGTCAGCGGGTCGGAGAGCCAGAACTGGTACTGATCAATGATGCCGACTTGCAGAAGCAGACCGTTAAGGGCGCCGTACTCGCCGTTAAAGATCCACTTCCACATGTGACCGGAGACCACCGGGGGAATTGCCCAGGGTATGATCACAATGGTACGAATGATCCCTCTGCCTTTGAACTTCTCGTTGAGTACCAGGGCAAAGAAGAGCGCGACCCCCATCACCAGTATCAGAGCCAGACCCATGAAGTACGCAACGCGAACAAGTGCAGCGTGGAAGTTAGGGTCGGTGAGAACGGTCCAGAAGTTCTCCAGACCAATGAAGGCCTCACGCCCTGGTTGCTTGATGTTGTACTTCATGAAGGCGAGACGGAGTGACGAGAGTGCCGGGAAGTGGCCGAATGCCACCACCAGCCCAACCGCGGGTACGAGAATCGTGTAGGCGAGAACTCGCTCGTTGTCCAGCCACTTGGCCAGACGTCCGCGGAGGCCGCCTCTCTGGGACGGGATGGTAGGCTCCGGTAGCTCCGCTGACGCTCGAGTGGAGCCGGAGCCGGCCGGGGTGACCTCATCACCCCGGCCGTTTCCGAAGATGGAAGGCATTCCTACTCGTACTCCGCCTTCAACTCGCGCGCATAGTCACCGAGATGCTTCAAGGCTGCATCCGTGGTCTGCTCGTCTCGAGCAACGCGGAGCATGGTCTGCTCGATTTCCTGCTGGAACTCCAGATACCAGGGCTGATCGTAGGGGATCGATTTGATGTACTGGGCCTGTTCCTGCATGACATCCCAGCCGTCCACAGCACCGGAGTTGCCAAGCTCCGTGAATACGTCCTTGTTCGCGGGAAAAAGGCCGTTGGCGGTGAATAGGTAGTTCTGCATTCCGGACTGTGTGAAGAACTCGATCAGCTGCATGGCCGCGTCAGGGTAATCAGTATAGGCGCTTACTGTCAGCCCTGCCGGCAGCAGCCACGTGAAGTGCTCTTCCGGGAGCAGCAGGTAATTGGCGTTCGGCGCAACCTCACTTCGTTCGGGGTCATTGGCAATGACCAGGCCGCCCTGCCAGGACTGGTGGAAGCCGGCTCGGCCGCCCCAGAACTGCGGGTGCGCGTTCGGCTCGGTGAGTCGTTCGGGCGAGATGAGTCCCTTCTCAAAGAAGCCGAGGACACGCTCGAACGCGGCGTAAGCCGGATCATTCGGATCGTCAAAGAGCGGATTGTTGTCCTGATCGAAGTAGTCTGATCCACTGGAGAGCGCGGTAAGCAACCATGTCCACGAGCGAACGCCTGCGGCGTAGGGGTAGTCATACAGTCCCTGCTCCTTCATGAGGACCATGGCCTCTTCAAAGTCATCCCAGGTCTGAATGTCGTCGGCGGTCCAGCCGATCTCTTCGAGAGCGGCCGTGTCGTAGTCGATCATGACCATCTGTTGGTACAGGGGCACCGCCCACAGCTCATCTCCGATCACGAACTGGTCCAGACCCGTCATTGTCGACAGCAACTCTTCGCTCGCAAGGTCCATGAGGGGGGCAATGGCACCGGCGCTCTGGAACGCGGCGTAGGTGTCGGCGCTCACGAAGATGACGTCTGCCGCATTGGTTTGTCCTGCAGCCGCGGTAAGAACGCGGTTGCGGCTGGTATCAATGTCAACTGTCGCAACCTCGAGCTGGATTCCAGTCTCCTCTTCGAACTCGTTGACCAGTTCATCGGAGGGTGCACCCCAGGACGGGGTCAGATACACGAGCTTGTCCGGTGTCTCTTCCTCAACCTGGCCGGCTGCGAAGGCTCCCGTCGCAATCACGACCATCATTGCCATGACCAATAGCTTCTTCATGGTCATTCCTCCTTTTGTGTGTCCCTCCAACGCACCAACGGCGCGCCGCCATAGAGGTACATGCCAGTGGGCGGTTTGTTGAAACTCCTGCAAACGCATGCTACCATCGCCTCTGCCGTGTGTCAAATGTTCTTTTCGGCGGGTAGAATGATAGAGGCGGAGCACTTGTATGGATGCACTAACCCACGTGATTACCTCGCATCTGGGACACACCTTCCCCGGGGTTGCCGTGGCCGTCCTCAAGGAAGATGAGATTCGTTTTCGGCGCGCCTTCGGTCTCCGGCAAGTGGAGCCTCGTGGGGAGCCTCTGAGTGACCACACCCTCTTTGATGTCGCATCGCTCACCAAGCCGCTCGCTACAACGCTCGTGGCGCTTCGACTGGTCGACGAGGGCCGTATCGACCTGAACGAGCCGATCGACGCGTACCTGCGGGAGTTGCCACCGAGCCTGAAGGCGGTGACGTTTCGACACTTACTGACGCATACCGCAGGGCTCCCTGCAGTTCCCCTTCTACATCATGTGTTTCCGGATTCCCAGACCGTGACGCGTCATGTAGCGCGCAGGCATCTTCTGCGCATTGTTCCGGAATGCTCACCGGGCACTTCCGTGGATTATAGTTGCACCGGATTTCAGGTCCTGGGGGAAGTTCTCGCGGCGGCGGGAGGAGAGCCACTTGATGAGCTCTTTGCCCGTCTCGTGGCAGACCCCCTGGGACTGCGCCATACCCGGTTTGCGCCGGTTCCTGAGACAATACAGGACTGCGCGACCACCGAGTGGTGCCCCTGGCGCGGCAGATGGCTCCGCGGCGAGGTGCACGATGAGAGCTCATATTGCCTGGGCGGGGTTGCCGGTAACGCAGGCCTCTTCTCTACGCTGGATGAGGTTGTGGCGCTCGCCGACGTGTTCCGCCGAGACGGTCGGGGACGTAGGCCTGGGGGTGGGCAGGTCCAGCTCATTGCGCCGGCTCTCGTGGAGGCGGCGACCCGGTCCCATACAGACGGAATGGCGCAACGCCGCGGCCTGGGAGTTCAGCTGAACAGCCCGGATGCTGCCGGCGGCCGGGCCTTCTCGCGGAGCTCCTACGGCCACACCGGCTTCACCGGGACGAGCTTCTGGATCGATCCTGTTCACGACCTCCTCGTAGTAGCACTCAGTAATCGCGTTCACTTCGGTCGGGAGAAGACCGCCGACGCCATCAAACGATTCCGCCACGAGCTTCACGAAGCCGCGCTGTCGCTGTAGGCCGGACGCGACTACCCCGCGCCGTTCTCATTCGGACGCCAGGGCATGTGACCACTGTGCACCGATTCCGATCCGCCTCCCCTCTGAAGAGAGACCAAAGAAGCCCGGTTGCCCGAACGCACCGCTTGCAGGGTCCTCCACAATGAGAGCGGGAGCATCAAGGTCGACCCAGTCGGCGCCGTCCGCGAAAAGGAGCCCCCAGGCGGTGCCTACCGAGCTCTCGACCATCTGCCCCACCATGTAGTGAGCACGGACTTCCTGTAATCGGAGACGCATTCGCGCCGTCGTGAGGGGACCGCCGTGCTTCGCTACTTTGAGAACGCACCCCGCAGCGTCCGGGGCCTGTGATAGAAGAAGCTCCAGATCCGCCTCGCTCCGGACCGACTCATCCGCAATGACGGGAATGGCGACGGAGCTCGCGATCTGTTGCAGGGCGGAAAGATCGTGCAGAACGGGTTCTTCGATAAGAGTCACCCCCTGGTCGACCAGTCCTTGCGCGTGTGTAACCGCCGTCTCTGCGCTCCAGCCGCCGTTGCAGTCCGCCCAGAGAGCCGGCTCCTGCGCCCCGGCATCTGCGGCCGCCTCCCGAACCGCGGCAACAAGCTCCGCGTCGCCGGGAAAGCCGCACTTCACCTTGAAGAGCCGAGCGCCCGCTTCGGCAGCGCGCAACGTGAGGTATCGGGCCTCCTCGAGATCGCGCTCTGCAATGGTGAAGGAGCTCCTGGTTGAGAAGACCGGGCGGAGCCCCAGGAGATCGCTCACACGCACCTCGGTTGCTCGCGCGGCCCAGTCTGAAACGGCTTCTGAGACGGCGGCGCGGGAGAAGAGGTGAGCGCCTTCATCAGCTTCGACCGCTGCGCACGCAGAAAGGGCCGCCACCGTGAGCTCAGCGTCGGACAACCTTTCCGACAGACTCAATTCTGCGAGAGTGCCCTCATGCCTGTTCACCAGGGCGAGCACGTCGGTCGCCAGCAGCTCCGCCGTCACGCCGTAATACGGCACCACCGGCGCCTCGCCGTGCCCAATTGCGTTGCGCCCCTTGAAGAGCACCGCAACGGTCTCTCTTGTAGCGTATGCGTCGTGGGCAATGGCGAAAGGTGTGCGGAGGGTGAGCGTGGTTGTCAGTGCGTCTACCAATGCCACAAGTTGAATACTCCTTCCCGCCGCCGACGACGCGGCGGCCGCCCTCGTTCACACCCCGCCTCCCCACGCGCAATCGGGCTCCCCCATGCACGCCGCGGCTGAACCGTATGAACGCCGCGCGCTATCCGGGTGTGTGCTCTTCGTTGAGAAGGGGAAAGACCCGATTGCGGAACATGCGGCGAACAGCCGCTGCCGAGGCGCCAAATGACACGGCGGTTTCGCCGGCGTAAGGCCTGGCAAGGTCCAGAGGCTGTGTCTCCATGCGCGCCGTGCTGCTGCTCACGTGGTGGCGTATGCGCTCCTCGAAGACAGCGTAGTCCACGGTGTCCAGGAGGAGGTCGCCACCCAAAACGACATTCCGCAGGTCGAGGGCGTGCACCAGGAATGCCACGGACTTCCCCAGTTCTTCGGCGAACTCCGCCTGGAGTTCCCGGACGTCCTTCAACGCTCCCCGACGGCTCCGCTCTGCCGTGGCGAACTGCTCACTGGAGTTCGCAGGCACGAAGGGCGAGCGGAACTCCCTACCACCGCCGGAGTAGGCCTCCCGCAACCGGCCGTCGAGAACGACACCAAGGCCGGCGTTGAGGCGCGCGTGTCTCATGTCGTCCGGGACGTGATAGCGAACGAGCACGAAGAGAATATCCGAACCGTCACGCGGAAGGCTTCGGCCGGCGCCGTACTCGAGCTCGCCGACGGCGCAGGCGTCGGCGTCGTTGAGCACCCACACCGGTGCATCAAGGCCATCCGCCAGTGGTTGCCCCAGAGGAAACGGACCTCGGATTCCCAGCGTCCGGGAGAGCAGTATCTCACCCTTCGCCGTATCCACCATGCCGCTCACCCCAATGGCAACCGAAAGAAGGCGGGAGAAGCCCCGGTCGGCAAGACGCACCCGGAAGTCGCGTATGAGCGCAACCAGGCGGGGGACCAACCTCTCCGTCGGGATGATCTCCCGGTGTGCAACATTATCAACAATGTCACCGACGATGTTCGTTGCCAGAAGCACAACGGTATCCCCGGACAGGTCCACACCAATCGAGTAGCCGTACTCACCGCGGAGAGACAGCAGAACCGGAGGTCGCCCGCCGACCGGTCCACCTTCGCCCCGTTCTCCCTCGGCAACAATGCCCTCCGTGATGAGATGCTCAACACAGCTTCCGACAGTCGAACGATCGAGCCGGAGCAGCCGCGCTACATCGGCTCTGCTGATTCCGGACTGTCGCCACAGAGCTTCTACGACCCGGATGAGGTTGTCCTGGCGATGGCGGTTCCATTGGGGCATAAGTTTGTTGAAACTCCAGCAAACGCATGCTACCATCGGTCCCATGGCGTGTCAAACTGTCCCCGCCGGAAGTCGGAACCGATGAGCAACAACGCTGAGTACAACCATTATGCTACCGATGAGGAACTGCAAGCCCTGGCGCGGGAAAGGGCGTGCCGATTCATCCAGGAAGAGCAGCAGTTTCATCTCGGATTCCTCCCGACAGAGCAAGGGCATCCGCTCACCCGGGACTTCGCCCGCTCTATTCAGGCAGATCCGTCGGCGGGAATCGCACAGCTGCTTCTGGTCGACGGTGAGCTGACTTCCGTTGCTCGACGTGCGGCATTGTCGCGTGAAATCGACGCGCTGATCGCGGCCCTCCACCGCGTAGCTACCGCGACCGCGACACCTTCCGATCGTCTTCCCAGGGTTTGCTTCTCTGGATGCGGCAGCACCGGCCGCCTCGCAATTGCTCTTGAGGAGATGTGGCGGTTCGCCTTTGACACGGGGACGGTGGCAGACGCCGAGATGGAGCAATCCGCCCGGGCCGATCAGGCGTGCAGCATTATGACCGGTGGCGACCGCGCGCTCATTCGCTCGGTTGAGAACTTCGAAGACTACCGTGCGTTCGGAGCGCGCCAGGTTGCCGACCTCAAGCTCGCTGAAGGGGACATCCTGGTCGCAGTCAGCGAGGGGGGCGAGACTTCCTCCGTGATCGGCACCGTCGAGGAGGCGCTTCGGCGCGGTTGCACGGTGTTCTTCATCTTCAATAATCCCCGCGAGCTTCTCATCGAGCAGATCGAGCGATCCCGCCGCATCATTGAAGATCCGCGTGTCACTGACATTGATCTCTTCAGCGGCCCCATGGCGCTGAGCGGGAGTACCCGGATGCAGGCCACGACGATCGAGATGCTCGTCCTGGGTATCGCGCTGGAGGAGGCTCTCGTAACGGCCCGCCCTCCAGACCCGGCGACGGCGCACAGGCAGCAGGCGCGACTGGATCGGGTGGACGCGTTTGCGCGACTCGTCCTCTCACTCTCCCGCGATTCCAATCGCGAAACCATGGCACGACTGGCTTCCGATGAAGCGGACCTGTACACGCAGGGCGGACTGGTTACCTACATCGCCGGGGACTTTCTCCTGGATATCTTCAGCGACACTACCGAACGCTCGCCAACCTTCATGCTGCCGCCCTTTCGGCCCAGCGATGACCAGGAGTCTCCGCTTTCGTGGTCCTTTGCCAAGGATCCCCGCTACAATACGCAGGAAGCGTGGCTACGGATGCTGCGGCGTGAGCCGAGAGGCATTAGCTGGACCGAAGAGGACTACCGGTCCATGAACGCTCCATCGGATATTGCTGCGAAGCCGCCCACACTGGACGCGGCCGAGATCTACCGATACGCCATCGGTCGCGAGGCAGACCCGAGCCGATGGAGTACCAGAAAGTCCCTGGCACTTTGGGTCGATGTCGACGGAAGCCTGGATGGTTACGATCTCCCGGTCGAGGAGGCGTACTCAGAGCGAAGAGTGGTGGCCATCACAACGACGGATTCCCCGGCACGGGTGGTAAGCGGTGCACAGTACAAGCTGCAACCGGAGGTTGCACCGTCACCCATCCGCCTGTTCCACCATCTCGCCATGAAGCTCATCTTCAACACCGTGAGCACCGGCTCCATGGGCATGCTCGGACGCATCCGCGAGAACTGGATGATTCAGGTGGATCCGACCAACAAGAAGCTTGTCGACAGGGGCAGCCGCATCATATCGCAGCTCGCCGGCTTATCTTACGAAGATGCCTGCTATGAGCTGCATGTGAGCCTTGAGGCGCGGCGCCGTGCGGAAGAGGCGGGGAGAAGAACAACTACCTCGCCGGTAGTAGCCGCAATGGAACGCCTGGACAATGGAAGGCCGTGACCGCGGCGGTACCTGGTCAGCGCCCGTCCCTCCTCCCCGGTCAATGTGTCCACGAGCCTCCTCCTATCGCTTTCCCAGCGGCTTTCCCATGAACAGCAGCCTCGGCGCGCTGCCTGCGTGGTGGCTCCCCTCTCGGTCGTCGGCGGGAGGAAGGGCCCGAGCTACTTCCCGCACAAAGCCGGTCCTCCGATAGAACGTAACGTTTCGCGCCCCTTCGCCCGTGATCAGGTGCAGGCCCGGCGCCTGGAGCTCTCCCTGCTGTAACCGATTCTCCAGGACCTCGATCAATCGCGCGCCAAGACCAAGGCCGCGACCGGCGGCCGTCACGTTGATGTGCAGGTGTGCCGGAAACTCATCGTAGAGATCATCAAAGAGCGACAGGTGAGGGGCGAGCCGATAGAGCTCGGGATGAGCCCGGGTATCGGCAAGGGAACAAACGTACCCCATGACCACCTGAGACTCCGCCGCCGGCTCCGTCTCAGACATCTCAGACCGGCCGGTCGCGTCGCCCGCCCGCGTCGCCAGCAAGAACAGCTCCGGTGCAGCGTGCCAGTAGTAATCAAAGTACATGCGACGATAAGCGCACAACGCGGAGGCGCTTGCAAAGGCGGTCCGCGAGGCGGTTTCCCAGAACACCGCCTCCGCGCCGGCATAGAGATCCAGCTCCCGCACGCCCGCCTCGAGCAAGCTCGAGACCGGCAGGATTGCCACGCCTCGATGATCACCCGAAGCCTCACGATCGGACAGCATCATGCCGTACCCTCTTCTTCCCGCGGTTCACGCGGTCACGGTAGCCTGTCCCTTTTCTTCCTGCAAGGTCGATGCTCACGGCGCCACCCATCCGATTGCGCAGGCTGCCGGGAAGTGCGAGATTCTACCCATGTCTGGAGGACCGACCACGCCGGACACCGGTCGCGATATGGAATGGATCACCGAGCTGCGGCACGCGCTGCACCGGAACCCCGAGCTCTCGAATCACGAAGGGGACACTGCCCGCCGGATCGCTGAGACGCTCAAGGGCTTCGGCCCGACCGTGATCATGGAAGGGTTCGGCGGTACCGGCGTGGCTGCGGTCTTTGCGGCGCCGTCGGGAGAAGCCGGGCCGACGGTGCTGCTTCGGGCGGAGCTCGACGCCCTCCCGATTGCGGAAGCCCGGGACCTTCCCCACGCCTCCCGGGTCCCGGGGGTCTCCCACAAGTGCGGCCACGATGGGCACATGGCCATCCTCACCGGCGTCGCCTCCCGGCTGGCCGGGACGCCGCCGCCGCGGGGTCGGGTCGTCCTGCTCTTTCAACCCGCCGAAGAAACCGGCGAGGGCGCCGCCCGGGTCACGAGCGATCCGCGGTTCACGGAGCTCAGCCCCGACTACGTTTTCGCCCTCCACAACCTGCCGGGGCATCCGCTTGGAAGCGTGATCAGTCGGTCGGGAACCTTCGCGGCTGCATCCACCGGCATGACCGTCACGCTGGAGGGCCGGACCGCCCACGCCGCCGAGCCGGAACGCGGCCTCAACCCTGCAGGTGCACTCTCCCGGATCATGCAGATGATCGCCGCCCTGCCGGCGCGGCCGGAGGTGGTGAAGGATCGGGCCCTGGCGACCATCGTGTCGGTCCGGCTGGGGGAGCGCGCCTTCGGCATCTCCCCGGGTGCGGCGGAGCTCATGGTCACCCTCCGCGCCTTCACCGACGAGGATCTCCAGGGGCTGTGCGCCGCCGCCGAAAAGGTGGTGGCCGACGTCGCCGTCGCCGAGGGCCTGGACCACACCGTCCGCTACGATGAGAGCTTCCCGACTACGGTCAACGACCCCGCGGCGGCCGATGGGATCCGCGCCGCGGCACGTGGCGGCGCCGGCGCCAGCACCGAATTGGGGCCGCTCCCTCTCATTGAGGTCACCGAGCCCTTCCGCTGGTCCGAAGACTTCGCGCACTTCCTGCAGCGTGCACCCGGCGCGCTCTTCGGTCTGGGCGCAGGGCCCGACCACGCAGCACTCCACGCCGCCGATTACGACTTCCCCGACGAGCTTCTGCCCGTGGGCATCGATCTCTATGAAGAGATTCTGAGACGGGTGCTCGAACAGGAGGCGTAGAAACCCCACCCGCGCCCGCGTTGCCGCAGTCCCCGCCCTTCACTACCTTCTGAAGCATGCAGTATCGAACAGTTCGTCTTCTCCTTCGTGTTGCGCTGGGGGCAGCCCTGGCAGTGGGTGCCGTCGGGACCGTTGCGGCCGCCGACGGCGCGGACGCCCGTGATCCGGGTCCGGGGCCTGCGCCGTCGATTGCGGCGGAGGACGGCTTTGCCGCGCTCTTCGCCAACCCTGCGGCGATCGGCGTCGGCAACGCCGACGGGTTCGCCCTCTCGTACCGTTATCCCTTCGGCACCGGCGTGTCGACGGCGGAAGCGGCGATTGAGGGCCTGACGCTCTACTCCTCCGCGCTGGGCACGAGTTACGCCTATCGCTACGCCGACGGCCGGCACGTGCAGAACCTCGGCATCGGCATGGAAGCGGGGCGCAACCTCTACCTCGGGGCGGCCGCGGGCATTCAGGACCTCGACACGGACACCCTCGGCCTCTCCGGCGGCGCCCTCTACCGGCCCGTCGACTACCTCTCGGTCGGCGCGGTCGTCGACGGCACCCTGGCCGGAGACGTGTCGGTTGGCGCCGGCATCGGCCTGCGCCCCCTCGCCTTCTCGGAGGACTTTGAAGACCTGATCAGTATCGATGCTAACGTCCATTACACCACCGCCGACGGTGTAACCTTCCCCCGGGTCGGCGTCTCACTCCATGCGCCGGAGGGGCTCCGCCTGGAGGGCGCCTACGACGTCACCGGCGGCGCCTTCACCATTGGGGGCAGCGTCTCCTACGGCAACCTCCGGAGCGGCGGCGGCTACAGCGCCGCTCCGGCGACCGACGGTGGGAGCGGCGGCGGGGCCGCAGCCGGCGACGTTCAGGGCAATGCGCGCGCCTTCATCCACGTCTCGCCGAAGCGCTTTCCCACCCCGCCCGCCCTCGAACGCGCGTACGTCGCGGAGTACGAGCCCGGCCCCGTGATCGCCGAGCGCGCTCCGGGCGGGCAGCTGCCCGGCATTGCCGAGCTCACCGAGACGACCTCCATCACTCAGGTGATCGCGGAGATTCGTCGCCTCGAGGAGGATCCCCGCGTCTCGGGCATCCTCTTTCGGAATCACAACCTCAGCATCTCCCTGGCGAACGTGCAGGAGCTGCAGACCGCTCTGCAGGAGTTCAAGGCCGCCGGCAAGAAGGTCGTCTTCTACTACCAGTCGGTGAGCAATGTGAACTACGCCTTCGCCGCGAGCGTGGCGGATGCGATCTATCTCCATCCGCAGGGTACCGTCGCCCTCACCGGTATCGGCGGCGCCCAGCCCTACCTGGCGGGGCTCTTCGATCGGCTCGGCATCGGCATTGACAACATCCGGAGCCATCCGCCCAAGAGCGCCTACAACATCTTCTCGGAATCCGGCGCCACGGAGGCGGAACGGGAAAACCTGGAAACCCTCTACGGCGGCCTCTACGAGGTCTTCACCGGCATGATCCGCGACGGTCGGGGCGACCGATTGAACGGCTCGGTCGAGGAGATCGTCGACGGCGGTCCCTACCTGACGGCGCAGTCCGCCCTGGAGGCGGGAGTCGTGGATGAGCTCCTCTACGATGACCAGGTGGATAATGCAGTCGCCGAGCTCCTCGACGGGGCGCAGCCCGGAGAGGCCTCTTTCACCCAACGAATGGAGACGAGCTGGAGTGAGCCGCCGGTGCACCGCGTCGGCATCATCTACGGCATTGGAAGCATTGCCCCCGGCGAGGGGCAGCCCGGCGTCTCGATCGGCAGTGAGACCATGGCGCGGGCCATCCGCAAGGCGCGGG